>CAWUIY010000115.1:0-12838 GCA_963922555.1 uncultured Serratia sp. | reverse complement strand
TGATTGTTTGTGGTGCAGGCTTCGGCCTGTTCCAGTCGCCTAACAATCACACTATCGTCTCCTCGGCTCCTCGCAGCCGTAGCGGCGGTGCCAGCGGAATGCTGGGCACGGCTCGACTCCTCGGGCAAACGACCGGTGCAGCAATGGTGGCACTGATGTTTAACCTGTTTAACGAGCACGGCACACACGCCTCACTGATTCTGGCCGGTACGTTGGCACTGGCGGGCGCGATTGTCAGCATGCTGCGAATGACGCAAAAATTGGTTGAACAGCAAAAGGCCTGATGGGCTTTAAGCGAGTCGCAATAAAAAGGCCCGGCAATCAATGCCGGGCCTTTGTTATTTAAGACGACGATTATTTGATGTATTCGCCGCTGCGCAGGGCTTCAATGCGCTTGTCCAGCGGAGGGTGCGACATAAATAACTCGCTGAAAGTCTTGGATTTACCGTTGATACACAACGCCATCATGCTTCCCGCTTCCTGCGGCTCGTGACTGGTTTTTAGACGTTGCAACGCGGCAATCATTTTTTCACGCCCCACCAGCTTGGCAGAGCCTGCATCGGCATAAAACTCGCGATGGCGGGAGAACCACATGGTGATGATGCTGGCAACAATACCAAACACCAATTCAAGTACCATCGACACGGCAAAATAAACCAGTGGATTACCGTTGCTGTTGTTTTCGCCCTCACGATCGCCCGACATAAAGCCCGCGGCAATTTGTGCCAGAATACGTGAAATAAAGATCACAAAGGTGTTCACGATGCCCTGAATCAGGGTCATGGTGACCATATCACCGTTGGAAATATGACTAATCTCGTGGGCGATAACCGCTTCGGCCTCGTCCTGGCTCATACTCTGCAACAGGCCGGTGCTGACCGCCACCAGAGACGCGTCACGTCGAGCGCCGGTTGCAAAGGCGTTGATATCTGGTGCGTGATAAATCGCAACTTGCGGCATTTTAATCCCTGCCTGCTGGGACTGACGGCTGACGACATTCATCAACCAGCGTTCAGTCTCGTTACGCGGTTGCTCGATGACTTCCCCACCCACCGAGCGTAACGCCATCCATTTTGACATCATCAAAGAGACAAACGCACCACCGAAGCCGAACAAACCGGCCATGATCATTAGCCCCATCACGCTGCTAGAACGAATGCCTGTCAGGCTGAGTACCAGCCCGAAAACCACCATTACTGCCAGGTTAGTCAACAGGAACAACGCTATACGCATCATAAAATTAATACTTCCTCATTGTAGTTTTCGTGGTCGAACAGAGTATCCCCTTTTAAATAAGCTGGGATACCTTGATCCTATGGGCTTACGCACAGGATTCAAGTGCCAGAGCTTTCCCGGCGCTGTAATTCACAATACTTTACATTTAGAAGTGTTTTGTTGATAAATCCAGAGCATTTAGGGGCTACATGATCATTAAAATCTCACCATCGAGATCAGTGTCATCGCCTCATGTCACTTTGCAATTCGTGAACCCCTGTCAAAACGCCCTATTCGAAATGGGGTGAGGAACAACGCTGCCGGATATTTTGAGAAACAAGAGTGAAAATCCATAAAATTTGAGGCATAAAAAAGCCACCTAAATAAGGTGGCTTTTTCGTCAATCACATTACCGCAAACAGCGTCTTATTTAGACTGGCTGTCCTGAGCTTTTTCAAGCTTCGACAGGTCGACGGCAATGTTGTCGGCTTCATCCAGATACGGATCCGGCGCAACATAATCCTTCGGCAGGTCATCGAGGGACTTGATAGGCTTCTTGCCTTCACGCTTAAAGCGCTCATTCAGACGAGTCAGACGGGTTGCGTCATCTTCTTTGTCTTCTTTATCACGTTGAGCGTAATTCAGAGAAACAATGTTCTGCTTGTCTTTATTGGCTTTAAACTTGGCAATATCCTGCTCAATGTACTGGAACTCAGGATCTTTCGCGATGCGAGCATCGTGATCTTTCAGCAGTTCAGGTATCAAAGGCGCAAGATCGCCCGTCTTGGTGTAATTCGCAGCTTTAATGCTGTCCCAAGGCATGGCGTTATCTTCGAAGCGCTCGCCCACGTCGTTATCGATCATGCCGGTTGGCATAACGATATCCGGCGTAACGCCCTTACGCTGCGTGCTGCCACCGTTAATTCGATAGAATTTCTGGATGGTGTATTGCACAGAGCCAAGAGCAGGCCATTCAGGACGCAGCATCTGATCGTAAATGCGATTCAGAGAGCGGTACTGCTGTACGGTGCCTTTACCGAAGGTCGGTTCACCGACAATCAGCGCACGGCCGTAATCCTGCATTGCCGCAGCAAAGATTTCTGAAGCAGACGCGCTGTAACGATCGACCAGCACGACCAGCGGACCTTTGTAATACTCAACGCCGTCGTTATCGCTGTCTTGACGAATACGACCGTTGTTATCACGTACCTGCACCACCGGACCGCTCGGAATGAACAAACCAGACAGTGAAACTGCCTCGGTCAGCGCTCCGCCGCCGTTGGTACGCAGGTCGATCACCAGGCTGCTGACATTCTGCTTGGCCATCTTCTGCAACTGAACTTTCACGTCATCGGTCAGACCCACGTAGAAGCCAGGAATGTCCATCACGGCAACTTTCTCATTACCGACTTTCTTGATAGTCATTTTCACAGCGCGGTCTTCAAGACGGATTTTTTCACGGGTCAGCGTGATAGTCCGCGTCTTGGTGCCCTTGCCTGCTGGCAACACTTCCAGACGAACCTTGCTGCCTTTAGGACCTTTGATGAGTGCGACGACGTCATCGAGACGCCAGCCAATGACGTCAACAATCGGCTTACCTGTCTGACCAACGCCAACGATACGGTCACCCACTGCAATGGCTTTGCTTTTGGCCGCCGGGCCGCCTGCTACCATCGAGTTGATCACGGTATAGTCGTCATCGCCCTGCAGTACTGCGCCAATACCTTCCAGAGAAAGACTCATTTCGGTATTGAACTGATCGGTACTGCGCGGTGACAGGTAATTGGTATGGGGATCAATTTCGTGCGCAAACGCATTCATTATCAGCTGGAAAACGTCTTCGCTGTTGCTTTGCGTCAGACGTTTCATTGCGAAGCGATAGCGTTTGCCGAGAATATCGCGAATTTCCTGATCGTTTTTACCGGTCAGCTTTAGGTTCAGCTCGTCATATTTGACCTTCTGATCCCAAAGTTGGTCCAGCTCGGTGGAATCTTTCGGCCACGGAGCCTTGGTACGATCGAGGTTAATCGTATCATTACCGGTAAAGTTCATTGGGCGCTCAAGCACGGACAAAGCATATTCGTAGCGTTCGAAACGACGTTTCTGCGCCAGATTATACAAAGCGTAAGGCGTAACCAATTGACCGGATTTCAACTCTTCACCCAAAGTACCGCGTTTATCGGCAAACTGGGCGACATCTGAAGCCATTAATACGTTATGGCCATTGTCGAGCATATTCAGGTAACGATCGAAAATTTTACCTGAGAAGTCCGCATTAAGATCGAATTGACGATAGTGCGAACGGGTAAAGCGTGCAGTAACACGCTCACTCACCGTTGCGTCTTGAGGCTCTTGTGCCAATTGTGGGAGCTGACTGATAGTGACCGGTGCACTGTCATTCGCAAAGCTGGTGTTAACCAGACCTGTTCCCGCAAAAAGCAGACCCGCAATTACGCTTAATCTGACAAATTTGTTCATGCCTGAGTTGGCCTCCGTATCAGAACTGCAAGTGTTCTGCGCGCACGATCATCGCCAGACCCGAAGAGAGCTGTACACGAACGCCGTCTTTTGCAATTTCTAAAACGGTAGCGTCCATAGCACTCTTACCTGCTCTGACTTTGATTTCCTGACCAATTTGCAGTTTTGTGATATCTGTAACTGGCACCTGACGCGGTTGGCTCACTTCACGTGCTGGACGTGGAGTGCGCGGTTTGCGATTTTCTTGACCAGAAACAGCGGCAGGCGCATTTTCACGACGCGGAGCAGGTTTTTTTGCTGCCGGACGTGGACGACGCGGCTCGGCATTTTCACCGTTAGCTTCGCGACGCTTGGCCTGTTGCTCGGCACGTTGTGCCTGAACGCGGGCTTTTGCTTCTTCCAATTGTTTACGGGCGTGCTCAACGTGTTGTTCTTCAAGAACACCACAGGCATTGCCGTCAAGGTCAACGCGCTGAGCGCCGACTTTAACGCCATACAGATAACGCCAACTTGAGGTATACAGGCGCAGAGCAGAGCGCAATTGTGTCTTGCTCAAATTCTCTTCGCCCTGAACGCGTTCTACCAGATCCTGAAAGATACCGATCTTTAATGGACGCGCTTCACCTTCGGCGCTGAAGCAAAGCGGGAAACGCTCTGCCAAAAAGGCGATGACTTCTTTACTACTGTTCAACTTAGGTTGATTTTCCATGAAATTTCCTGATTACAACGGGTTTGCCAACCGGCGCAGGCATGAACAGGCGACATTATAATGACCCCGTCCGTAAATGCTACGTTATCCGTCGATCAACTTGCGATCAAATTGACATATTTTGCAGCGTCACTGTTTTCCAGGTGCTTGCAAAGCCCGGCTACCAATTCTGTTAGCCCCTGTTCATCCACTTCGTCGAAGCGTTGATAAATAGTGCTATCGATATCTAAAACACCTATAACCTGACCTGACAGGGTCAAAGGCAAGACAATTTCTGCGTTGCTGGCGGCGTCACAGGCAATGTGTCCGGGGAAGGCATGTACGTCGCCAACCCGCTGCACTGCGTTCTCAGCAACCGCCGTTCCGCATACGCCCTTTCCTACCGGAATGCGTACGCAGGCGATTTTGCCCTGAAACGGCCCCAATACCAGCGAAGAACCATCCATCAGATAAAATCCTGCCCAGTTGACGCCCTCAAGACGCTCATAAAGCAAGGCACTGACGTTGGACAGTGTCGCAATAAAATTGTTTTCCCCAGCGATTAACGCGTTCAGGTCACGTTTTAATTCCGTGTAGAATGCTTCTTTCGTCATGTAGTAACCATTAGAACCTAAGGGTAGACCGCTATTTTGCATGCTTAGCCTCTATAAAATAAGCATTAAATGCGTATCTCGACAAGGTTAATCCTGTGTGACTTCAAAAAGACTGGCCTACAATATATGTTTCGCCAGAGACAAATGGTTGTTCTGACGTTTGCATGATACGTTATTTTATCTAAAAATCCTGACCTTCTTGGGCTTTCTGGTCCCAGATAATTAAAATGTCCGGTATTTGATACACTCAGTCACAATTTCTACAGGTCATTTTGCTTACAGGTCCTATGAAAATACGAACAATATCAGGCCCGCTGCCGCCAATGCGTTATCAGCGCTGTAGCGAATGCGATTACCTTTTTACTCTTCCGGCGTTGCGCAGAACGCAAACTGCACATTGCCCACGCTGCAATAGCAAGGTTGAAAAAGGCAAGGTCTGCTCCCTTCCCCGCCTGATTGTCATTGCCGTCAGTATTTTAATGCTGATGCCGTTTGCCTATGCGCAACCTCTGATTAGCATTCGCCTGCTGGGTACGCGTATCGACGCCAGCCTGCTCGAGGGAATTTGGCAGATGTCGAGCCAAGGTTCGCCGCTAACCGCCAGCATGGTTGCCTTCTGCACCATTGGCGCGCCGCTGACGCTGGTTTGCTCGATACTTTATCTGCATTTCGGTAGCAGGCTGGGCATGAATTTACGTCCGGTGCTTTTAATGCTCGATCGCCTCAAAGATTGGGTCATGCTGGATATTTATCTGGTTGGTATGGCAGTGGCCTGCATCAAGGTCAAAGATTATGCCGATATCGACGTTGGCCAAGCGCTGGCGGCGTATATCACGATGACAATCCTGGTGACGCTGACGCAAATTAATCTCAACGTGGAACAGCTCTGGGACGAGTTTTACCCGCAAAAACGCCCCAAGGGCGTACCCGATTCGTTGATGCTATGCCTGTCCTGCAAGTTTACCGGCCATCCCGATGCGCGTGGTCGCTGTCCGCGCTGTCACGTGCCGATGGCAAAGCGCTACAAGCACAGCATTCAAAAAACCTGGGCCGCACTGCTGGCAGCAATGTTCTTGCTATTTCCGGCTAATCTTCTCCCTATTTCAATCATTTATGCCAATGGTCAGCAGCTTAAAGATACCATTTTCTCGGGCGTAGTCTCTTTGGCGACCTCAGGAAATATCCCGATCGCGGGCATCGTTTTTATTGCCAGCGTACTGGTGCCGTTTACCAAGGTATTAGTGTTGTTGACCCTGTTACTCAGCATCCACTTCAAGGCGCATCAGGGATTAAAGACCCGAATTCGCCTGCTGCGACTGATCACCTGGATTAGCCGCTGGTCGATGTTGGATTTATTCGTTATTTCATTGATGATGTCGTTGGTAAACCGCGACCAACTTCTTGCTTTTACTATGGGTCCGGCCGCTTTTTATTTTGGCTCTGCCGTGATACTGACTATTCTTGCCGTTGAATGGCTGGACAGCCGCCTGATTTGGGATGCACATGCAACAACAAGACACGCCGAATACACCGACTGAAGCACGAGTCAAAAACCGACGCCGGATCTCTCCCTTCTGGCTGCTCCCCTTTATTGCGCTGCTGATTACAGGCTGGCTGGTTTACAGCAATTATCAGGAACGGGGCACCACGGTGACCATTGACTTCCAATCTGCTGCGGGCATCGTTGCTGGCCGTACTCCTGTGCGTTATCAAGGGGTTGAAGTCGGAACCGTGCAGTCGCTGAGCCTGAGTAAAGACCTGCGCACCATCATGGTCAAAGTCAGCATTCGCAGTGAGCTAGCCGATTCCCTGCGTGAGGGTACGCAGTTCTGGCTGGTTACACCCAAAGCTTCACTGGCGGGGATCTCCGGCCTGGATGCGCTGGTCGGCGGTAATTACATCGGCATGATGCCGGGGACCGGCAAAGAGCAGAGCCACTTTACCGCGTTGGACACACAGCCGCAGTATCGCCTGAATACCGGCGAACTGATGATCCATCTCCATGCCAGCGATCTCGGATCTTTGAGCACCGGCTCACTGGTTTACTACCGCAAAATCCCGGTCGGTAAAGTCTACGACTATGATATTGAATCCGGTAATAATGGCGTCACTATTGATGTATTAATTGATAAACGTTTTGCACATTTGGTGAAAGATACCAGCCGTTTCTGGAACGTTTCCGGTTTTAAGGCTAATGTTGGCCTCAGCGGAGCTAAAATTGAAATGGAGAGCCTGGCCGCCCTGGTCAATGGCGCTATTGCTCTGGATTCACCTGAGGACGGGCATCAGGCCAAAACCGACCAGTCTTACGAGTTGTATCCCGATCTAGCGCAAAGCCATCGCGGTGTAGACATCACTCTGGATCTGCCAAGCGGCGATGGCCTGAGCGAAGGGCATACGCCTCTGATGTACCAAGGCCTGCAGGTCGGCACGCTGAGCGAAATTAACCTTCAGCCTGACAACAAGGTCACCGGTAAACTGATCCTTGACCCGTCAGTGGTAGATTTAATGCGCACCGGAACGCGCATTGAGATGAACAGTCCAAAAATCAGCCTGACCAATGCCAAAATCAGCCAACTGCTGACGGGTAATACGCTTGAGCTAATCCCCGGCGAAGGCCCGCCACAAAATCACTTTACCGTGCTCGACAGCAGCCAGCGCATGTTGCAAGACCCCGGCGTACTGACTCTGCAACTGCTTGCTCCACAGAGCTACGGCATTGATGCTGGTCAGCCTCTGTTACTGAACGGCATGGTGATTGGACAAGTTCTGGATCGCAAACTGACCGACGATGGCATTTTATTTAACATCGCGGTGCGTTCGCAATACAAACAGTTGCTGCATAAAGACAGCAAGTTTGTCGTCAACAGCCGTCTCGACGTCAAACTCGGGGTCGATGGTATGGAAGTACTCGGGGCTAGCGCCCAGGAGTGGATTGACGGGGGTATCCGTGTCATGCCGGGTACTAAAGGCACACCTTCCGGCCAGTATCCGCTGTACAGCAATTCTGAAAAGGCCGATCAGGGGATTAAAGGCGATAAGCCTTCCACCACCCTCACGCTAATCGCCAAGAGTCTGCCAGACATTCAGACCGGTTCAGTTGTGCTGTACCGCAAATTCCCGGTCGGGGAAATCGTCAATGTGCGACCTAAAACCAACGAGTTTGAAGTTGACGTTTACATTAGCCCGGAATATCGCAACCTGCTGACGCCAAAGACTATCTTTTGGGCAGAAGGCGGAGCCAAGGTGCAGATTAACGGCAGCGGACTGACGGTACAGGCCTCGCCACTGGATCGCGCATTGAAAGGTGCTATCAGCTTCGATAATTTGGATGGCGTGACGCAGGCCAAAGGCAGCAAACGCGTGCTGTACGAAAACGAAACCGCGGCTCGCGCGGTGGGAAGCCAGATAACCCTGAATACCTATGACGCCAGCAAGCTTTCCCCTGGCATGCCAATCCGCTATCTGGGGATCACCATCGGGCAGGTTGAATCCTTGAAGCTGAATCAAAGTCTCAATCAGGTAGCGGCTCAGGCGGTGTTGTACCCTGAATATGTCGATACCTTTGCCCGACTGGGTACTCGTTTCTCCGTCGTCTCTCCAGAGATTTCGGCCGGTGGCGTGCAGAATCTGGATACTCTGCTGCAACCGTACATTAATGTTGAAGCCGGTAAAGGCCCCGCAAACCGCAACTTTGATCTGCAATCTTCGACCATTACCGATTCCCGCTATGCCGATGGCCTGGCAATTGACGTCGATGCCACCGAAGTGGGATCGCTGCAGATTGGAACGCCGGTGTTGTTCCGTGGTATCGAGGTTGGTACGGTGACCGGTTTCCGTCTGGGTGTCATGGCTGACCGGGTTAACGTGTCGCTGCGCATCAGCAAGAAGTATCAGTATCTGGTGCGCGACAACACTACGTTCTGGCTGGCTTCGGGCTATAACCTGCAATTTGGGCTGACCGGCGGCATCTTCAAGAGCGGCACCTTCCAGCAGTTTATTCGTGGGGGTATCGCCTTTGCCACTCCGCCGACGACGCCGATTGCGCCAAAAGCCTCAAACGGACGCCATTTCCTGTTGATGAGTGAAGAGCCAAAAAACTGGCAGCAGTGGGGAACGGCAATACCCAATAACTGATACGTCGTTTTTGCCGTGCCCCATTAGGGTGTCTCGGTGTGCAACAGCGGGCAGGCTTTTATTTGGCTTGCCCGTTATTTTTCCCCATCCTGCAATCAATCACTTATCTCGTTTCGACTCGTAGCCTACAAATTTAATCTGTGCCAGTTGGAGTTTTCTTATGGCACTTTTTGCACAATCATCTATTCTCAAAGTAGGCCTTACTGGTCATACCTCTATGCATTTGCTTTGATGCAGACCTGAATTTCTACGCAAAAGACAGAACGAGGAGAATACAATGGGGAAATCCAGCATACGAATCGGCAGTTTTGAGATAGACGACGCGCAACGTACATCACCAGATGGACAGGGTGGAGACAAGGTGCGTATCCCTTGCAAATCCGACCCGGACTTGTGCATGCAGCTCGATGCGTGGGACGAGGCAGTCAGCGTGCCGGCGGTGGTTGATGGCCGTCAGTCCGTATTATATAAAGAGAAATATGACAGCCAGGAAGACGAGTGGATTATGCGTCTTGAGTAGGAAGCGGCATCAATGCCACACCTCGCCCAGCGAAAAATTGGGCAAATTGGCTTACGGGCATTTTGACGTAAGACTGCGTGGCCTCGTTGTGGCCCGATGGATTATGAAAGGTGAGGGTTTCCTGCTCGACGGCAGTGACCAACACCAGATGTCCACCGGTGCGAGGCGGCGCAATTTCTGGATGACGAATACCAGGATGTACCGAAGCAATAAAGAAATGATTCTGTTCCAGTTCGGCCGCGATGTCCCAGGCGGTCATCTCGACCCTCACCTGCCCGCCAATCTGTAATTCTTGCTGTAAAAACTCGACAAAGGGTGCGTAGATCAGTCCGCGAATATGGTCGCCGTCCTGTACATAAGCGCCGTAAGGCAGGCTGCGACGAGTTAATTCCAGGATGGGTACCACTTTTCCGGTGGTGGCCGCTAACGCCATTTTCAGACAGCACATACCACAAACGTGGTTAGCCCATTCGACAAACTCCTCCTGAGTGCCTGCGCCAGACTGTTGCCAGTTCTCAATCTCCTGCAAAGTTTTTTTACCGCTCAGGATATCTGAGGCCGAAGCTGGCGATTCCCATTGGCTAAAATAAGGGATGATGCGCGGAGAAGAGAGTTCGAGAGAAGAGAGTTCGGAAAACAGGGTATTCGCAGCAGTCAACATCAAGCATAGCCTCCTGGAAAAACCGGCCAACCCTTGCAGGCAGACCGGTTAGATCAATCAGAATGTTTCAACCAACGTGAACTTCATCAGCAATAGCGGCATATCCGGGGCGAACATGTCGTAAGCCTCGAAGAAACGCTGCTGCTCAGCGCGCCAGGAAGCCAGGGTACGATCGCCCTCGCCTTCGGCAAAAGCATGCTCTTCGGTGACCAGGTCGAAAGGCACCTGCTTCACTTCCGTAAGCTTTACGGCGCAAACCGGGTTATTGCGGCCATCGACCACCACGAACACTTCACCGACTTCTGGCGTACCTTCGTCATCAAGATTGGCACAGGTCGCGGTTTTAACACCAGCGATCACTTTGTTTGCCAAATCATCAGCCTGCGCTTCGTTGTCACCAAAAGACCAACGCTCTGCGGCCCTGTACTTATCTGGGATTTGAGCAGACATAATTTATCCTTTTTATTTAATCAGCCTACGGGTCTACCCTGTAAACATTAGCACGAAAATACAACCCTATTACGGACACTTCACCGGCATGGTCTGCGGCCAAATACGCTTGCTGCCGCTATCATACAGAACCTGAATACCGCACTCGTGAGTGACGCGCGCCAACGGTTTGCCGGTAGAATCCAGCATCATCGACATTTTCGCCGTAGAAGCAATCCCCACACCGCTATTAAATGCAGAAACCGCGTCAAACACCGGCGGGATGACGAAGCTGCCCTGCGCATTGACATAGCCATAGTCCTGACCCACGCGGGCAAAGGCCAGCCCTTCGGAAATCAGTCCGAGGTCGGTAAAATTAACCGCTGCGGCAGGATGTCCCTGCGCGTCAATCCAGGTTTTATTGCCATCAGGCTGGGTTAACACCGCCTGGCTAGCCTGCATGAGGCTGCCAACGCCAGAAGCGGTGATCGCCAGTTTGCCGGTGGCATCCACATAGCGCGTGGTGGCGTTACCGTCATCAGCGTCATAAGAGAGGGACATGTCACTGTTAGGCGGTAAGACCCAGTTGCCATCAGGCATAGAAGCAACGCGTACCCCTTTTTCGTCGATTAACTCGGTGCCTTGCGGCTGAACTCGCAGCGCGCGTGAATGAGCAAAGGTGGAACCCGGCACGATTTGCGGCTGTATCTGCCAGATACCCTGCGCGTTCAGATACCCTACCTGCGGCTGGCGAGAAAGTTTAACCCAATCTCCGACTGCCGAGATTTTGGTCTGCTGCTCGTGCAGCTCAATGTTGCCCTGCGCGTTGAACAGCCAGGACTGTCCTTCTGCCGACGTTGCCAGAATACGCCCGTCGTTGAACTGATTCACGTTCAGGTCAGGTGTTAAATCGATACGAACCTGGCCGTCATTGGCAATAATTTTTGATTGTTGCAACGAAGCCGGTTGATCTGCCGTTGCAGGCGGCGGCGTCAGTTGCCACAGCGCATCATTGATACGGCGCACGCTGGCATACTCTGCAGTTACCAGTGGCTTACCGCTGGCATCGATAATGCCCCACAGACCGTTTGGCATTTGGACGTCGGCCAAACCGTTGGCATAAGTGCCAACCGACTGATAACCCGGCGCAGCAATTTGCTTGTGGTTAATCACATCATAAATGCCCCACTGTGCGCCCTCCGCCGCGGTCTGACGGAAACGGAACCAGCCGTTGCCGATTGACTGTAACTCGAAAGCATCAGGCAGGGCGAAGTGTTTGCCGCTGGCATCAATCGCGGTGAGTTTGCCGTCCTGATAGTCAAAGGCATAACCATGAACAAAAGGCGCAATGTTGTCTTCCGTCAGCGGGATGAGCGTTTTGCCCTGGGCATCAATCACGCCAGTGCCCTGCGCGGTTTTAACGATAAACTGCTGGGCCAGGCCGCCTTGTGCGGAATCGCTGCTGTCGGCGGGCTGAATGTCCAGCCATTTGCTTTCGAGCTGCACACTGCCGTCAGCACGAATAAATCCGGCTCCCGGCTTGCTGTCATCGGGATCCGGCCTGACCAGCGCCAGCGGTGCGTTGCCTTCTGTTTTTTGCTGATTAAGCGGCTGAATTCGATAATCGCCGAGCTGCGCGACGTTTTTAGCATTAAGCAATGTTTTGCCGCTGCTATCCACGATGTTAATTAGCTGGCCCTGATCGTCATGCAGCCAGAGGCGGCCATTGATCACTTCGGCGTTGTTAACCTGTGCCAGCCAGCCAACAGGCTGGTTACCGCCAATCAGGTTTCCATCAGGAGAAATAATCGCATTAACTTTGTTCTGCTCGCCGTGGGTGGTCAGCAAAAAGCGCCCTGTCGGTTGATCCAGCGGCGCACTGCCTTTGGGTAGGGCAATCGGCTGTTTTTTGCCTGGAACATAGACTGACAGGGTGTCTTTTCCGCTGTTGTCCAGCAGGAACTCTGCCTGAACCATCAGGCCGTTTACCGCGTCCTCGCTTAACGTCGCGATAGGATTGCCATTGTTATCAAGAAGATGGCTGGAATCCGCCGTTTTTGCCAGCCAGAACTGATCGTTAAGCGCCTTGACGGACT
>CAWUIY010000114.1:0-12973 GCA_963922555.1 uncultured Serratia sp. | reverse complement strand
CGCCTGTGCAGCGGGTGGATTAGGCGCGGCGATGATTGTGGAGGCCGCAGAATGACGCAGAAACCCCTAATGACACCCGCTGAACTTACAGAAAGTGCATTGTCTTCGGCTTTTACCTTACATTTCACCGCCGATGATATTGGTATCATCACCATCGACGTACCCGATGAAAAAGTGAACACCCTCAAGGCGGAGTTCGCCGAGCAGGTTAACCATATTCTGCAAACCGCCCAGCAGCACGCCAATCTGAAAGGGCTGATTTTCGTTTCCGGCAAGAAAGATTCGTTTATTGCCGGGGCTGATATCAGCATGATTGCCCGCTGCCAGCAGGCTCGCGAAGCCGAGGCGCTTTCCAGTAAAGGCCAGCAGGTGATGGAGCAGATAGCCAACATTAAACAGCCAGTGGTGGCCGCAATTCACGGCGCTTGCCTGGGAGGCGGGCTTGAGCTGGCTTTGGCTTGCCATAGTCGCATTTGTTCGCTGGATGATAAAACCCAGCTTGGACTGCCCGAGGTGCAACTTGGCTTGCTGCCTGGTTCAGGCGGAACCCAGCGCCTTCCGCGTTTAATCGGGGTGGCTAAAGCACTGGATTTGATGCTGACCGGACGCAGCCTGCGCGCGAAACAGGCGTTGCGCATGGGGCTGGTCGATGACGCGGTGCCGCAATCTATCTTGCTGCAAACGGCGATCGAACGGGTGAGGAAAGGGCGTCCGGCGAATAAAGAATTGCCGCTTAAAGACCGCTTGCTGCAGGGGCCTCTGGGCAAAAATCTGCTGTTCCACTTTGTTCGTAAACAAACGCGGGCCAAGTCTCAGGGGCATTATCCGGCGATTGAAAAGATTATCGATGTGGTGCAAACCGGGTTAACTCAGGGCGCTGCCAGTGGCTACGCGGCTGAAGCAAGGGCTTTTGGGCAACTGGTGATGACTCCCGAATCGGAAGCGCTGCGCGGCCTATTTTTTGCTACTACCGCGCTTAAAAAGGATTTTGGCGCTGATGCTGAGCCGCTTAACATCAAAAAAGTTGCCGTTTTAGGCGGGGGATTGATGGGAGGAGGCATTGCCAGTGTGACGGCTACCAAGGCCGAATTACCGGTAAGAATTAAAGATATTAACCCACAGGGGATTAGCCATTCTCTTAAATACAGTTGGGATTTACTGCAAAAGAAATCGAAACGTGGCTATCTCAAACGCGCCGAACTGCAACGTCAGATGATGTTGCTTTCAGGCACCACTGACTACAGCGGATTCAGGCATGTCGATTTGGTCGTTGAAGCCGTATTTGAAGACCTCGAATTAAAGCAAAGAATGATCCGCGAAGTTGAGGAAAATGCGGACCTGCATACCATTTTTGCCTCAAACACCTCTTCTTTACCTATTCACGACATTGCCAAAGAAGCGGCAAGGCCTGAGCAGGTGATCGGGTTGCATTATTTCAGCCCGGTCGACAAGATGCCTTTAGTTGAAGTCATCCCACACGCCGGAACCAGCGCCCAAACCATTGCAACCACCGTGGCGTTTGCCAGAAAGCAGGGCAAAACGGCCATCGTGGTGGGAGACAGCGCCGGTTTCTACGTCAATCGTATTTTAGCTCCTTATATAAATGAGGCGACACGCTGCCTGATAGAAGGAGAAACCATCGAGCATATTGATAAAGCACTGACAGATTTTGGTTTTCCGGTCGGCCCTTTGCAACTGCTTGACGAGGTGGGCATTGACGTAGGGACCAAAATTATTCCTGTACTGGAAAACGCCTTTGGCGGACGTTTTGCGGCCCCCAAAGAGCTGGATGCAATTATCCGCGACGACAGGAAAGGCCGTAAAAATAGTCGGGGTTTTTATCTTTATCCTTCGAAGGGGCAAAAACAGCGTCAAAAGCAGCCTGACCCTTCTATTTATGGGCTTTTAAATCTCACGCCCAAAAATAAGCAATCGTCGCAGCAAATCGCCGATCGCTGCGTGGCCTTAATGCTAAATGAAGCCTTGCGCTGCCTTGAAGATGGCACGATAAAAAGCCCTCGCGATGCAGATATTGGCGCGGTATTTGGCATTGGTTTCCCGCCGTTTCTGGGAGGGCCGATGCGTTATATCGATGCCATAGGCGCAAAGCCTTTGCTTAAAAATCTTCAAGCGCTGCAACATCAGCATGGGGAGCGGTTCGCGCCTTGTGAGAAGCTGGTGCTTCTGGCCGAGAATGGACAAAAATTGTATAGCTGATTAATTGAGCGTAAAATGGTCAGTCTTTGTAGCAGACTGCCGCCTAATCTTTAAGGTGTTAGTGTGATCTGTGTCACGGCTTAATTCATCGATTCTGGTAATTGTTGAGCAACAATTCGCCACTTACGAATGAATAGATTAACAACCCGGCAGCCTGGTTGATTAACCAACGAGCCTATTTACATCTTTTATTGGTTGGTGTAAAAAACAGCGTTTTAATTGCGAAGACTTTCAGGCAAAATGCCCGGCCGCAATACAGACCGCTCATTTTGATAATGTTGGTGATGGTGTAGTGCCCTGCTAGGATGTGGGCAGAAGGGTAATACAGCACGCGAAGCGTTTCTGTATAGCGCTATTTTTGTTAACAAAAGCGGTGCAATATGCAAGTTGTGATTATGCGTCACGGTGAGGCTGCTCTCGATGCGGCCAGCGATTCAGTAAGGCCTCTTACCGATTGCGGATGTGACGAAACAGTATGTATGGCGTCCTGGTTGAATGGGCGCTCGGTGAAAATTCAGCGCGTGCTGGTCAGCCCTTATCTGCGGGCGCAGCAAACACTGGAAAAAGTGCGTCAGGCGATCTCTCTTCCTGAAAAGGTTGATGTCTTGCCTGAGCTGACCCCGAGCGGCGATCCGGCTCACGTTGCCGAAGAGCTTCAGGCCTTGGCCAAAGAGGGCGTAAGCTCCGTGCTGGTGGTTTCTCATTTGCCATTGGTCGGTTATCTGGTGGCTGAATTGTGCCCCGGACATTGTCCTCCAATGTTTGCTACGTCAGCGATGGCTAGCGTGGAAATTAACGCTGATACTGGACAAGGCAGCTTTGACTGGCAATTTAGCCCGTCTCAGGTGATTGCCAAAGCCTGCTGATATTTCTCAGGCTCATCGCTCAAAGGCACAGCTCGCTGTGCCTTTTGCTATTTTGCAGACGAAATATTTCAGCCTAATGTCAGAGAAGGCGCAGCACAGAACTGATTAAGCATCTTCGTGCGTCTTATCGTCTAATTCGACCAATACCAGCAGCGCCGCATTGCCGCCAAACTCTCGTGGTGCCTGGTGAAAAGCCTCTACATCTGGATGCTGTGCCAGCCACAGTGGCGTTTGCTGCTTGAGAATATGCTTGCCGTGTCCGTGCATTACGCAGGCGCAATGCACGTGTTCGCGGCGGCAGGCGGCGACCAAAGCCCCTAATTCTTTTTTAGCCTCAAGCTGGGTCAAACCATGCAAATCTAAAAACAGCTCCGGAGAATAATCACCGCGACGCAGTTTTTTCATCTCAAAATGGCTTACGTCTTGCCTGACATAGCGCACCGGCCCTTCGTTATCCAGCATCGGCTGAAATTCGTCAGAGAAATAATAAGTGGCATCAACCTGCTCCTGAAGCAGTCGCTTTGGGGAGGAAATAACCTGCGGTTTTTTCTCGGGTTTATGCACAATAGTGTCGTTTTTCAAGCGTTTGATGCCAGGCACCGCCTCACGAAACAAGGCTAAATCTTCCTTGTTCAGAGAATATTTTTTCTTCATCGCAATATCATCATTCGTCACATATTTTCGTAGTGTACCCGCTCAAGGCATGCAAGCTAAATAAAACTCTTATCCCCTGTTTGATTGAAGCGGTGGCGAGGTTGGCAAAGGCTGTATCCCGCGGTTATTGAGTGAGTCAGCGCCCAATGATTCACTCGCTTACCGTCCTGCCAGGACTTCAATGGCTTTGGGTATCAGTTTGGGGGGATTATTACTGATTTGTTGACGTCTTCGTGGCAAACTATGCGGAAATTTTATGGCTGCAACACAAGGCCACCCGCCGTACCCCAGGAGAGAAAATTGGACAAAATATTCGTCGACGAAGCCGTCAGTGAACTGCATACCATTCAGGATATGCTGCGCTGGACCGTCAGCCGCCTGAACGCCGCTAATGTTTATTACGGCCATGGAACGGACAATCCCTGGGACGAGGCCGTGCAACTGGTGCTGCCAAGCGTCTTTTTACCGCTCGATATCCCGGAAGACATGCACACCGCGCGCCTGACCTCTAGCGAGCGCCATCGTATCGTTGAGCGCGTGATCCGCCGCGTTAATGAGCGCGTACCTGTTGCCTATCTGACCAACAAAGCCTGGTTCTGCGGCATGGAATTCTACGTTGACGAGCGCGTGCTGGTGCCACGTTCGCCAATCGGTGAGCTAATTAACAATCGCTTCTCGGGCATCCTGCAGCATCAACCAACCCATATTCTGGATATGTGTACCGGCAGCGGCTGCATAGCTATCGCCTGTGCTTATGCTTTCCCGGAAACCGAAGTTGATGCCGTTGATATCTCCGCAGACGCGCTGGCGGTGGCCGAACGTAACATTGACACTCACGCTATCGAGCAGTGGGTTACGCCAATCCGTTCCGACCTGTTCCGCGACCTGCCTGAGCTGCAATACGATCTGATTGTCACCAACCCGCCTTACGTTGATGAAGACGACATGGCCGATTTGCCGGACGAATATCGTCACGAGCCGGAACTTGGCCTTGCGTCTGGTTCTGATGGCTTGAAACTGACTCGCCGCATTCTGGCCTGTGCCCCGGATTACCTGACCGACAACGGCGTGCTGATTTGTGAAGTGGGCAACAGCATGGTACATCTGATGGATCAATACCCGGACATTCCGTTTACCTGGCTCGAATTCGAAAACGGCGGTGACGGCGTATTTATGCTGACCAAGCCGCAACTGATCGACTGTGCCGAACATTTCAGCATGTTCCGCAAGTAACGATGTATTGAACTCTATTGATTTTAAACAGTTTAACTAATGGTTAAGGAGCCGTGATGGCAGGGAACAGTATTGGGCAGTTTTTCCGCGTCACTACTTTTGGTGAATCCCACGGAATCGCGCTGGGATGTATTATTGACGGCGTACCTCCGGGCATTCCACTGACCGAGGCCGATCTGCAGCACGATCTCGATCGTCGTCGTCCCGGCACGTCACGCTATACCACACAGCGTCGTGAAGCCGACGAAGTGAAGATCTTGTCTGGCGTATTCGAAGGCGTGACAACCGGCACCAGCATTGGCCTGATTATCGAAAATACCGACCAGCGTTCACAGGATTACAGCGCGATCAAAGACGTTTTCCGTCCCGGTCATGCCGATTACACCTATGAGCAAAAGTATGGCACTCGCGACTATCGCGGCGGCGGTCGTTCGTCCGCCCGTGAAACCGCGATGCGCGTGGCCGCCGGTGCCGTCGCTAAAAAATACCTCGCCCAGAAATTTGGCGTGCAGGTTCGCGGCTATATGTCGCAAATGGGCGATATCAACTGTGAGCTGAAAGACTGGGATCTGGTCGAAACCAATCCGTTCTTCTGCCCTGACGAGTCCAAGCTTGAAGCGCTGGACGAGCTGATGCGCGAGCTGAAAAAAGCCGGTGACTCTATTGGCGCTAAAATTACCGTGGTGGCTGAAAACGTGCCTACTGGGCTTGGCGAGCCGGTATTCGATCGTCTGGACGCGGACATTGCTCATGCGCTAATGAGCATCAACGCGGTTAAAGGCGTCGAGATTGGTGACGGTTTTGCCGTAGTTAACAAACGCGGCAGCGAAAACCGTGACGAAATTACCCCACAGGGCTTCGAAAGCAACCACGCAGGCGGCATTCTTGGCGGGATCAGCAGCGGTCAGCCGATTGTGGCACACATGGCTCTGAAACCTACCTCAAGCATCACCGTTCCGGGGCGCACCATTAACCGCGAAGGCGAGCAGGTCGAGATGATCACCAAGGGGCGTCACGATCCTTGCGTTGGCATTCGTGCCGTGCCGATTGCCGAAGCGATGATGGCTATCGTCCTGATGGATCACCTGCTGCGCCAGCGCGCACAGTGCGGCGACGTCAATTCCAGCGTTCCGCGCTGGTAACGGTTCGATTAATCATGGGCCGATGGCCGAGGGTGCTTGCAAAGAATGCGAATTAACCGAGTTTTGTTAGGTTTACTGGCGATGGCTGCCGCGCTTCCGGCCCTGGCCGTGACGCCGTGGCAGCGCATTACCTTGCCGATCGCCGGAGCACCTCAGGCTATTGGTAGCTATGCTAACGGCTGCCAGATTGGCGCTAAACCGCTGCCGTTGAATTCACCGGATTATCAGGTGATGCGCACGGATCAACGCCGTTTTTACGGCCAGCCAGACCTGCTGACCTTTATCAAGCGTCTGTCGTCAGAAGCGAACCGCGAAGGATTGGGCAACGTGCTGATTGGCGATATGGCCATGCCTGCGGGTGGGCGCTTCAGTAGCGGCCATGCCAGCCATCAGTCCGGTCTGGACGTGGATATCTGGCTACAGATGCCGCGTAAACGCTGGACTGAACAGCAGCTGTTAAAGCCGCAGCCGATTGACCTGGTAAGCCGTGACGGCAAAAGCATCGTTAAAAGCCAGTGGCAGCCACAAATTGAAACCCTAATTAAACTGGCGGCGCAAGATACCGATGTGGTGCGTATTTTCGTCAACCCGGCTATTAAACAGCAGCTTTGTGCCGATGCCGGTAGCGATCGTGAATGGCTGCACAAGGTCAGGCCGTGGTTTGGTCATCGCGCTCACATGCACGTTCGCCTGCGCTGTCCGGTAGGCGATCATAATTGCGAAAACCAGCCACCGCCACCTCCGGGCGACGGCTGTGGTGCCGAGCTGCAAAGCTGGTTCCTGCCGCCTAAACCGGGCAGCGGTGTGCCGGTTAAGCGTGAACCCCCACCGTTACCGGCAATTTGTCAGTCGCTGCTCGACCACCACGTCGGCCAGCTGTAATTCGCAGTATTTGCCTTTATCGCCTTATTTTGAGTTAGTCAGTCACTATGTCAGAGTTAATTGAAAAGCATCATTATCAGCAAGTTATTGATATTTTTGACCGCTGTTTCAGCGAAGATTACAACACGCGCCTAATTCGCGGCGATGACGAGCCGATTTACCTGCCTGCCGACGAGCAGGAAGACTATAACCGCATCGTTTTTGCCCACGGTTATTACGCCAGCGCGCTGCATGAAATCTCTCACTGGTGCGTGGCGGGGGCTGAAAGACGCAAGTTGGTGGATTTTGGTTACTGGTATTGCCCTGATGGCCGTGATGCACAGACGCAAAGTGAATTTGAAAAAGTTGAAATCAAACCGCAATCGTATGAATGGATGTTCTGCGCGGCGGCAGGCTTTAACTTTAACGTGAGCTGTGACAATCTGAGCGGCGATTGCGAACCAGACAGATTAGGTTTTCAGCGTAAAGTTCGCGAAGAGGTGTTGAGGACGCTTGAAAAGGGTATCCCTGAGCGCCCGGCGCGCTTTATCAATGCATTACAAGCGTATTATCACACCGCGCCGCTGAGCGCAGAGTCGTTTAAGGAAGAGGAACAGGATGATTGCTGAATTTGAAGGGCGTATTTTCGCGCTGATTGAAGACATGGTTGATAGCGCCACCGATGACGAGCTGTTTGCCAGCGGTTATCTCCAGGGGCATCTGACCGTATCTGTCGCAGAAGCCGAAGCCAACGGCGAGCATAGCGCCGAGCAACTTAAAGCCCGTGTGCAATCCAGCCTGGACAAGGCAATTCAGGCCGGAGAGCTTTCTCCACGCGACCAGATACTGGTGTTGGGTATGTGGGAAAACCTTTACCAAAAAGCGTTGCCAGAAACCGAGCGTTAATTGCGGGTTGCGTGATACGCAGAAAAAGGGCCATTACGGCCCTTTTTTAATGCCTGAATTTCAAATACTAAATCAGTCGAGATGCGTTACCGGGCGGCCTTTAAGCAGTTTTCTGACCCACATGCGGTTAGGGTTTAGGGCTGCAAGAGTCGAAGACTCTGCGGGTAAAGGCTCTCCCGCAATTTGCGCGGCCAGAATCTCTGCCGCCAAAGGGGCCGAGCTGAGGCCTCGCGAGCCAAGTGCGCCGAGCATAAACAGGTTGCGATGAACCGGGGATAGCGCAATCGTCTGCTGTCGCTGAAGCTGCTGCGGCAATTCCGCATAGGTTGCCAGCAAGGCATCGTAATCCGGTACTCCCCCCAGCATTGGCAGGTGATCCCTCGTCGCGCAGCGCACACCGTTACGCGCCTGATGATCGCTAACATTTACTTCCAGCGGCCACTGTTCTTCAGACAGGCAGTCAATCAGCCGTTGGCGGTTTTGCTGCTGATCTTCCTCGCGATACACCGGCTGGTGCTCGGCGCGATGGTAGCTGGCCCCGATACAGTGCTGCTGAGTTGCAGGGTTCACCGGCGTCATATAGCCGTCGTAACACAAGACCTGTCTGAGCTTGCTGAGCTCTGACGTAGTCGGAATATGTGAAACCTGACCGCTAACTGCATACACCGGTAATTTTTCAGTCTGGGTGAATCCGGCAATCGCCGCACCATTCGCCAGCACCAGCGTGGCGTGCTCGGCGGGGTCTTGTCTGGAAAACTGTAGTTTCCAGCGGGTATGGCCCGTAATTAACTGATTGATTGCGTTGGATTCTTTGTCGATGCCTACCGCTTCTGTGCCATCAGCTTCATGCAATGGTGCAGTAGAGTCGGTCATTGCCTGAATGTCTTTTACCTGATGCTGGTAATGCACCTGCAAACCCATTGACTGCGCATAGGCAATCGCCTGTGTCGTGAGTTCGGCCGGGCACAACCAACCGCCTAGCGGATAACCGACGCCGCCGTGCTGAGTCGGCAGGCCCAGAGTTTCGGCAAGCTGTGTTGCATCCAGGGCGGTTGCCAGCAACTGCGGCCAGTCTGCGGCCAGCATTTTTTCAATTTTATTCTGGCTTTTTTCGTCATAGCCCAGCTGAGATACGCCACACCAATCGTGATCGAACGCCAGCCCTTGCCCGGCAAACAGTTGATATTGTCGACGAGCAAAGGTAAATGCGTGGGCAAAAAACTGCTCGATGGCGTCATGCCTGCCGTTTAGCAACGGATAAACTGCGCCCTGACGATTGCCAGAAGCGCCTTCTGCCGGTTTTGCATCTTCACAATATAATGTGACCTGAAAACCGCGACGCAGCAGCGCCAGTGAGAGCAGGGCGCTGGCCACACCACCGCCGACAATCGCCACCTCTTGTGGATTATCCGCCGCGGGGCGTTGATACCAGGGCGTTGGGTGCGGCAATTTTTCAGCCGCCTCGCGCCAGCCGCTGAGCATCTCGCGTTTCTTGCCGTGCCCTTTAACCTTGCTGACATTGAAACCCGCTGCCTGTAGTCCACGGCGCACAAATCCGGCCGCGGTAAAAGTAGCGAAGGTGCCTGCGGGGCGGGTCATTTTTGCCATTGCAGCGAACAGCTCATTGCTCCACATATCGGGATTTTTTGACGGTGCAAATCCGTCAAGAAACCAGGCATCAACCTGCTGGTAAAGGCTGGGATCGCTGGAAGGCAGTAAATGAGTGACGTCGCCGAACCACAAATCCAGCGTAATACGTCCGCCGTCGAGCAGCAGGCGGTGGCATCCGGCAAACGGTAAAGGCCATTGCTGCCTCAGTTCTTCAGCATAATCCGCTAATTCTGGCCAGTGTCGATGGGCCATTTCGAGATCTTCGACGGAAAGAGGATATTTTTCGTAGCTGATGAAATGTAATCGCCTAACTGTTGTCTGACTAGGCTGTTGTAGCGATTCAGCTTCTGTCGACCGTTGAAACTCGCTAAAGGATTGCCACAGGGTCAGGAAGTTTAATCCAGTACCAAATCCTGTCTCGGCAATGATCAGCAGCGGGCGCGAGTGGCTGCCAAAACGTTGTGGGAAATGGTTGCCATTAAGAAACACGTGACGGGTTTCGTCCAGGCCACCCTGTTCCGAAAAGTAGATGTCATCGAACTGTCGGGAAACAGGTGTACCCTGTTCATTCCAGCTTAATTCAGCGGGTTGGATGGGGGTGTGATCCACGTAAAACTCTCTTGGTTCTAGGCTGTGCGCGAAGTTTAACTGCCTGTCGGTCAGGGAGCAAATTTCAATTCTTTACACAACGAATTGCTGATCGGACTTGTTCGGCGTACAACTGTACGCTAGAGTGCTTAACGAAATCCCGAATAGTTAATAGTAAAAGAGGTATTAAATGAAACGTGCTGTGATTACTGGCCTGGGCATTATCTCGAGCATCGGTAACACCAAAGAAGAAGTTCTTGAGTCTCTGAAAACAGGGCGCTCAGGCATAACCTTCTCTAAAGAATTTGAAGATGCCGGGATGAAGTGCAACGTCTGGGGTGATGTGAAACTGGACACAGCCGGTCTTATCGATCGCAAAATTGTGCGTTTCATGAGCGATGCTTCTATTTATGCTTATCTTGCAATGGAACAGGCAATTGCCGATTCAGGTCTGACTCCTGAAATGGTTTCTAACGATCGCACCGGTCTGATTGCTGGCTCTGGCGGCGGTTCTCCACGCAACCAGGTTGCAGGTTCTGACGCAATGCGTGCTACCGGCCTGAAAGGCGTAGGTCCGTTCATGGTGACCAAAGCCATGGCTTCTGGCGTGTCTGCATGTCTGGCAACGCCGTTCAAAATCCGCGGTGTGAACTACTCCATCAGCTCTGCTTGCGCGACTTCTGCACACTGCATTGGTAACGCTTACGAGATGATTCAGCTCGGCAAGCAAGACGTGGTGTTTGCTGGCGGCGGTGAAGAACTGTCCTGGGAAATGGCTTGCGAATTCGACGCGATGGGCGCGATGTCCCGTAAGTACAATGACAACCCAAGCAAAGCTTCACGTACCTATGACACCGAGCGTGACGGTTTCGTGATTGCAGGCGGCGGCGGTATCGTTGTTGTTGAAGAGCTCGAGCACGCATTGGCTCGTGGCGCGCACATCTACGCTGAAATCGTCGGTTACGGCGCAACTTCAGACGGCGCAGACATGGTTGCACCTTCTGGTGAAGGCGCAGTGCGTTGTATGAAGATGGCGCTGCAAGGCGTTGATACTCCAATCGACTACCTGAACGTACACGGTACTTCTACGCCAATCGGCGACAAGAAAGAGATCGGTGCTGTTCGTGAAGTGTTTGGTGAAAACACCCCGGCTATCTCTTCCACTAAAGCAATGACGGGTCACTCACTGGGTGCCGCTGGCGTTCAGGAAGCGATCTACACCTTGCTGATGGCTGAGAACAACTTCATCGCTCCAAGCATCAACATCGAAAACCTCGATGAAGACGTGCTAGGCGCTAACATCATTACCGAGCCTACCCAGCGTGAGCTGACGACTGTGATGTCAAACAGCTTCGGTTTTGGTGGTACTAACGCCACTCTGGTAATGCGTAAGCTGCTGAACGACCGTTAATTGTCACTGACATAACGACCGTTTGAGCTTCAACAAAGCCCGCATGGCTGCGGGCTTTGTTTCATTTATAGAAATCTTTTGCCAGAAGTGCTTAATAACTCTCCTCTTTTTATCTGCAATTTATCAACATTTCATATACAATCTGTCGCGTCTTTCGGCCTAATCTTTAAATAACGTTCAGACATAATGGTCTCACTAAAACAAATAGCGCACGCACATCTTCGCGTTCCCGCCTGGTTGGGGATTTTCGCGATCCTGATGCTATTTGTGGCTCCGCTGGTATCAAAAACGCTGGTAGCGCAGGGCGTGCCGATGACAATGATGGCTGGGATGGATATGCGAGACATGAACCGTTCAACGATGCCGATGGATGACATGAGCGACATGCCGTCGATGGCAACTATGCCAGACGTTTCACCAACCGCGCAGAAAGCTCACGCGATCCATGTCGTGCAGGCTGCAAATACCCCAGCAACAATGTCTGCCAGCGATATGATGGACGCCGCGTGTGGCTACTGCGTGCTGCTAATGCATCTACCGTTGCTGGTCATGCTGGCATTACCGCTGCTGTGGTCGCTGAGAATTGTCGTGCGACCTTCGCCACCGCGGGTCATTCTTAGCCCTATTTCAGCGCCTATCCTCGAAGATTCACAGCCTCGCGCTCCCCCCGCGCTTGTCTCAGTGGTTTTGCCTTTCACAGCGTAATTCGCACTGACGCCATACAAAATCTGATTTTTATCCAAAGCTGCTGTCGGCGCGATTCGATTCGCCCGGCTGCGAAGCTATTGATTTTTATGCTGACAAGTTTCAGGACTATTTCTATGAATTATTTCGTAAGCTGCGCTGAACCCCGTGGCGAACCCACTGCGCGGGCGGCTGCCTTGGCTTTGCTCAAGCGTATCCATTTTTATATCGGCTTATTTGTCGGGCCGTTTATCTTCATCGCTGCTTTTACCGGCGTGCTGTATGTCGTCACACCGCAAATTGAAAATAAAGTTTATGCCGATCAGCTCTTTACCTCCTCCATTGGTGATGCACAGCCACTTTCCCGACAGATTGAATCGGCAAGAGCCGTGGTGGGCGACAAGGCCGAGATCTACGCCATTCGCCCCGCGCCCACTAAAGGCGAGACGACACGGGTGCAGTTTGTGGAGCCGGGGTTAGGCGCGTCCAAGAGCCGGGCAATATTTGTCGATCCGGTGACGCTCGACGTTAAAGGCGATCTGGTGGTGTACGGCACCAGCGGGGTATTGCCGTTCCGAACCTGGCTGGATGACCTGCATCGCGGGCTGTTACTTAGCGATTTCGGGAGAAATTACAGTGAGTTGGCGGCGTCATGGCTATGGGTTGCCGCGTTGGGTGGTGTCGTGCTATGGGCCGTTACGCGCAGCGCCAGCAAGTCGGGGCGCAGGGTGACAAAGCAGGGCGCGAGGCTACAGCGCGGCAGGCTATGGCACGTTTCTCTGGGCCTGCTTTTACTCGCC
>CAWUIY010000113.1:0-13094 GCA_963922555.1 uncultured Serratia sp. | reverse complement strand
CGTTGGCTGCGTTTGCTCACCCCGGTCACTGACTTGTGTCAGCTCCCGGGGATTCTCAAACTGGCCGCCTTGCCACAGCTCCAATGGCTTGTAGGAATATTTTGTGTTCCTTGAAGCTGTAACGGCGTTGGCTGCGTTTGCTCACCCCGGTCACTGACTTGTGTCAGCTCCCGGGGATTCACAAACTGGCCGCCTTGCTACAACTCCAATGGGTTAAAGGAACGCTTCTCGTTGTGCTTGAAGTGTCTACATTACGGCTCAGCTCTTGAGCCGTAAATCTTGTAAATTTCCCTTCAAAATGACATCGGTTTGCAACGTGGCGATGCGGCGGCAGGTGAATGCCAGCTCCCGATGCTCGAGGAGTTTCTTCTGCCACTTTTCTGGTACTTGAACAATATTCTGATACAGCGCTTCTAGAGTCGGGTACTGAGTCAGCAGAGTTACGGCCGCTTTGGGTCCAATTCCGGCTACGCCCGGAATTTTACTGCTGCTGATCCCGGCAAGTCCCCAATAGTCGGTCAACTGGCCTGGGAGCACGCCGAAGCTTGTTTGTACAAACGGCATATCCAGCCAGCGCTTCTGGAAGTAGTCGCGTATGTGTACTTCGGGTGCAAGTAGCTGGCAGTAACCTTTGTCGGTAGAAACGATAGTCACCTGATGTCCGGCACCGGCTACTTTGGCGGTAAGCGTTGCAGCGAGATCGTCGGCTTCTTGCCCGGCTGCATGCCAGCAGGCAATGCCCAGACTCTCAAATCCGGCTTTTAGGGCCGGCATTTCAGCAAACAGGTTATCTGGCATCGGCGTGCGTCCCGCTTTGTAGTCAGGCAGGCACTGGTGTCGCCAGCTATCGTGGCGATCGTCTTCGTCAAATACGGCAACCGCGTGTGTCGGCTGCGTATGCTGAATCAGCTGGTTAATCGCGCTCTGGCAGGCGATAACGCAGGGCGAGCCTTGAACGGCGTGAATGCGCCTGATCAGATTCAGCGCGTCGATGATTAATAAGTGAATTTTCATAACGAGAGGGTATCAGTAAATTGCTTAGATGGCATTGGCAGAGATCATTTACCAGGACTTGCAGTGGGAAATTGCGAGGGGTCACGCAGTAAATCCCCTCAGTGAGATAACTGAGGGGATTTTGTTATCAACTTCCCCTAATCTACGTTAAAGGAGAAAGCGGGCAGCGACATGATTCAGGAACAGATCTCATAGCACGGAACATACGCCGTGCCCGGCAGTTTCATGCGGTGCTGGGCAACAAATCCTTGCAGCAGGCTGTCCATTTTTTTCATTAACAGCGGATCGCCATGCAGCTTGAAGCGGCCATGCTTTTGAATCGCCTGAATGCCTACCTCTTTAACGTTACCGGCCACAATTCCTGAGAACGCCCGGCGCAGTGCGGCAGCCAACTGTTCTGGCGGCTGGTTGAGATGCAGATTAAGATTAGCCATATTTTCGTGGCTTGGCTCAAACGGCAACTGCAAATCAGGCGCGATACGAATCGACCAGTTAAAGCTGTATGCGTCTCCGCTGTTGCGGCGGTTTTCTTTTACCAGCGGCATGGCGCGTTTGAGCTGGCGAGCCACTTCGGTCGGATCGTCGATGATGATGGTGTAATGCTTCTGCGCTTCATCGCCCAGAGTTTCGCGGATGAAGGCATCTAGCACGTTGAAATAATCTGCACTTTCTTTTGGACCGGTCAGGATCAGCGGCAATACCTGATCGCTGTTCGCCGGATCCATCAGAATGCCCAGCAGATAAAGCAGCTCTTCAGCCGTTCCCACGCCGCCCGGGAAGATAATAATGCCGTGAGCAATACGCACAAAGGCCTCAAGCCGCTTCTCGATATCAGGCATGATCACCAGCTCGTTAACCAGCGGATTAGGCGGCTCGGCGGCAATAATTGAAGGCTCGGTCATACCGATAAAGCGGCCGTTTTTGTAGCGCTGCTGCGCGTGGCCAACGGCGGCACCTTTCATCGGTGCCTCCATCGCGCCTGGACCGCAGCCGGTACAGATGTTCAGTTCGCGCAGCCCTAACTGGCTGCCAACGTTGCGCGCATACTGATATTCAATTTCGTTAATCGAATGGCCGCCCCAGCACACCACCATATTGGGATCTTCGTCCAGATGCAGCGTACGGGCATTGCGCAGGATGGAGAATACCAGATTGGTCAGTTGCACCGAGTCCGTGAGATCGAGATCTTGATAACGCCCCGCACTGCTTAACTGTGCGTTAACGAACAGGATATCTCGTAGCACGGCAAACAGGTTAGCCTGCAACGAACGGATAATCCGCCCATCGACAAACGCCTCTTCCGGCGGATTTACCAGTTCAAGTTTTACGCCACGTTCACGACGCAATACATTGATATCAAAACTTTCGAAGCGATCAAGCAACTCCCTGCTGCTGTCAGTCTGACTGCCGCTGTTAAGCACAGCCAAAGAACAATTACGGAAGAGGCGATATAAGTCGCTGCTCGCAGTGCGTTTGAGCATGTCCACTTCCAACTGAGACAACAAATCCATTGAGCCAAGTGGGCTGATATGTGTAATCAAAGTTGCTCCTTATTAACGCCGCGTTAACGTTGTTTTGCGTGCTTGTTATGCTTTAACAGTAAACCTGTCCATAGGCTTTTACCATTGCTCGCCGACTGACAGCTCAGTTCTTGAGCAAAGTTGGGCGTTATTGTCTCACAAGCCGCGCATTAGAAGGCTCGAACAGGAAATTTGCGCGCCACGGATTGATATCCAGACCACCGCGACGGGTGTATCGTGCATAAACCGCCAGACGGGTTGGCTGGCAGAAACGTAGCAAATCGTTGAAGATGCGTTCGACACACTGTTCGTGGAATTCGTTGTGATTTCTAAATGAAACCAGATAGCGTAAAAGGGCTTCGCGATCGATAGCCGGTCCGCGGTACTGAATCTGCACCGAGCCCCAATCCGGTTGATGGGTGATCAGGCAGTTGGATTTCAGCAAATGACTGACTAGCGTTTCATCGACAATTTTGTCGCTGGTGGCATTGAGCAGATAATCGGTGCTGAACGCGTAATCCGTGATTTCAATATCCTGTCCGTCGATGCAGATACCTGCAAAACGGCCAATCGGCGTGCCTTCAACGTCACTTAAAGGGCGCAGGCTGACGGTGACCTTGCCTTGCGCGCAGGCGCTGAGATCGTTTTCCAGCGTGCGTTGAACGCTTGCCCAGTCTTCGAATTTGGTTTGGTTGAAGCTATTAAGGTAGAGTTTAAAACTCTTGGACTCGATCAGGCTTGTGCTTTCGGCCTCAAGACTGATTTCGCCCACGGCTACCTGCGGCAAACCTTTGGCGTTAAGCCAGGAAAGCTCGTACATGGTCCAGATGTCAGCACCGTGAAAAGGCAGTGAATCCGGATACAGGCCAAGCGGCTCGCGGTTCATACTGCGCGGCACGGCCTGAAGCAGGCTGGCATCGTACTGATCGCGGTAAGGCGTGGCTTTGCCGAGAGTCAGTTGAGAAAGAGCGGGATTGTCCTGATAGGAAGACATGCTGTCACCTTGATAAGAGATTGCTACAATACAAAATAAATTGCCTATAAGCCTAGTTTAACGCACTGCTGACCCTGAAGATGAGAAAAAATATGGACCATGAAGTTTCTGACGCCCTGCGGGGATTTACCCAACGCTATGTTGACCTATGGCAGCAGAAAACCGGCAATGCTCCTGCCAGTGAAGAATTAGCGGGCGTAGCTTCTCCTTGCACGGTAAGCAGCAGCGATAACGCCGTGTTTTGGCTGCCTCAGCCTTTTGCTCCAGCCACGGAACTGGCAAACGTCGAGCGCGCGCTTGATTTGCAGCTGCGCCCTGAAGCGCATGCCTTTTATACTACCCAATTTGCCGGTGATATGCAGGCGAGCTATCTGAATCACGCCTTTACACTGGTTCAGGTCTGGAGCGAGGAGGATTTTATACGTTTGCAGGAAAATCTCATCGGCCACCTGCTGACACAGAAACGCCTAAAACTTTCGCCGACCCTGTTTTTGGCGACAACGGATTCTGAATTAACGCTGCTCTCGCTGTGCAATCTAACCGGCGAAGTTATGCTGGAAGAATACGGGAGCAAAAAACGAACGATTCTCTCGTCTTCATTGGCTGAATTCCTTACAATGCTCGTCCCGCAAATTTCCTGACAGGCCTTATGGGAAATTTAGCTTACATCTTTGTGAGAGATCTCTTACAAAGGGTGTAAGATATCTCTTATATTTAATGCTAATAATTTCTGTGTTAATTATAAAAAACCAATTATAACAGTGGGATAACCATTGGTTGTGGTATGGATGGTTGTGTAAGGATAATGTAAGTCATACCGCTAGCCTTGTCACAAAGCCCAAAATCAACGATTCTAAGTTTGTCGAAAGGAAGACATGAAACGGAACATCAGGATGATGGCTGTTTCATCAAGAAGGGGACGACTCAGGAAGAGTCAGGACTGCATCGGATTATGCAAGGAAGTTTCAGGGCGAAACAAGGGACACCTCCAGGATGGAGATTGAGAGCCAAAACAGGAGTTTGGTGGGTCAGGAAGACTAAAGGATGACCGTCAGGATGACCAGGATGATACGTCAGGATGAAAGTTGGACGCTGCAATGGATGGCTGGTTAGGATAACCGTAGGACAAGTTTTCACGGATCGAGCAGGGAGCACACAGGTAGCTGGATTGCTATAAAACGAACCGGGGGTACTGTGCAAACAGTACCCCCAACTTTTTGTCTTTTTTCTTTCCCTTCGATGTAAATCCCGCGATTAACCAATTGCCCCAAGGCTGTCTTCTTTTTTACTTTGCGTTTTTGGCAGCAGGAACAGCGTGGCATAAATATCCAGCAGATAAATTACTGCCAGCAGGCTAATCGCGGCGGAAAAGGCTATTTTAGATGCCAGCATACCGATCACCAGCGGTCCGAATCCGCCCACGCCTCGCCCCAGATTGAACAACACGTTCTGCGCCGTGGCGCGCACATGCACTGGGTAGCTGTCGGAAATCAAACCGCCGTAGCCGCCGATCATGCCGTTCACAAACAATCCCATTATTGCGCCAGCAAACAGCATCTCTGTCGGGTTAGTCAATCTTGCGTACAGCACAACCATAATCACTGCACCAACCTGATAAATTAGGAAAATTTTCCAGCGAGCAAAGCGATCTGCCAGCACGCCAAACAGCCAAATCCCGAATGTCATGCCGATCACCGTCACCGCAGTCCAAAGCCCCGATTTGGTCAATGAAAAACCGAAGTTTTTGGACAGGTAACTCGGCATCCAAATCATCAGGCCGTAATAGCCGAAATTTTGCACCGAGGTGAGGATCAGAATCCCGATACTGCATTTGGTGGTATTACGGTCCTTAAACAGCAGGCGCAATCTTGTGATCACTGAGGTCTGCTGGGTCGCCGAGGCTTGTTTAACAAACTCTTCAGGTTCGCCCATTGTACGGCGGATCAGGAAAGAGGCGAGGGCGGGAAGTAGCCCGATCAGGAACATTCCACGCCAGCCAATGAGTCCCAGTAATAATGGAGTGAGAAACGCCGCCATCAGCACGCCCAGTTGCCAGCCCATACCAACATACGCCGAGGCACGATTGCGTTTTTCCACAGGCCAGGCTTCGGCAATCAGTGCCATGCCAATGCCAAACTCTCCGCCAAGGCCGACGCCGGCCAATGTGCGATAGGTCAGCAGGTCCCAGTAACCTTGAGCCACAGCGCAGAGGCCGGTGAACAGAGAAAACATCAAAATAGTCAATGTCAGCACGCGAATGCGGCCGAATCGGTCGCTAATCGGCCCGAAAATTACGCCGCCGAGTACGGCACCGATCAGCGTCCAGGTGACCAGTGAGCCGCTTTGCGAGGCATCAAGATGCAGCTCGTTGGCGATGGCTGGCAGCATAAAGCCCAGGATCAGCAGGTCAAAACCATCCATCGCATAACCAGAGACTGAGGCAATCATGGCTTTCATCGGTGTTGCGTGGATTTTTGTTGGCGTTATCGAGTTGGCAGGCATATTTAAAGTCAATTAATGTAAAGTGCGCCTATTTTGCCCGTAGCCTTATTGCAGTACCAGTATGAAAAACTGATAGTTGGTTGATGGGGGCTATGCTTAATGAATGAATTATCCGTTGCGCAGAAATTTGGGGGGCTGCGCCTTCAGTGCTATGCTTTGCCCCTTTTTACGCGCGCTTCCCCTAACCGCACGTGTTCAATGCAGAGAGTGATCGATGAGTACAGAAAACAAGGTCCGCGAAATATTGCATGATATTGAGCAAGCTATGCGTGAACTGTCTTTATGGCAGCCTATGCCGCCTGAGCCAGAAGCGTTTGAAAGTAAAGAACCTTTCTCGATAGACACCATGTCGGCAGAGCAATGGCTACAGTGGGTATTGCTTCCGCGCATGCACGCCATTCTGGCCGCCGAGGCAAATCTGCCTACTCGTTTTGCCATCACGCCTTACTTTGAAGAAGCATTGCCCGGCAAAGAAAAGCTGCACAATGAACTGCAACGTCTAGACGATTTATTGAATATAGAAGACTGAAATGCTTGAAATTTTGTATCAGGATGAGCATCTGATCGCGGTGAACAAGCCCGCGGGAATGCTGGTCCATCGTAGTTGGCTAGATCGGCATGAAACCGTCTTTGTGATGCAGACGTTGCGCGACCAGATTGGTCAGCACGTATTTACCGTACATCGGCTCGATAAACCGACCTCCGGCGTATTGCTGCTGGCGTTATCAAGCGACGTGGCGCGTTTGCTGTCACAGCAGTTCGAGCAGCACCAGATGAGCAAAACCTATCACGCCGTGGTGCGCGGATATGTAATGGAAGACGGTACTGTGGATTACGCCCTGACGGAAGAGCAGGACAAAATCGCCGACAAGTTTGCCACCGCGGATAAAGCGCCACAGCCAGCGGTCAGTCACTATCGCGTGCTGGCGAGGAAAGAGATGCCTGTAGCCGTGGGCAAATACGACACCGCGCGCTATAGCCTGGTTGAGCTGAAGCCCGAAACGGGCCGCAAACATCAGCTTCGCCGACACATGTCGCATTTGCGTCATCCCATTATCGGTGATACGGCGCACGGTGATTTGAAGCAGAATCGCGGTATGGCGCAGCATTTTGGCTGTCCGGGATTAATGCTGCACGCCAGCCACATGCAGTTGCAGCATCCCATTACCGGCGAAGCGTTGTCGTTAACCGCACAGTGGGATAATCGCTGGCAGCAACTGGCAGAGCGTTTTGAATGGCTTGGCTGCGTAAGCGAGCTGGAAAGGGTTGAGTTTCCAGAGCAGGCGAGTCAGGATAGTTAATAATTCAGGATTCAAGCGAGGGAGAAATCGGTATGGCTGAGATTGGTATTTTTGTAGGTACCGTGTACGGAAACGCGTTGCTGGTGGCGGAAGAAGCGGAAACGCTGCTTAAGAAACAGGGGCATCAGGTTAAAGTCTTTGAAGAAGGTACGCTTGAGGCCTGGCAATATTACCGCCATCATTTCGTGTTAATCGTTACCTCTACGACCGGTCAGGCCGATTTGCCCGATAGCATTGCGCCATTGTATGAGGCGATTCGTGACAAAGTGGGCTATCAGCCTGAGTTGCGTTATGGCCTGATTGCACTGGGTGACAGCAGCTATGATTTCTTCTGCGGCGGCGGCCATAAAATGGATGATCTGTTGCAAGAGCAGGGTGCCAACCGCATGGGCGAAATGCTTGAGATCGATGCGATTGAACATCCAGAACCAGAGCTGGTTGCTCTGCCTTGGATCGAGAAGTGGGCAACACAGCTGGGTTGAACAACAGTTTTTTCTTTCAAGCTGCAGCCACATTGGCTATCTTTGCAAACCCCAGTCACTTACTGGTGTAAGTTCCTGGGGATTGACTCGGATGCTGCCATCCTGCAGCTCGAAATTTTTGCATCTTCATTTCAAATCACTGCATAAAAATCTTATCTGCCGCTAGTCAGTTTTTCCAGGTCAGATTCAATTTCGGAAATCTTGTTGGCTACCACCGATTCGAGGTGGCGCAAGTCGTCGAGGATTTTGCGCTTCAGGTCGACTTCAATTTGCTCGCGTTGGCAAATCTGGTCCAGCTCGTCGATCACGTAGCGCAGATTAGGGCTGATCTCGTTAATCTCTTTATAGCCTTGACCAGCATTGTCTGCGGCGATGGTTTTGCGCTGGCGCGGGTATTTGAATTTAACGCTCTTGGCGAAAAACTCACCCTTGTCTTTGCGGAAGTAGATTTTGAGGATGTCGTTATTCGCTTCCTGACGCAGACTGTAACGATCTACGTCATCAGGATTAGTGATCCCCAGGCCTTTCAGATTGTCATACATGTGGCACCTTCCTTTTATTGTTTAAACTTATCGTTTATACCCAAACGCCGAAAACGCCCTAAAAAAAGCGGGTAATTAGCCCGCTTTTCTAGTCTAGTCGATAGAACGCAATAACTCATTAAGGCCGGTTTTGCCTAAGGTTTTAGCATCAACCTTTTTAACGATCACTGCGCAATACAGGCTGTATTTGCCATCTTTCGACGGCAGGTTGCCGGAAACGACTACCGAACCGGCAGGCACGCGGCCGTAGTGAATTTCACCGGTTTCGCGATCGTAAATCTTGGTGCTTTGACCAATGTAAACGCCCATGGAAATCACGCAGCCGTCTTCAACGATCACGCCTTCAACGATTTCTGAACGTGCGCCGATAAAGCAGTTGTCGCCAATGATGGTCGGATTGGCTTGCAAAGGCTCCAGCACGCCGCCGATGCCTACGCCGCCTGAGAGGTGAACGTTTTTACCAATCTGCGCACAGGAGCCGACCGTGGCCCAGGTATCGACCATGGTGCCTTCATCAACGTAGGCACCAATGTTGACGTAGGAAGGCATCAGCACCACGTTGCGTGCGATGAAAGAACCTTTACGCACGGCAGCCGGTGGCACTACGCGGAAGCCTTCACGTTTGAAACGCGCTTCGTCATAATCGGCGAATTTCATTGGGACCTTGTCGTAGAAGCGGTTTTCTGCGCCTTCCATCACTTCGTTATCGTTGATCCTGAAAGACAGCAGCACCGCCTTCTTCAGCCACTGATGCGTCACCCACTCGCCGTCGATCTTTTCGGCAACGCGCAGTTCGCCGCTGTCGATTTTATTAATCACCGCGTTAACCGCGTCGCGAGTTGCGCTATCAACGTTAGCCGGAGTGATTTCTGCACGGCGTTCGAAAGCCTGCTCAATGATGGTTTGCAATTCCATACTGTTCTCTTTATCTGCTAGTGATGTTGAAAGTAAAAAAGGTCAGTCTCTACTTGTATCATATTTTGTCGAACGGATTGAGCACCTCGGTCAATCTTCGCTCGATTTCACGGCGTGTTTGCTTGTCCAGGGCGCGGCGGTCGCCGTTGGCCAAAATGAACAAGTCTTCTACGCGTTCGCCAATGGTTGAAATCCTTGCACCGTGCAGCGAAAGTCCCAGATCCGAGAACACCTCACCGACGCGCGCCAGCAGGCCCGGTTGATCAAGCGCGACCAGCTCCATATAGGTTTTGCGATCGGTGTGTGTTGGCAAGAAGCTGACTTCCGTTGGCACGCTGAAATTGCGCAGCTTGGACGACGGACGACGGGCGCGCGGTGGCTGATAAGCCTGCAGCATGGCCTGTTCCAGTGCGAAGCGGGTCGTCTCGTGGCGATCCTGCGCCAGCGGATTGCCGTCTGGTTCAAGCACAATAAAGGTGTCCATCGCCATGCCGTCGCGATTAGTGAAGATTTGCGCGTCGTGAATGCTCAGGTTGCGTCTGTCCAGTTCACCGGCCACGGCGGCAAACAGATAAGGTTTGTCCGGGCTCCAGATGAAGATCTCGGTACCGCCGCGCGTCGCCTGATGGCTGACCAGCACCAGCGGCTTGGTGGAGTCATGATCGAGCAAGTGGCGCGCGTGCCAGGCCAGCTGGTTTGGCGTGTGGCGCAGGAAATAGTCGGAACGACAGCGGCTCCAGATATGGTGCAACGCTTCCTCGTCGATATTGTCCATGCGCAACAGCGCCAGCGCCTGCAGCCGGTGATGACGCACCCGTTCGCGCAGGTCAGGGGTATGCTGCGTGCCGCGACGTAGTTGTTTTTCAGTGGCGAAATACAGCTCGCGTATCAGGCTCTGTTTCCAGCTGTTCCACAGGGTTTCATTCGTGGCGCAGATATCCGCCACCGTCAGGCACACCAGGTAACGCAGGCGATTTTCGGTTTTCATTTCTGCCGCGAACTGCTGGATTTCGTTGGGATCCTGAATATCGCGGCGCTGCGCCGTCACCGACATCAGCAGGTGGCAGCGCACCAGCCAGGAAACCAGCTGGCTATCGTTAGAGCTAAGACCGTGCAGCTCGGCGAACTCTTGCGCATCGCGCGCGCCCAGCACCGAGTGATCGCCGCCGCGGCCTTTGGCAATATCATGGAACAGCGCTGCCATCAGCAGCAATTCAGGCTGCGGCAGGCGAGGGAACAGATCAACGCACAGCGGATGGCGCGGACGGGTATTTTCATCGGCGAAGCTTTCAAGCTTTTGCAACACTCGAACGGTGTGTTCATCGACGGTATAGGCATGGAACAGGTCGAACTGCATCTGGCCGACGATCAGCCCCCACTGTGGCATGTAGGCCCACAAAACGCTGTGGCGGTGCATCGGGACCAGCGCACGTGAAACGGCTCCCGGATGGCGCAGGATTGCCATAAAGATCTCGCGCGCTTCGGGGATCATGCACAGCGGCGTTTGCAGATGACGACGCGTGCGGCGCAGCAGGCGCACCGTAGTCGAATAAATTCCCTTGATCTCGCGATGACGGACCATCAGATAAAACATGCTGATAATAGCCTGCGGCTCGCGGTCAAAAAGCGTTTCGTCGCGCACGTCTATCAGGTCGCCACGCAGTTGGAAGTTATGGTCAAGCGGGCGTGGTTTTTCGTTCGGACCGATCGCCAGAATCGCCTCGTCAAACAGCTGTAGCAGCATTTGATTCAGCTCGCCGACGCGGCGGGTCATTCGATAGAAATCTTTCATCATTCGCTCGACCGGCTCATTGCCTTCGCCCTGATATTGCAGCAGCTGTGCAACGTTCAACTGGCGATCGAACAGCAGGCGGTTGTCGTAGCGGTTGAGGATAAGATGCAGGGCAAAACGGATGCGCCACAGGAAGCTCTGGCATTCGTTGATTTCGTTACGCTCGGCCTTGGTCAGGAAACCGAAGCCAACCATTTCGTCGAGGGATGTCGCGCCAAAGTGACGACGCGCGACCCACAGCAGAGTGTGAATGTCACGCAGGCCGCCGGGACTGCTTTTGATATCAGGCTCGAGATTATAGCTGGTACCGTGATAGCGCTGATGGCGTTCGTTTTGCTCGTCGATTTTTGCGCGGAAGAAGGTCGGTGAGGGCCAGAACCCGTCGCTGAAAATATGCTTTTGCATGTTCAGGAACAGCGCCACATCGCCGCAAATCAGCCGTGATTCAATTAGATTGGTGGCGACGGTGAGGTCTGCCAGACCCTCCAGCAGGCACTCCTCCAGCGTACGCACGCTGTGGCCGACTTCCAGTTTCAGGTCCCAAAGCAGGGTAATAAGCTCGCCGATGCGCTGCGCCTGCTCGTCGTTAAGACGTTTTTGGCTGAGCACCAGCACGTCGATATCTGAAAGAGGGTGTAACTCACCGCGACCATAGCCGCCGACGGCCACCATCGCAGTTTCAGGAATTTTATCGAAGCCGTAGAAAATCCACAGCCGTTGCAGCATCTGGTCGATATACAGTGCGCGAGCAGCGACCAGCTCTTCGACGCGTTGTCCGCAATTAAACGCTTCTGCCAGCCAAAGCTGGAATTCTTCCATGTGTTGTTTCAGCGACTGGCGATCCAGTTCTTCATCTTTATAAGTGGAAGGTGAAGCGGGTTTATCAGGGAACGCGCGGGTGATCTCGACCGGCAGGGGCAAGGCCAGGTGGATAAGATTTTTAGACAGAAACGAATCAGACATGAGTGCGTAGCCCTGCATTGAAATATTAAGACGACAAGACACTATGATGAAAAAGCCGACTTTTCAGCCGGCTTCGAGGGTATATCAAGACTTAATTTGCTGCTGCAGTTTCGTGAGTCAGAATGTTTGGCAGCGTTTCGTCTTTACGCAGTGTCATGATTTCGCAGCCGTTTTCGGTTACTACAATCGTGTGCTCGTACTGAGCGGACAGGCTACGGTCCTTAGTTTTTACCGTCCAGCCATCTTTCATGCTGCGAATGCGGTAATCACCGGCATTGACCATCGGCTCGACGGTAAAGGCCATGCCTGGTTGCAGAACCACGCCACCGTCATCAGCGTCGTAATGCAGGACCTGCGGCTCTTCGTGGAAACCTTCGCCGATGCCGTGTCCGCAGTATTCGCGCACCACAGAAAATTTCTCGGCTTCTACAAACTGCTGAATGGCCTTGCCCAGCGAACGCAGGCGAATGCCTGGCTTGATCATTTTCAGCGCCAGATACAGGCTCTCTTGCGTGACGCGGCACAGGCGCTCACCCAGGATAGTTGGCTTGCCGACGATAAACATGGTGGAAGTATCGCCGTGGAAGCCGTCTTTGATTACGGTCACGTCAATGTTGACGATATCGCCGTCTTTCAGCAGGCGGTCATCGCTTGGAATACCGTGACATACGACTTCGTTTATCGAGATACACACCGATTTCGGGAAGCCGTGATAGCCCAGACATGCGGGGATTGCCTGTTGTTTGACGGTAATGTGCTCGTGACAGATGCGGTCAAGCTCGGCCGTGCTGACGCCGGGTTTGACGTGCGGCTCGATGATCTCCAGCACTTCAGCGGCGAGGCGGCCAGCAACGCGCATTTTTTCGATGTCTTGAGGTGTTTTAATTGAAATTGCCATGAATGAGTCCTGCGGGTGTCATGTTTTTGACGACCTTTACTGAAACAGCCTTTATTTATGCCTGCCGGTCGACAATAATATTAGATGGACCCATGGTATCAGCCCAGTTCTGAGCTGCCAAATTATCATTCTTCCGCCGCGCTTTTGTTTAAGATTAGTTGGTTTCTGGTC
>CAWUIY010000112.1:0-13122 GCA_963922555.1 uncultured Serratia sp. | reverse complement strand
CCCACAGAAACCCTTGTGGAAAGGCTTTGAGCTGCTGATGTTTCATGACTCGCTCCTTGGTTAACGATTTTTCAACGCAGAAATTTCGCGATGTAAGTGGATTAATTCTTCCACCAGCTCACGGCAGAGCATGGCGTTCATCAGATGGTCCTGTGCGTGCACCAGAATCAACGTGACGGGGATTTTTCCAGCACCTTCGTCGGCACCAATAAGTTGGGTCTGGATCTTATGGGCCTCGCGGGCGGCAATCTTTGCGGCGGTGAGATGCTTATCTGCCAGCGGCCAGTCATTTTCGCGCGCGGCTCGCAGCGCTTCCATTGAGCAGGAACGTGCCTCGCCGGCATGAATAATCAGTTCCATCACCACATTTTCGAATTCCATGATCAATTCTCCGCAGGTTGCAAACGAGGTTCTTCCTGCTCTAACAGTTGTTTTTCATACATTTTGAAGAACGGGTAGTAAATCAGGGTCGAGATACAGAGCAGTACGCCGACCAGTATAATGGCGCGGAAATCCCAGCCAGTTGACCAGGCCGCACCAATCGGACCGGGCGTGGTCCAGGGTGCCAGTGACACAACGTGGTTAACCAGACTGGTGCGCGTCGCCGTATAAGCAATCACCGCATTGACCAGTGGCGCAGTAATAAACGGGATAAACAACAGCGGATTCATCACCACCGGTGAACCAAAGATGACCGGCTCGTTGATATTGAACATGCTAGGCACCAGACCCAGCTTGCCAATCGAACGCAGGTGCGCAGATTTGCTGCGTAAATAAAGGAATACCAGCCCCATTGTCGAACCTGAACCGCCGACCACAATAAAGAATTGCCAGAAAGGCTCGATAAAGATCTGGGTTATCGGCTGACCCGCATTAAGCTCCTGCTGATTAATGCCAAGATTCGTCAGCCAGAAGGCCTGCAAAATACCGCCAACGATGACTGCACCGTGAATACCGGCAAACCACAACAGATGGCACAGTAAAACGGCAATCAGAATCGCGGGAAGGGAATCGGATGCAGAAATAATCGGCGCGAAAATTGACATAATTGCCTGCGGCAATAACATGCCAAACTGATGTTGAATAAACAGACTTAGCGGAAATAACGTAATGAAAATAGCCAGAATGGGAATTAATAAATCAAACGACTGGCGAATTTTTGGGGGTACTTGTTCTGGTAATTTAAAACCAATATTATGTTTTTGCAGGAAATGCATTAATTCGGTGGAATATAAACTGATCAAAATGGCGGTAAATATTCCCTCGCCACCTAATGAGCCAACGGGTAATGCACTGTTGCTTTGCGGTGATGCCACAACCAGAAATGCCATTAATGATAGCATTGCGGCCATAAAGCCATTCATCTTATAACTATGTGCCAGGTTATAGGCAATAGCTGCAGCAATGTAGACGGCCATAATGCCCATCGTCATATTATACGGCATCATAATTTGATCGCTGTACTGAGCGACCATGCCCAACCACCATTGCGCAAAAGCCCACTGGCTGTTAGCACTAAACGGTGGATGGGCAAACAGCAGCATAAAGGATCCGACAATAAGAAACGGCATAGAAGAGATAAAGCCGTCTTTAATGGCTACCACGTGGCGTTGACTTGAAAGCCGTGCTGCAATCGGACTAATTCGGTTTTCAATCACGCCAAATAATGACTCACTGATTGTGCTCATTATTTTGCCTCTTCAGACGCGATCATTTTTAACGCTTCGTTAAGGATTTTCTCACCATTCATCATGCCGTAATCCATCGTGTTAATGACTGCTACCGGCTTGTTGTACGCCTCGGCAATCGACTTGAATTCGGCCAGTTTGTATTTGATTTGCGGTCCTAAAAGGCAGCAGTCATAACCCTGAATTTCATCACTAAACTCATCAAAGGCAATGGCGTTAATGTTGACTTCGATATTATTTTGCGCAGCATACTTCTCCATGCGCTGGACCAGCATACTGGTGGACATTCCGGCAGCGCAGCACAGTAAGATTTTATTCATGGTTCATCCCTCGTCTCAGTGTTTAAATTAAAATATACAAGTCATCACCATTTCTGCAACCGGTTTCAGATTACTTGATTTGATTTGTGATGCCGATCGCAAAGCATTCATCAATGTTAGAAATTCGTAAAGTAATAAGGGTTAAATAACGAGTGGGAATATTATTATTTGGGAGAACTTTATATAGAATTTAATAATGAGGGTGGGGATTATTATTTCCCCAGAGAATATCCACATAAATCTGAATGGCTGTAAAACTGAATAACGTGTTACTTAAAGAAATAAAACTGTACCATAGCCAGATGAAAACCGTGGTTCCGGGAAAAGAAGATGATTACGATGCTTGATGTCGCCAATAAGGCGGGGGTTTCCAAAGCGACAGTTTCTCGCGTGTTGGCGGGGAATAGCTATGTCAGCAAGACGACTCGCGACCGCGTATTTAAAGCAATAGAAGAGACCGGCTATCGCCCTAACCTGTTGGCAAGAAATCTGGCAACCAGCAAATCGCAGAGCATCGGGCTGATGGTGAGTAACACCTTGTATAATGGCCCTTATTTCACTGAATTACTTTTCCAGACAGCCACTCTGACAGAAAGCTATGGCCGCCAGCTGGTGCTGGTCGACGGTAAACACAGCGCTGAAGAAGAGCGTCAGGCGATTGAGTTTTTACTCGATTTACGCTGCGACGGCATTATTGCCTATCCACGCTTTTTAGATGCCGATGAATTATCCGCCATCATTGAAGGCTCGCCCAAACCTATTATTGCCGTTAATCGCCGGTTAGAAAATAGCCCGCAGCACTGCGTTTACGCAGACCATCAGCACTATAGCTACAACGCGGTCAGCCATGTAATTAATCGTGGTCATCGGGATATCGCCTTTATTCGCGGACTCACGGGTTCTCCGTCCGCGGATAGTCGTTTTCTTGGTTATCGGCAGGCGCTCGAAAAATACGGCATCCCCTACCGTGAACAGTGGGTTGTCGAAGGCGGCTGGACGCCAAAAAGCGGACTGGAAGCAGCAAAAACGCTACTTGAGCGAAATATTGCTTTTACGGCATTAGTCGCAAGCAATGATGATATGGCAATGGGTGCCGCTAATTATCTGCACGCCATGGGGAAGCGCATCCCGCAGGATGTGTCTTTAATTGGCTTTGATGATATCTCGATGGCCTCATACTTTATTCCATCGCTCACTACCGTCCGCGTGCCGGTCGCTGAGATGATCAAAACCACGCTAAAGCAGCTGGTGGATATGATGGACGGCAAACCGTTTGACGCCCTGCAGCCCTTCCCCGGCGAACTTATTCTCCGCGACTCGCTTGGCCCCGGCCCTTATGCATCTTAATGTTATTCAGCTCGCAGCCAAGCGCCTTCACAAAACAGACGCGTTGCCGCCACACTCTGCTGATGACGCGCGGCCGGGTCGCCTGGGATCTGCGCCAGCTGTAACAACATGCCGGTAAAAAACTGCCCCAGCAATGTCAGCGGAATATCTTGACGAAACACGCCGCCCTGCTGCGCTTCGGCCAGATTTTCCTGCATTATTTCAGCCATTGTGGCCTGAGCCTGCGCCGCTGCCGGATAGGCCAATAATCCTTCCGTACTGACTTGCGCATGCTGGGCGATAAAATTGAGTAATTTTCGAAAACTCAGCGCCACGCGATCGCTCACCTGATTTTCCGCCACCAGGGGATCAATTTTCAGCGTTCGCGCTAGCGTGAACAGCTGTTGGCGAAAACTATCGATGGTTTCATTATTTATTGCCTGAGACATGATGCCCTTTCCTGATTAAATTCATCCGTAAACCCGCGCTCTGCTCGCTATTTCATTTAACGCAACTTGATAGCAACTATTGTTGTTTTACTTCAACTCTTTCTGAATTCAATAATCACAAATAATACTCCCCCAAGCACAGAAAAGGAAAAAGCATGGGATACCGATTGAGTTTATTGGATAAAAGCCCTCTCTATGAGCACGAAGATGCCGCCGGGGCGCTGAAACGCACTGTGGAACTGGCACAAAAAGCCGAACAGTGGGGCTACCACCGTTTTTGGCTGGCCGAGCACCATAATACCGATAAGCTGGCAATCTCCTCACCGGAGATCGTTATTGCCTGGATCCTGGCACATACCCGCAAGCTGCGCGTTGGCTCTGGCGGCGTGATGTTGCAACATTACAGCCCGTTCAAAGTTGCAGAGAATTTTAATCAGTTGGCCTCTCTGGCTCCGGGGCGAGTGGATATTGGTATCGGCAAAGCGCCGGGGGGCCTGCCGCTGTCGACTCACGCCTTGCAGTATGCCGTCGATCCAGGGCGTAAAGGCGAGTTTGCCGAACAGCTGAAACTGCTGGATGACTGGCTGTCAGTGCCGGTCAGAGAAGAAAATGGCGATACGCTTTCGGTCACGCCGCAGCCGCCACAAACTGCTGCCCGTTTCCTGCTGGGGGCCAGTGAAGAAAGCGCGCGTCTGGCCGCCAAACTGGGCTGGAACTTCGTGTTTGCCGCCCATCTTAATGCCGATGAACGGGATATTTCCCGCGCCCTTTCAGCCTATACCCATGACAGCAACGGGCGTCGCGCCATTTTAGCCGTGCCAGTGATTGTTGCCGATACCCGCGCCCAAGCCAAAAAACTGGTCGATGAAGGCCAGCTTTACCGCGTTATCGGCAGCGATGGGCAACGCGTTAACGTCGGTAGTATTGAACAGGCGGAAGCCTATATTCGCCAGTCAAAAGCCGACTCGCATCAGATCGAAGAGCGCAAGTCTGCCGTGCTGGCCGGGACCGGTGAAGAGGTCCACCAGCAGCTAGAAGCCTTACAGGCACAGTTCGGCGTTGAAGAATTCGTTATTGACTCACCGGTGGCGGAGCCTAAAGCTCGCCTGCGTTCATTAGAACTGTTGGCCAGCGCCAGCGTTGCTTTAGCTTAGGAGCAGATAATGAGTGAAATCATTCGTTTGGCCAAGGAGTCCGATGCCGAAGCATTACACGCCATGCTGCAAAAAGCCTATGCCTCGTTGCTAGAGCACAATATTCATTTCACCATTACCCGCGCCAGCGTTGAAGATGTCCGTGAAGTTGTCCGCAACGAGAGTACGTTTGTGCTGGAAACCGAACTGGGGATCACCGCGACTGTTACGGTGCGCTTTCCGTGGACACCGGCCCGCAAGCACGAGGCGCCGTGGCCATTTATTCACTGGTTTGCGGTTCACGAACAGGCCAAAGGCAAAGGCTATGGTGCAAAAATTATTAGTCATGCCGAAGAAACGGTCCTGCGCGATCAGTTGAAGGCTCCTGCTGTTTATCTGGCGACGGCGATTAAGCACCCCTGGCTGACCGCGCTTTACCTGCGTCGGGGCTATGAGCCGTTTCATACGGCAATTAATCCGCTCGGAGTGGAACTGGTTTATCTGCGAAAAATCCTTAACGACAAGATTTATGACGCGCAGGAACAGAAAGAATACATTCGAACCATTACCGATGCACGCATCCCGGCTTAGCCCGACCTGCCGCGCTGAAAAGGGGCGGCCAGTATTCTGACAAGGAACTATCATGAGCAATAATAAACAGTTACGTCTGGGCGCCATTATCCAGGGGCCATCGGGCAATATGTCAGCGTGGCGTCATCCCGATGCCGTCGCCGATGCCAGTATCAATGTTGAATTTGTACAGCAACTGGCGCAAAAGGCCGAAAAAGCCAAATTTGATTTCCTGTTTGTTGCTGACGGGCTATATATCACCGCCCAATCGATTCCGCATTTTTTGAACCGCTTTGAGCCGATTACCCTGCTCTCGGCACTGTCGCTGGTGACGCAAAAAATTGGCTTAGTGGCAACACTTTCAACCTCTTACAGTGAGCCTTTTACCGTCGCGCGCCAGTTTGCCAGCCTGGATCATCTTAGCGGCGGTCGCGCAGGTTGGAACGTGGTGACGTCGCCGCTGGAAGGTTCAGCCAAAAACTTCTCTCGCGACAAGCATCCAGAACACGATGAGCGTTATCGTATTGCCAGCGAATACCTGCAAGTGGCGAAAGGCCTGTGGGATTCCTGGGAGAAAGATGCGTTCGTGCGCAATAAAGAGAGCGGACAGTTCTTCGATAGCAGCAAATTGCATACCCTAAATCATCAGGGTAAATATTATTCCGTGCAGGGCCCGTTGAACGTGGGCCGCTCACCTCAGGGCCGTCCGATTGTGTTCCAGGCCGGTGCCTCTGAACAGGGTAAAGCCTTTGCCGCTGAAGCCGCCGATGCCATTTACACCCGACAGGAAACGCCAGAACTCGCGCGCGAGTTTTATCAGGATGTGAAACGCCAGCTGGTTGAAAATGGCCGTAATGCCGACGATATTCGTATTTTCCAGGGCACTAGCGTGATTATTGGTGATAGCGTGGAAGACGCCGAGCAAAAATATCAGCAAACGGCACAGCTGGTCACCATTGATAAGGCACTGGAATACCTCGGCCGCTATTTTGAACACCATGATTTTAGCCAATACGATTTGGATGCACCGTTCCCTGAGATTGGCGAGTTGGGCCAAAACAGCTTCCGTAGCACGACTGACACTATCAAGCAGGATGCCAAACAGCGCGGTTTGACTCTGCGTCAGGCTGCCCTGGAAGCCGCGACGCCTCGCCCTTCGTTTCTGGGTACCGCCGAAGATATCGCCAATGGCTTTGAGCACTGGTTTACCTTGGGGGCAACAGACGGCTTTATTGTTCGAGGCGGCACACCGACCGCGTTCGACGATTTCATCGAGCAGGTCATCCCTATCCTTCAGCAGCGCGGCCTTTACCGTACCGAGTATGAGGGCAATACTCTGCGTGAGAACTTAGGCCTAAAAGAGCCGGAAAATCAGTTTGCGTTAAAGGAAGCAGCTAAACGGGAAAAGGTCAGCGCGTAAAATCTCGTTGGTTTAGCCTGTCTCGATACAAATATGACCCACTGCTGCCATGACAGTGGGTCTTCTGCTGTGTGAAGCAGTGTTGATCTCAACAAGATTAATCCCGTTAAACGGCTTGTGAATAAATGACCTTTTTGTCGAATTTGTTGCACAGGATCCGGCGCAGCCTTTTGAACTGATAACAGCGGACCTTTTTCTGCTGCTGATGTCGGTAGCAACCTCTTTGCAGCGCGTTGACGCCCCTGTCCTGTTGCAAAGAAGAGGTCAGACTCTCGCTGTCGCCATCATTGACAATGTGCGGGACCCGGCAATAGGTATTGATGCCATAAAGTCGATTGAAATAAACCCAGGAGTCCGACTCCCAGCGTATAGGCGTATTAGCTTTAACCAATAATTGGGCAGCACGCTGAGTGACCACATAGCCCGAGGCTAGACTCGCGTCGCTGATTTTATAAAACGTTACTCCATTACCCAACTGGATCTTTTTATTTTCATAATAAGATTCCGGAGGTGTTAAAAGATAAACATTATTTTCTTTAGTCCCGATATTTATTTCAATTTGTTTTAATGTCGTTATTAACTTATCATCAATCTGCGCATCATCTTCGAGGATAAGCGCACAAGAAAGCCCTTCCTCTATGATTCTTTCCCACACCAGCCGATGGCTCAGTGCACAACCGATTACGCCAGGGGTCATTTTACATGCTGGGTAATCAACCACTTCTTCCCTAAGAAAATCAGCATCTAAACGGGTTCCCTCTACGGCATCATAAATCTCGACATCTAATTTTAATTTATAACACTGGGAAAGAATGTCTCTTCTTCTTTCGGTTTGTCGTATAAGGCTAATGATAAAAATCTTGATAAGATTGACCTCAGCAATAAAATTACCCATTCACTAAAGGCATAAGAATAATTTTTCACGGACAGTGAATTATATTTTTATAAAGATAGGATGAGATGATATTCGGTATTATTACATACCTGATACCTCAAATAGCGATTATTAATGAGCCAGAGACTAAGGGAGATCAAAGAAATCTTTTATTCAAAAACAACAAACCCCGCAATCGCGAGGTTTGAGTTTACTTCTTAAATATTACTTACAGTCAATCACGTCACATCATGGGTTTGATGTTTTTATGAATTAACAGATTCGTCTTCTCATCGATCGGTATCTCAGGGCATGCACCACAATAACCAATCAGGTACCAATGTCCATCTGCACATTTTTCCGGGCAGACTTTGTAACGTTCGTTTTGAACGCCATACAATTCTGCTCTTGCCTGAGCTAACTCACCTGAGTTGTCGCCGCGGAAGAACAGGGAAAATTGGTGATTTTCATCGACATGTTTTTGTCCATGGCGGCTTCCGCCCAGAAGCAAATAATGATATTCAGACATTATTTCTCCCTCCTCCTAGCAATTGATTGAATGTCGTTACGGCCCTTTTCACCTGATGCAAAAATCTTTTAGAACAAACAATCCAGGGCAACGAAAGCGCTCAATCACAGTGGCAGCGCCAATTAATGCCCTGTTTAAAAGTATAGGACAGATCACAGTTGCTGAGAGGTCAAGCATTACAAACGTGATAGCAATCACGCATTAATTTTGTACTACTGAACTGCTACATACGCAAGAAAGATTGAAGCGTTTTTAAAGTTTATTTTTTGAACAATCAGGCGGTGTTTTGTTGATGCTTGATAAGCAAGATGATTTGCAAAAAAGACCGCTGGTCTGACCTTGCAATTTTGCTTTAGTGGAACGAAGATTTACCCCCCGATGCATAGAAAATGAAGAAAATAAAAAATGAGTTATTTTTCACAATCAGGCTTTGGCGTGCGTCTAGAATGGGGCATGGCGGCGGTTGAACAGCTTGCCCATGACGCCGACTGTATCGTCATTATTGACGTGATGTCGTTTTCAACCTGCGTCAGTATCGGGCCCGAACGCGGCGCATTGCTGTTTCCTTATCCCTGGAAAGACAGTTCCGCCAAACAATATGCTCAGCTAAAACAGGCAGAGACGGCTAATGTTGACCGTCGCTTCTCAGGCAGTGGATATTCGCTCTCTCCGCAGACATTGCTTAAACTGCAAGCAGGAAATCGACTGGTTTTGCCGTCACCGAATGGCTCAGCGATTACCTGTAAAGCCAGAGCAATAAGCGCGAAAACTCAGGACAACAGCGTGGCGATATTTTGTGGCTCATTGAGAAACCTGCAGGCGACCGCGAGCGCCTGTGCGGCCTATTCGAACATCCTGATTATTGCCTGTGGTGAAAAATGGGCCGATGGTAGCTTGCGGCCTTCGCTGGAAGATGGGTATGCAGCGGGTGGATTAGCCGATCTGTTGCGCTCATCACCGCAACCTAAATCGCTGTCCCCAGAGGCGACAGCGGCCGCGGCGGCTTTTCGAGGAACGTCGATTGAACAACTGCGGGAATGTGCCTCGGCGCGAGAATTAACAGAGCGAGGATTTGCAGCTGACGTCGACCTCTGTTTGCAGATCAACGTCAGCGAACTTGCCTGTCAGCTGATTGATGACGCTTTTAGCGGAGTGTGAAGAGGCAAAACCCGGCTCACTTCGGGGCCGTAGCCGTTAATGGTCAACTCGCCGTTTTTCAGTTCAACCATGGCGAACGGCAGGCGATCGGCTCCATCGACCATACCTTTCAAGGTAATAAAGTCGGTATTTTCGACACGCACATAGTTCCCCTCATGGTCATGCCCTGCGAAATAGGCTCGTACCTGATAACGACAAAGCAGCTCGACAAGTTGATCGCAGTTCCAAAGGTTGTGCTTATTTTCGGGCGCTAGCGGATAATGCCCGAATACCAGCACGGTTTCCTGCCGCTGCTGCGCCTGCTGCAATGCCTGCTCAAGCCATGCCAGCTGTTGATCACCCACGGCTCCGTTCCAGCTTTGCGCATTGGGCAATTGCTTAATCGTTAAAGTTGCTAGCATCTCCTGCGCCTGCTGTTGATCTTCACCGTTGGCTGCATTGCAATAAAGGCTGAGATCGTTGCCATCAATCACAATAAAACGATACCCCGGCTGGGCAAATTGATAATAGCTTTTTGGCAGGCCTACAGAGGGCGTCTGTGCGGATAAATGCTCGGTTAATACCTGCGCATCGTGATTACCGACGATAACCGCATGAGGATGCCGCAGCGCATTGTAAGCCTGCAACACCGGCTCAAAACTGGCCCAGTCGCGATCCACCAGATCACCCAGCGTCACGACAAATTCAAGGTGATGGTCGTTAAGTTCTGTTATCGCCTTGGAAAGCTTACACAGGCTATTGCGATAAAAGCGCGGATGAGTCTCACTCGGCTCGGCATCGGCGTACTGCGGGTCAGCAATCAGGCCAAAGCGCAGCGTGGTGCTGGAATGCGGTGTCTCGGCAAGCTCAGGTATCTGATAAATAACGCTAACGTCGCCCAGTGCCTGACGTTGCTCAACGGTAAGTTCGATAGTCATAAATTACTCCTGCTTAACGGATGCCGGCGCGCATAAACGACTGCACGAACTGACGTTGGAAGACCAAAAAAAGCACCAACAGCGGCAAGGATGTCATTATCGTGGCGGCACCGATCAGCGCCCACTGCACGCCCTGCTCCGGTGCGGAAAATAGCTGCAGGCCAACGGTTAAAGGTCGCACCTTTACCGAGTCTGTGATGACCAGCGGCCAGAGAAAATCGTTCCAGTGGAAGCTAATTGAAACGAGCGCAAAGGCGATATAAATCGGTTTCGCCAGTGGAATATAGACTCGCCTAAGGATGTAAAATCGGCTGGCCCCTTCCACGATAGCCGCTTCCTCCAGTACCAGCGGAATGCTTTTAAACGTCTGGCGCAGGAGGAAAATAGCAAACGCCGAGGCAAAATAAGGCAGTCCGATCCCCAACAGACTATCGCGCAACCCCAGCGCACCGATGGTCTGATAGTTATTGAGAATCAGCACATCAGGGCTAATCATCAGCTGCAGCAGGATCAGCGAAAAAATAATCCCCGCCCCTTTGAGCTTAAAACGCACTAACGCATAGGCGGCAAGCGTGGCCAGGATTAGCTGACAGACCACGATCATCAACACCAGCAAGGTGGTATTAAGAAAATAGCGGCCAAACGGCGCAGCCTGCCAGGCATGGACAAAGTTTTGCAACGTCAGCGGTGCAAACAGTGAGAAACTCCCCTGCTCAGAAGCGGGGTGAATGGCTATCCACAGGGAAACCAGAATCGGCAAAAACCACAGCAGCGCCGCCAGCCAAATAATCAGGTTGAGGCACAGTCGGCCAAAGGCAAAGGTGCGCTGCGGCGCAACAGTCATCGTCAGACTCATTGATAATGCGCTCTCTTGTCCAGCAAGTTGAATTTTATTAACGCGATAGTGGCGAGAATGACCAACAGCACCACGGTCATCGCCGAGGCATAGGGCAGATCCCAATAGCTAAACGCGGTGCGATAGATGTAAAACAGCAGCAGGCTGGTGCTGTTATCCGGGCCGCCGTTGGTCATCGCGATCACTTGATCGACGATACGAAAAGCGTTCATCGACGCATTGATTAAAATAAACAGCGTGGTCGGCATCAGCAGCGGCCACTGGATTTTGCGAAAGAAGTACCCACGTGACGCCCCTTCAATCTCGGCAGCTTCGGCCAGACGAGGGTCAATTTGCTGCAACGCGGCCAGATAAAAAATCATAAAAAATCCGGCCTCACGCCACACCGACACCGCCATCAGGCTATATAGCGCCGTGTGCGGCTCGCCGAGCCAGTTAACCGCGGGCAGAGAGAAAAACGAAAGCAGCTGGTTAAGCAGCCCCAACTGCGGGGTATAAAAAAACAGCCAAAGATTGGCAATAGCTACCATCGGTAGCAACGAGGGGATGAAAAAGGCGGCGCGTGTGAGCGCGTTACCGCGCAGGCGGCGATTTACCGCCAGCGCCATCATTAACGCCAGTCCAACGGCCAGGGGAATGGTGATCACCGCGTACAGCAAATTATTGCGTAGTGACAGAATAAAAGTGTCGTCATCAAGCAGCGAACGGTAGTTATCCAGCCCGACAAAATGGGCTGGATGCCCGTTGCGCGCCGCACTAAAGAGGCTTTCCCACACTGTGGCTAACGCTGGGTAATGCGTAAACAGAATTAAAAATACCAGCGCCGGTAATACCAGCAAATAACCATACACCTGAAGCGACAGGTGACTATTACGCGCTTTGGGAACCACTGTGTGCAGCGTGCTCATGATGACGTCCCGTTACTGATAAGGTTTTAGCAGTCGATCCGCCTGCTTCTGCGCCGACTCCAGCGCCTGCTCAGGGGTTTTCGTCTGCGTCACCGCGGCCTCAACCGCGCGATTTAGCAACTCCTGAATTTGCACGCTGTTGTAAGTCGAAATCTCTGGCTGTGAGTATTTCAACTGCTCACGGGCGACCAATGCCTGAGGCACTTTGGCGGAGTAACTTTTCATATTTTCAGTTTCCCAGGCTGCCGGGGACGTCGCCACGTAGCCTGTCGCGATACTCCAGCGAGCCGCTTGCTCAGGCGCGGAAAGCCAGCGAATAAACTCCATCGCGGCCTTCTGCTGCTCTGGGGTGGAATTTTTAAATACGTACAGATTGCCACCGCCAGTCGGGCTGCCGCGCTGCGTTTTCTCTGGCAGCATTGCGACGCCAAACGGGAATTTTGCGTTATCGTGAATAGTGGTCAGATTGCCCGTGGTGGTCACAATCATCGCCGTTTTACCGTCGATAAAGTCCTGCGGCGTGGTGCTCCAGGCAATAGCTCCTTTTGGAGAAACACCGTATTTTTGCGACAGGTCAGTCATCCATTGTAAGGCTTCGACGTTTGACGGCGTATTGAACGTCACCGCAGTGCCTTTACCATTATCAAGATGGCCGCCGTTAGTCGCCGCAATCCCCTGGAAGGTCCAGTAGCCAATGGGCGTAGAAGGAATTTCGATTCCCCACTGCTTGACGTCATTGCCGTCTTTGATCACCAATTTCTTGCCGAAATCGGCAACTTCCTGCCAGTTCTTAGGTGCCTGATCTGCATTAAGCCCGGCTTTTTCAAACGCCTGCTTGTTCCAGTACATCACCACTGTCGAACGCTGGAACGGAATACTCCACACCTTGCCCTGGATATGGCGGATAAATGCGGGATAGAATCCGTCGATCCACGCTTTTCCTGCGTCATCATTAGCCAGGTCGCTTACGGGCA
>CAWUIY010000111.1:0-13201 GCA_963922555.1 uncultured Serratia sp. | reverse complement strand
GTCCGCAAGCCCTCGCCACTGGCGGGGGCTTTTTGTTTGGTCAAACGCGCTTTTTTGCTAAACTTGCGCCCTGCTTTCAAGATTTCAGAGGTTATATGTTGCAGTTTAACGGCCAGGTGATTGATACCTATGCCAAAGGTTATCTGAAAAACAGCGCCGACTGGCAGGAAGCGCTGGCCCCGATACTGGCTGAAGAAGAAGGGATTGTGCTTACCGATGCCCATTGGGAAGTGGTCCGGTTTGTGCGCGATTTTTATCTGGAGTTCAACACTTCTCCGGCAATCCGCATGCTGGTGAAGGCCATGGCACAAAAATACGGTGAAGAGAAAGGCAACAGTCGTTACCTCTATCGCCTGTTCCCGGAAGGCCCAGCCAAACAGGCAACAAAAATTGCCGGACTGCCAAAACCGGTTAAATGTATTTAATCATATAGCGGCAATCAGTGGCGGATGCCGAAACCCTGGTATTCGACAACGGCTCGGGGTTCGGTTAATACCTTGTCGACTTTGGCATGTTTAGGACCGCCCTGCTTAAGCCATTCGAGCAGTTGATCAATCTGCTGCTGTTCACCGCAGGCGATAACCTCAACGCCACCGTCATCGAGATTTTTGGCATAACCCGTTAATCCCAATCCGTTAGCCTGTTGCTGGGTCGCGAATCGAAAGCCGACACCCTGCACTCGGCCATAAACGTAAGCGGCTATACTGGTTTTTGGCATAATTATCTCCTCATAGCGATTTGATTCGTTGCAATCTCATTCCCTTGCTCGGACAATGTCGCTCTTTTTTGTCTCCCGACCGACAGAACCTAATTATATGACTGCACGTTTGTATCTGGCCAAAGGCCGTGAAAAATCCCTTCTTCGTCGCCATCCGTGGGTGTTTTCCGGGGCGGTATTACGCATCGAAGGCAAAGCCCTCTCCGGCGATACTATTGATATTGTAGACAACCAGGGTAAATGGCTGGCTACCGCCGCTTATTCCCCGAATTCTCAGATCCGCGCTCGGGTCTGGAGCTTCAAGCAGGATGAAGCGATCGACATCGACTTCTTTATCCGTCGCCTGCAGCAGGCGCAAACCTGGCGTAACTGGATTGCCAATCGCGATGGCCTCGACGGATATCGCCTGATTGCCGGTGAATCTGATGGCTTGCCGGGGATTACCATTGACCGTTTCCAGAATTTCCTGGTGCTGCAATTGCTGTCTGCCGGTGCGGAATATCAGCGTGCTGCGCTGCTGAGCGCCCTGCAACACTGCTACCCAGAATGCGCTATTTATGACCGTTCTGATGTTGCAGTACGCAAAAAAGAAGGTCTGGAACTGACTCAAGGTCTGATTCTGGGAGAGACTCCACCGGATCTGCTGCCAATTCAGGAACACGGCATGAGCCTGCTGGTGGATATCAAGGGCGGCCACAAAACCGGCTTCTATCTTGATCAGCGCGACAGCCGTCTTGCCGCACGCAATTACGCAGCGGGCAGAAAAGTCCTGAACTGCTTCTCTTACACTGGCGCATTTGCGGTTTCCGCGTTGATGGGCGGCTGTGAGAAAGTCACCAACGTCGATACTTCTCAGGATGCTCTGGATATTGCGCGTAAAAACGTTGAACTCAATAAGCTCGATCTTTCAAAGGCCGAGTTTGTTCGCGACGACGTTTTCCAGCTGTTGCGTAAATATCGCGCGCAGGGCGAGCAATTCGACATGATCGTTATGGATCCACCAAAGTTTGTCGAAAACAAGAGCCAGCTGGCAAGCGCTTGCCGTGGATATAAAGATATCAACATGTTGGCGATCCAACTACTGCGCCCGGGCGGCATTCTGCTGAGCTTCTCTTGTTCAGGCCTGTTGCCTACCGACTTGTTCCAAAAAATCCTCGCCGATGCGGCGCTGGACGCGGGTCGCGAGATCCAGTTCGTGGAACAGTTCCGTCAGGCCGCTGACCATCCGGTAACTGGCGCTTATCCTGAAGGTTTATACCTGAAAGGTTTCGCCTGCCTGGTCTCAGAGTAAAAAGTCACGCCCGCCAGTTTGAGTAATAAAGCGTAAGGGTTGAAAAGCCCGGCTTTGACCCCATATCTCTTACAAGATGCTATTTTTAGGAGGTCGCTATGTTAGCTAGCAAATATGGGGTCGCCAGCAAGTATGGCATAGGTCAACAGGTCCGCCATCGGATGCTGGGCTATTTAGGCGTCGTCATTGACGTAGACGCGGAATTTTCACTCGACAAACCAGAGGCCATCGAAATTGAGGCCAATGACGAGATGCGCGCTGCTCCGTGGTATCACGTGGTAATGGAAGATGACGAAGGCCAGCCGGTGCACACCTATTTGGCTGAAATTCAAATTGACCATGAAGCACCGGTTCCTCATCCGGAACAAAGTTCTCTGGACGATTTAGCAGCATCTGTCCGCAGTCAGCTTTTGGCTCCTCGCCTGCGTAACTGATTTGCTGCATGCTGGCTTAGGTGTTACATAAAAAACCGGTCCCAGATGGCCGGTTTTTTTACGCCCTGTTTTTGTTCGCAGATCCCTGCTTTGTTCGCAGAGATTAGTGCGCCAGCCCCAAACGCGGGATTTCAATCGCCGGGCACCTGTCCATTACCACCTCTAAACCAGACTCTTTAGCCAGCACGGCGGCATGCTCGTTAATCACGCCAATTTGCAGCCACAGCGCTTTCGCTCCGATATCAATCGCCTCCTGTGCCACACAGTAGGCGGCATCTGCATTGCGAAAAACATCGACCATATCTACTGGGTGGTCAATATCTGCCAGCGTTGCTACCACTTTTTGCCCGAGTAAGGTTTGCCCGGCCAGCTTTGGACTGACCGGCGTCACGTCATAGCCTTGATCCAGCAAAAACTTCATCACACCATGGCTTGGTCGGGAAGGATTATCACTGGCACCGACTAAGGCTATAGTTTTGATATTTCTTAATAATACAGCGATTTCTGCGTCTTTCACGAAGCTCTCTCCCTGGATTGTAGGTTCACTAAGTGTAATTCAGTCTGCTCTTTTTGACGGCATTTTCTCTGAGGGTGTGACAACGACAGGTGTTTCAGCACCATAAATTAAAATACATTTTGTAAAACTTTGACACAATATAAGCAATATTGAATAATGCAGCAGAGAGAGATTAAGGGTTGGAGAAGATAATGAAGCTTGGTTTAGTGGTTGCCGGAATATTGATGGCTAACCTGATGACGCCTGCGTATGCGTTAAGTCTCAAGCTTTCTCCTGAAATCGATCTCTTGGTTGTAGACGGCAGGCAGGTTTCTGGCCCGATCCTCAAGGGAGCTGATAGCCTTGAGCTTGATGCAGGCCAGCATCAACTCCTGTTTCAAATCAGTAAAAATATGCACCTCAGCACGGCCCCTTCGGCCATATATCACTCCCCGCCAATCATCGTGGCGTTCAATGCCCAAAATCTGCAAGCTGTAAGCATCAGCCTGCCTGCTTTAACAACAGAACAAGAAGGGCGTGATTTCAGCCAGAAACTGAACATTAGCCTGGTGGATGAAAAAGGGTCGCAGGTCAGCTATCGTCAGGATCGGCTGATGCAAATGAAAGGCAGTAGTGCTGCGGATCTTGAAGCGGCAATGAATCAGTATAATTTATCTGGTCACCCCGCCTCGATCCCGGCTTTTGCACTGACCAAAAAAAGCGGCCTGACGTTAAACGCAAATCGCAGGGAAACGAAATCATCACAACATGTGGATGACGTCACTGCTTCAGTGTCTTTTTCTCTGTGGTCGATGTTGAACAAAAATGCGCCATTAGCCACCCCGGCTAGCGAGATTTCTCCCGAGTAATCCGATATTTGTCACGATTAACATCACGCCTGCCCTGTTTATAAGCGAAATGCTTTCCTGAAAAACCGAGTTTAAGTAATCTATCTCCCATATTTCCTTTTAAGGCCAGGCTGATGGAATACACGACTCGTACTATTACAAAACAAAAGCATATTGCCCTCGTCGCCCACGATCACTGCAAAAGCAACTTGCTGAGCTGGGTCGATGCCAACAAGGCCCAGCTTGGTGAGCACGTATTATATGCCACTGGGACGACCGGAAATCTGGTTCAGAAAAACACCGGACTGCCGGTGCAAAGCATGCTCAGCGGCCCGATGGGGGGTGACCAACAAGTGGGTGCACTGATTTCTGAAGGGAAAATTGATGTATTAATTTTCTTCTGGGATCCGCTAAACGCGGTGCCGCACGACCCGGATGTCAAAGCCTTGCTGCGACTGGCCACCGTGTGGAACATTCCGGTAGCCAATAACCGTTCGACGGCAGACTTCTTGATCCAGTCGCCACTCTTTGAGCAAAAAGTGGAAATCAGCATTCCTGATTATCAGCGTTATTTGCAAGGCCGCCTTAAATAAATGCCAAAATATCGCGCCATGCCAGCTGGCGCGTTATTGAGATGAGAATCAGGCATTTTATGGCTTGCGCTGTGAAGGCACGCCAAGCGCCTCCAGCTGTTCGACAAACACCGAAGGCCGGGATTTATCCTGCATGAGCCAGACCTGATGTTTTGCACGCGTGATGGCGACGTACAACAAGCGGCGTTCTTCGGCATCGGCAAAATCCTCTGGTTCAGGCAATAAAACCTGCTCCATGACCGATTCACGCGCCGCTGCCGGGAATCCGTCATTACCCTCATGCAGCCCGACAATAATCACATATTCCGCCTGCTGCCCCTTGCTGGCGTGAATGGTCATAAACTCGATGTTGAGTTTCGGCCATCGCGTTGCGGCTTTGTCCAGCACCTCAGGACGCAGGTGATGATAACGGCCGAGGATCAGAATTTGGTCGTCGTTTTCTACAAATCCACTGAGTTTATCCAGCAGCTTCTCGATTTGATCCTCAGGCAAAATCACAACGTTTTTCTTGTTGCCCTTCGTCAAGCTGTTCAGAGGCTTTTTAAGCTGATGCGGGTTTTGCAACACAAAGCGATTAGCTATCTCACCTATACGATCGTTGAAACGATAGGTGGTATCCAGCGCACACTGAGCACCCTCGCCGAAATGATGTGCAAAGGCCGTGGTCAGCGTAAGTTCTGCGCCGCTAAAACGGTAAATTGCCTGCCAGTCATCGCCGACGGCAAACAAGTTCGTTTGGCTATTTTGCTTGCGTAAAGCTGAAAGCAATTGCGCGCGCTGAGGAGAAATGTCCTGAAATTCGTCAACCAGAATATGCTTCCACGGACTGACAAAACGGCCTTTCTCAAGGATGTTTATCGCCTGATGGATCAACCCGGAGAAGTCCACCGCGTCTTCTTCTTTAAGTTTTGCCTTCCACGCTTTCAGCAATGGGGCCATAAGACGAATGCGCTTCTGGAACAAATCGCGTACCTCTTCAGAAGCTTGCTCGATCATCTCTGACTGACTGCCGCCGTGGCTGCGCATTAATCCTACCCACCGCTCAAGACGGCTACCTAAACGTTCCGCCAACGCTTTGTTTTTCCAATAATCGCCCTCTGGCACTTCCCATTCCAGCTCTTCAGTCAACCACTGACGCCAGCCGCTGGCCTGAGCCTTTTTCTCGGCGCACTGCTGCTGCCAGGTCTTCACCAGCAGGGAACGACGCCCCTTGCTGTCAGTTTCCAGTTTGCTGATTTTTGGCGATTTCTTGCTACCTTCCTGGATAATATGCAGCGCCAGTGCGTGAAAAGTCTTGGCTTTAATGCCGTCGATATGCAAACGCTCTTTGATGCGGGTGTTCATTTCGTCAGCTGCCTGACGCCCAAACGCCAACAGCAGAATCTGCTCGGGCAGCGCCTCCTGACGCAGCAAAAGCCAACCCGCTCGCGCCACCAGCACGGAGGTTTTACCGCTTCCCGCACCAGCCAAAACCAGAACGGCATCTTCACCGTTCACCACCGCGCGGCATTGGCTATCGTTGAGCGGGCTGGTTTCGACATGATCGAAGAAATCGCGATTCTGACTGATAACCTGCTCGGTCCAGGCCTGATTTCGCTGCATCACGCTTTGCGCGCCCTGCTTTAACCAGCGCAGGCAGGTTTGATAATCGTCTCGGCAGTTGTCGAATTCAGCCAATCGCTCAACCGGCACCGGGATTGCCTCGAAGGCCTTGTGAATTTGCTTTTGAACTTCTGCCAGACGGGAGCGTTTGAACCAGCTGTCTTGCTGCTCGATACGGGTCAAATTTTCGATTTGTTGCTGCAAAACGCGGGCACTGACCTCGCTCATTTCGAGGCTCCAGCTCTGCCAGGCTTTCATCAGATGGTGATAAAAATGCTGGGTTTCCTGCCATTCAGTGCCGTGCAGTCGCACTACTTTAGCCTCGGGCAACTCAAACTCCAGTTCTCCCCAGACAATACCGCGCTTGCAGCGAATGTGGATCAGTTGATTAAAAGGAATGAGATAATGGTGTTTATCGCCGCTGACTTCGACCCCCGCGTTCAGAAGCCGCACCCGATTGTAGGGATGCTGTGCCAGATGCTTGCCAAATGATGTCGATTTCAGTTCCATGTTAATGCGCCATGTTTTTTAATTTTATGAGCGAGTCCTAAAACAGTGTACCTGCGATAGGCAGTGGCGCTCCAGCACCAAAAACAGAGTAGAATACATAAGAGTAGGAATAAACATAACGCAACGGCGTTGGAAAGCTTAAATCAAAGACGGGACTTTTTATGCGTACTGTACTGAATATTCTAAATTTCGTTTTAGGTGGTTTTTTCACCACCATTGCCTGGCTATTTGCCACGCTTATCAGCATTGTGCTGATTTTTACCCTGCCTCTGACCCGATCATGCTGGGAAATCACCCGCTTGTCGTTCCTGCCCTTCGGCAATGAAGCGATCCATGTGGATGAATTGTACCCGGAAAAACGCAACGCGCTGCTCTCCGGCGGAGGTACTTTGCTGAATATCTTTTGGCTGGTTTTCTTTGGCTGGTGGCTGTGCCTGTCGCATATTACCATCGGTATTGCACAATGTATCAGCATCATTGGCATTCCTGTTGGCATCGCTAATTTTAAAATCGCCGCTATTGCATTGTGGCCAGTAGGAAGACGCGTCGTCTCCGTTGAGCTGGCAAAACAGGCAAGAGAAGCGAGCGCCGCGCGTTTGAGAAATAACGGACGTATCCGCTAAGTTTTATCCACTTTCTTGCTGGAGTTTTCCGTGCTTTCTATTGCACCCGGTTTGCGGCGTTACGCCTATAACAGCAATTTGCTGTACAACATTCGCATTTTTATCGCGCTTGCCGGGACCGTCGCCGGTCCCTGGCTTATTTCTCAACCCAGGCTGACTATTCCTTTAACGCTTGGCGTAGTGGCTGCGGGCCTGAGTGATTTAGACGATCGGCTAGCGGGACGCCTGCGAAACCTACTGATTACACTGATCTCTTTCTTTATCGCCTCAGTGTCAGTCATCTTGCTTTTCCCCTATCCCTGGCTGTTCGCCACTGGGCTGGCGATATCCACCTGCGGATTTATTCTGCTAGGTGCACTTGGGCAGCGCTATGCAACGATAGCCTTTGGCGCGCTGTTGATTGCCATCTATACCATGCTCGGCATTAATAATGTTTATCCGGTGTGGTACGAGCAATCGCTTTTATTGCTGATTGGCACAGTGTGGTATTACCTGCTGACGCTCGTAGGCCACGTTGTATTCCCGATCCGTCCTTTGCAGGATCATATCTCGCGTTGCTATCAGAAGCTGGCGATTTATCTGGACGCGAAATCCAATATGTTTGACCCCGACCAGGAAGGCAGCAACAACCCGCAACTGGTAAATCTGGCCATGGCTAATAGTCAGTTGGTGCTGACGCTTAATGAAACTAAAACCGCGCTACAAAGTCGTTTAAAGGGCGATCGCGGTCAAAAAGGGACGCGGCGCACGCTGCAATACTATTTTGTAGCCCAGGATATTCACGAGCGCGCCAGCTCAATTCACGTGCAATATCAAAAACTCAGAGAACAGTTCCATCACACTGATATTCTGTTCCGCCTGCAGCGCCTGATGAGTATGCAATCCACCGCCTGCCAGCAGTTGTCGCAATGCATTTTGTATCGCCAGCAGTATCAGCATAATCCGCTGTTTGAACGGGCCTTTCTGCGTTTGGACGAGGCCATCGAGCGGCAGTCTGCGCTTGAGACAAACAGCAATCTGATCAAAGCATTACGCCATCTTATCAAGAATTTGCGCGCCATCGATGCCAACCTGTCAAACATGGAGTCTGAACAGGCACTGTCCGACGATCAGCCCGCAGGCCCTAAGACCTTTGCCGATGACCGCATCAGTGGTTTTCAGGATATCTGGTTGCGAATTTCTCGCCACCTGACGCCCAAATCGGCGCTGTTTCGCCACGCGGTCAGAATGTCGCTGGTGCTTTTGGTTGGCTATACGTTCATTCAGCTAAGCGGGCTTAATCACGGATTTTGGATCTTGCTAACCAGCCTGTTCGTCTGCCAGCCAAACTACAGTGCCACGCGGCGACGCTTGGCTTTACGCGTGGTTGGTACGCTGGCAGGCGTCGCGTTGGGGATGCCGATTCTTTACTTCATCCCCTCTCTCGAAGGGCAAATGGTCATGATTGTTATCTGCGGGATGTTATTCTTTACCTTTCGCAGCGTGCAATACGCGCAGGCCACCATGTTTATCACCCTGCTGGCTTTACTGCTGTTCAACCTGATGGGCCAGGGTTTTGAAGTGGCTATCCCACGTGTTTTCGATACCCTCATCGGCTGCCTGATTGCCTGGTTAGCGGTCAGCTATGTCTGGCCAGATTGGCGTTTTCGACAGCTGCCCGTGGTGGTGAACAAGACTTTCTATGCCAACTGCCGTTATCTCGACGCTGTTCTTGAGCAATATCATCAGGGCAAAGATAATGGCCTGGCTTACCGTATCGCCAGACGCGACGCGCATAACTGCGACGCCGAGCTAGCCTCTGTGGTATCGAATATGACCTCAGAAAAGGATAACGATCCCGAGACGCTGGAATCGGCATTCCGCCTGCTTTGCCTCAATCACACCATGCTAAGCTATATCTCGGCACTTGGCGCGCATCGCGAAAAGCTTGAGGACAACGAAACACTCAGCCTGCTTGACGATACTGCCCGCTACGTCGATGGCGCATTGCATCAGGACACCGCTGACTCAGGTCAAATCCAGCAACATCTCATCCAGTTATCGGAAAGGATCCAGGCGAAAACCACCGCTGCGGATACAAAGGAGCAGCTGGTCTTACAGCAACTCAGATTACTGATTGAGCATTTACCAGAAATGACATCGCTGGGCGTCAAAATCTCGGCGGTTGAACAGACTGCCCTGGTCTGATTGATTAGCCAGCAGGAACTTATTTTTGCTGGCTGATTCGACTCCAGCCCTACGCCTCCCGGCACTGCTCATTAAACCACTGCGTCAGCTGGTGTCGTGAAGCATCAGGCAGAACGGTCTGGTGATACCCCAGAATCGCACCTTCTAATGCAAACAGCGTGCTTATCCCTCCTCTTCTGTTTGCCGATGCGAGCTTGACGTAGGTATTAATCGCCCCCTGAGAGCGTAAATCGTCAAAAGTTTTGACGCCAACCTGCCAGAGCAAGCGTTCCATCGAGAGGTTAATGTTGGGCAGGTCTTTTAATCGCGAAGGGCTATTCTTTTTCGCCGCCTTTTCACTTTGCATCCCTTTGATGGCGTCGTTGGCCAGTTCAATTAGACGCTGTGGCTGCTGCCAAAGAGCCTCATCAACCTGGAAATAGCGCAGTGAGATTTCAATCCCTCTTTTTGGATAGATAAATTGTCTCATCTCCAGCTGTTTCATCATCACTTCATTCTCTACCGTTGCCCGCAGATAAAGTTCCCCTTCCGCAATGAGAGCAAACATCGCTCCGCCAGATGACAAACTATATCCGCCAAACTGTGGCCGTGACTGCACGATGCCCAATGGAGCCAGTGTATTAATGGCCTGTTCTACCCTTGCTTTAGTTGCATTTAACATATTGATTTCCTTATCTCTAATAGCCGCTAATGAGAAATTCACAAGTAGCCGAATCGTTAAAAGCAAAATACGCAAAGCGGAGGAAGCCGCCAAACCCAAAATACATTTACTGTCGATTGCATTGTAGAAATGCGAGACGTCTTGGAAAATTTAGGTTGATCTCTCACCACAGTAGCAGTACTGTATATCCATACAGTTACTCACTGGTGGACCAACATTATGCGAACTCATTACCGTAATCATCCTCATTTTAGTCAGCATCCTATTTCGGCTAGCGCTGCGCCGATGTGCAAGAATTCCAAGGCTAACAGTGGCTTACTCAGTGAGTTCGTCTATAGTGAAGATCAGCCAGCGCTCATTCAGCTGCTTTTACCCCTTTTACATCACCTGGGTGAGCAGTCTCGCTGGCTGCTGTGGCTGACACCCACGCAAAAACTGAGCCGTCGCTGGCTAGCGCAGTCCGGTTTGCCTGTCAGCAAGATTGTCCAGGTGAGTCAGTTACAGGGAATTGCTTCTGTCGATGCCATGGAGCGCGCTTTATTGACTGGGAACTACAGCGTTGTGCTCGGATGGTTGCCAGAATTAAGTGATTCAGATCGCAAAAGATTGCAGATCGCGGCGGAGGTCGGAGGATCATATGGGTTCATTATGAAGCCGCAAAATGACCCCTTTTCTGTCAACGGACAACCCTCAGCAGTAAAAATTCACTCATCCGTATACCATTAATTCAAATTAGGAGTAATCCTACGAAAAACAGGACCTTTTTAGTATTTTGTGCTGAAAAGGCCTTTTTGCCCAGTAAATTCGGGTGTTTTGGAGGTTAAAAAACCCATAGTTTCGTCAACATTTTGTCTATGATGTTAAGAAATGTGTACATTTTCCTCTTTTTTTCCTGAGCGTTATCACATCAAGCTTGTAACTTTCCCGCCACGTTGTAGACTTTAGTTCGCCAAGGTTGCTCTTATAATGCTTACGATAAAGTAGCAAGTACCTAAGTGAAGCAATAACTTGGACGAAGGAATTTAACCAAGGGCTTAAAGCTTAAAGCTCAATTGCCTATTTGGATGATAACGAGGCGTAAAAATGAAAAAGACAGCTATCGCATTAGCAGTGGCACTGGCAGGTTTCGCTACCGTAGCGCAAGCCGCACCGCAAGATAACACCTGGTACACCGGTGGTAAACTGAGCTGGTCTCAGTACCACGATCACGGTTTCTCTGGCGCATATGACGGCATTGGCAACGGCCCTGTTCGTGATAACCAACTGGGTGCTGGTGCATTCGTAGGTTACCAAGTAAACCCATACGTGGGCTTCGAATTCGGTTATGACTGGCTTGGTCGTGCAGCTTATAAAGGCAGCGTAAACAACGGCGCATTCAAGGCACAGGGTCTTCAGTTGACTACCAAACTGAGCTACCCACTGTCTGACGATCTGGACGTTTACACTCGTCTGGGTGCAATGGTTTGGCGTGCAGATTCTAAAGGCAACTTCGGCAACGGCACTCGTCTGAGCGACAACGACAACGGTGTTTCTCCATTGGCTGCAGCTGGTTTCGAATACGCAATCACCAAGCAATGGGCTACCCGTCTTGAATACCAATGGGTTAACAACATTGGTGATGCTGCTACTGTTGGCGCGCGTCCAGATAACGCATCTGTTTCCCTTGGTGTTTCTTACCGTTTCGGTCAGGAAGATGCAGCAGCTCCAGTGGTTGCTCCAGCACCAGCTCCAGCTCCAGTTGTTCAGACTCACAAGTTCACTCTGAAATCTGACGTTCTGTTCACCTTCGGCAAATCAACTCTGAAACCAGAAGGCCGTCAGGCTCTGGATCAGCTGTACACCCAATTGAGCTCACTGGATCCGAAAGACGGTTCAGTAGTAGTTCTGGGTTACACCGACCCAGTTGGTTCAGAAGCATCTAACCAGAAACTGTCTGAGCAACGCGCTCAATCAGTAGTGGATTACCTGGTATCTAAAGGTATCCCTTCTAACAAGATCTCTGCACGTGGTGAAGGCGAGCGTAACCAGATCACTGGTAACTTCGGTTACAAATCTGGTCGTGCAACTAAAGCTCAGATCGCTGAGTTCGCACCTAACCGTCGCGTAGAAATCGAAGTTAAAGGCATCAAAGACGTTGTTACTCAGCCACAGGCTTAAGTAATACCGCTGTCTTTTGATAGACCTGAATTAAAAAACCCCGCTTAGCGGGGTTTTTTTATATCTGATTTTAAGAGTATCGACACGCATAGGGTTTGTCTAAGGCAAGCGGACGCAAACTGTGTCCACTTACAGAAAACCTAACTTTCTTTGTTGTCGAGGATCTGCAAAAGATCCTGTTTGAGAGAGGACATCTGAGTCGCGTACTTCTCTTTACGTTCCGCATCTTCCAACAGCTGTACAATAGTGTCAGACAGCGTGGAACCCCTGCGGTGGGCCAGCGCCGCCAGACGCTGCCAGACCAGAAACTCCAAATCGATCGACTTTTTACGAGTATGCTGATGCTCTGAATTAAAATGTCGTTTACGGCGCGCGCGAATAGTCTGCTTAAGACGATTCTCCAGAGCCTTGCTCATATGATTGTCGATCCAATCGAGCACTTTTACCGGTTCATTTTCAAGTCGAAGGAGTTGTTCCACGGCATCCTGCGCCGCACTGTTCTCGATATGTCGGGTGATCCTTTCACCTTCGCGGTGTTTTTTGACCAGGTATTTCCATTTCCAACCGCTCTCAAGATTTTCCAGTTGCTGATATTTCATCGCAAGCTCTTCTGTGACCATGTAACGTTGATAAGCATAGCAGCTTTATGTCACTTTTTACTCTAAATATGTCACTACTTCCAGAGGAACCAAGTGGTTATTTTTTACTCACAAACGAGATAATGTCACATCTGCGTGACCTTTGCGTGACTCTCGTGGTATGCAGCAGAGCTTATTCTTGTATAATCGCCCTTTCCCTTTTAAAGACTACAGCTAACACATTGACCAATAACCGACTTGATTGGCAGCTCTTACTGCCGGATTCTACGCCATACCAGACAATTTTCGCTACAGCCGACCAGCTGGAGCCGGTTGATTTCTCCGTGATCCAGCCACGTCTGGAAAATGGGCTTTCGCTGTTTTGTTATCCTAATTCGCGCGCGCGCTTCATGACTGTCAAAGGTCAGGAAAGCCGAGACTATCTTTCGCGCCTTGCCGAAGCTGTCACCGGAATGTTGCCGGAAGCAGAAGAACTGGCAGGC
>CAWUIY010000110.1:0-13316 GCA_963922555.1 uncultured Serratia sp. | reverse complement strand
AAAGTGAAGGGAAAATTAACGTTACAACAATTGACCACTGCTATAGACACCGCACAGTTAAACACTAAGGTCCCTTTTTTAAATAACCCGGACCTTAATCAATTTGCAACGCCTCAATATATCGACGTTTTAATGCAAAAATCAGCAGGCCGGCCACCCAGTGACAAGGTACCCATGCTGCGAGCGGTTCAGGCTTTTCCAAAAAATGAAGGTGAAACAAAAATGCACTATGCCGCCAGGCTGGTTTTATCTTACCCAGGATTAACCAGACAACAGGCCGCGGCAGCGGCAGGTATCAGTCGGGGCACCATGTATAACTTGCCAGAATTGCGAGGTGAGACACCTGGAACTATCGAATTACGCAAGAACCCACAGTATCCCCATGAAACAAATGTAAATTATGGCAGGCGATTAAAGCGTGATTTTCCTGACTATCCTACTGCTGATTATGTCGTCGTATCTGAAGCTCCAAGATCAACACTCTTAAATTTCCCCGAATTTCAAAAGGAAACAATTGCAGTCAAAGAGGCCAGGAAAAACCCTGACTCTGCGCGAAAAAAAAATGAGTCCGATATCCAATGGGGAGAACGATTACAGAATGATTTTGATCTGAGTTATGTGGAATGTTCGCGTTTGACCTGGTTAAAAGTCAGTGTTTTCCGCGAGGCACGCAACGCGAGAACACGTAGAAACATGACGGAATATTTACTAGATAATATAAATTTAAGTGGCGCAGAGCATGGTGAGAGTAGTTCTACTCGGCCTGCAGCCAGTTCGTTTCAGCTAGCTGATTTCAGCGGTTCGATTTCCGCAAGGAAGATCAATAATATTGCTGATTGGATGGTGCGTGAGCCTGGAAGTTTTAATCATGAACTTGGAGAGCAAACCCTTTTAATGCTGCTTAATTCAGAGGCATTACGCGCAGGTGCCGTGATTGTAATAACTCATAAAGAAGCAGACGGAATGGTCTCGGAATATTTTCGCAGCGAAAATAGCATGGCATCGTTAAATGAAATATTGGTGCATGAATATAAAATAGAATTAATCCGGTCAGAGGGGGAAAGCAAAGAGATAAAAAATGGTGTACCGAATTCAAAATATAATTTGCTGCATAATGAACAAGAAGTGCCTAATATTCATGATGGAGACTGCCTGTTCCGTGCGATCGCACAATCGAACCTGTTACGCTCTCAGCCTAAGCTATCCGTATTTAGTGAGGCTATTATATCTACTAATAACGCTCTCAAAAATAGCATTCAGCATTTAAGAAATCGCGCAGCCGATACTTTTATTAGTAATCCTGGCCTGTATCTCGAAAAGCTCGACCCCGTGACTCTCGCGCGTAATTATGCTCAACTTTCTTGCTGGCATGGTAATGGTGAGGAATTAAAATCATTAAACATGTCCGCGACTGATAGCTCTTCAATTTTTGATATTGATACGCTATCAGCTTCAACCAGTTTGCTATCCCTCAGTGATACAGGACCTTCTCGAAATAAAATAAGGCGTCGAGAAAAATTGAAGCATGGCAAATCTAAAGAGTTAATAACGCTTCATAGCCAATTAAGCCAGGTTGAAGAGAGGGAACCCAAGGATGTGCTTCAGTGGATACAGGAACAACAGCTCGTAGGGCGTGCAGCTATGGGGATCATGAGCGCAGAGGCCGAAGGTACAGGAACATTGGTGATGCAAGAGGTTGTGACGATATTGTTACTCACCCTGGAGAACCATCCCGAATTAATTACCCACGTATATGAAGCTTTTCTGCCAGAAGATAAAGAGGAGAGAGCAGAAATAGTGAACACTATTCCAATTATTATGAGTCGGCTTGCCGGATATAAAATGACAGAGTTAATAAGGCAGCTCAGTAAAGATCCGCAAATAAAAAAAGACATCGTTGAATCTTTAAGGCAACAGCACATAGCAGATAGACCTTTCCCGTTGGCTTATATTGAAAGTAATAATTTTTTTGGAAGAGTAAATATTGCCTCTAAGATAATTGTTAGTTTAATTAAACCACGCCTGGAAGGCTCGGCACGAAACGACGCCCTAAATCAGTTGTTGGAGAGTACAACACGTTTGTTTAAAATGTCGGAAGAGAAGTTAAAGGCCGCGGGTTTAACTGATAATCCTAACTGGCTGAATGTTTTTTTATCACGTATTAAAAAGCGTGATAAATCCGCAGAGCCGGTAGAAAATCCCCCCATTGAAACCGATAAGCCAAAAATCACCTCCGAGATACTCAGGCAAGTCCATGAAGAGGATCGATCTAATTTTGCAATAAAAAAGAATATAGACTCGATAATGCAAAATAAGTTCTATAAGACTCAGGCTGAAATTGCCAGAAAATCGTCGCAGAGTCTGCGCAACTCGACTGCTTTAGTTGAATCAATAGCCAGCGCCAATGCCTTTGCTCTTAATGCCCATCTTGCCGATATAAGTAATGCAGAAAAAGATAATCGATGGGAAGTCGATAAAGAAAGACAGTGGGAAGAGTCTCGTAGAGATCGAGATATCAACAATAACCGGTTGTGTGAGTTGGCTACTGATCCTGTGCGTTTGGGGATAAATTTGGCTGTTGATGGAATGTATCAAGAGATGCAAGGCGACGTTCGCCCTTCCGCTAAGGATATCTTTGAATTAACTCGGGAGGGGAGTGCAACAATCAGAAAATATAATGCATCGATAGAAGAAAATAATCAGATAATTAATGACAAGATTGATGGGGGAATTAGCGCCATTGAACAAAGGTTAAATGCCATGAGCGCCTGTATTAATGAATTAGAAGTTAAATCAGATCAATATTTAGCAAGTTTAAACCGAGGTATCCAACACCAATATCGCCAAATCATCGAAACTTTAAGTCCGGTTCAAGAATTTGCAGAACGAGAGGCATATGTGTCTGATAACGATCACCAATTGCAACAAGTCCTTGCGGAGTTTAATCTGGCGCCTTATGGAGATATGCTTAACGAAGCCGATATTGTTCCCAACTCGAGTGTTCATGAACATCAAATTAAGTTGTTAAATAACATCAGTTCGCCAGTGGCCTCGATGATACCTGCTGGAAGGCCTGATGAAAAGCAGGAGCGCAGAGTCGCAATGAAAGACCCTTCTTATTACCGTCAAAGCTAATTCTGGAGTTTTCATGATCTGGGTATGAGGATCGCTTTAGCATTTCTCATATCCTGTCTAATAACGTTTTTCTTCAGTTTGCCGTCTACAGTTAAGTTATCTCTAACTGACTAACAAATGGCGACAAATGAATCTACTGCATCCACTCAAGCATTATTACCATTCTCGCCCGAGGCTGCTGGTCGCTTTAACGCTGGCGATTGTCAGTTTCTTTCTTTTCCCCGCTAACCAGCCTCTGCTGCAAAGGCTTCTGCTGAGCTGGAACGTGCTGGCCTGGCTATATTTGATTTTTCTTTGGTGGATGATGCTGAGAACGCCAGCCAAAAGCATCGTAAGCATTGCCCGCCAACAGGATGAAAGCGCCGCTACCGTGCTGGCGCTGGTTTGTGTGACCTGTCTGGTCAGTATTTTGGCGATTCTGTTTGAGCTAGGCGCGGTGAAGCATCTTACTGGCGCAGACAAGATCCAGCACATTGCTTTGACCGCCGCGACGCTGGTGGTGTCGTGGTTTTTACTGCCAACGTCTTTCACTATGCACTACGCCCACATGCATTATCTGCACAGCGACGGCGACGAAAAAGTGCTGCTTTTCCCGGACAAAATCCCGCTGCCGGGCTACTGGGATTTTGCCTATTACTCCTTCACTATCGCCGTTGCAGCGCAGACGGCCGACGTTGGTACCGGCAACACCACCGTCCGTAAAATCACGTTACTACAGGCGGTTATGTCCTTCATTTTCAATCTGGCAATACTGGGCCTCTCAATTAACGTCGGGGCCGGGCTGATGAGTTAACGTTTTGACATTCATCGGAAATGCCGGGGATGCGAAAACCGACTATGATGGACACAGTTAGGTAGAAAGAGGAATTTTCCAGAGTAAGCCATTGAATCGCAGGGTCTTACCTCTTCATTAGTTGCATACGCTTTCGTCAGATTGCTTATATCCGCTAAAAACACGCAGGAGCAGGTTTTATGTCATCAGGCACTTTTAAGTCATCAGACGCCAAGGATTTCCAGCAAACCCCCGACGACTTTATCTGGCTAGAAGAGATAAAGGGCGAGACTGCCGTAGACTGGGCCATTCAGCAAAGTCAGTTGACCCGCCGCGCCTTCGCCGAAAGCGATCGTTTTGAAGCGATTCGCAGCGACGTGTTCGACTGCCTGAACGCCTCTTCGCAAATCCCGATGGTTAGCAAATGCGGAAACTATTTTTATAACTTCTGGCAGGATGAAAAAAACCCGCGTGGTCTGCTGCGTCGTACAAGTTTTGCCTCCTATCGCACCGAAACACCGGTTTGGGAAACGGTGCTGGATATCGACGCATTGGGTGCAGCCGAAGGCACAGACTGGGTTTATCACGGCATTCAGACGCTAGCGCCGGAGTACAAACGCGGCCTGCTGCATCTTTCTCCCGACGGCGGTGACGCTTCGGCCATTCGTGAATTCGATTTAACCACGCTGAGCTTTGTTGAAGATGGCTTTAATTTGCCGTCAGCTAAAAGTCGTATTTCATGGATCGATCACGATCGTTTATTCATCGCCACCGATTTTGGTCCCGGCTCTATGACCACCTCAGGCTATCCGCGCATTGCTAAAATCTGGCAGCGCGGTACGCCGTTCGAGAGTGCTGAAACCCAGTTCAGCGCCGAACCCACTGATATGTCTGTAATGATCGTGCATGACGATACGCCGGGTTTTGAGCGTAATTTCGTGGGCAGAACGATCGACTTTTATCATCGCGAAGTGTTTTTGCTGGATGAAACACAGAGCGAAGTGGAGAAAAAACTGCGGCCGGTAGCGATCCCACAGGATGCGCGATTCAGCACCTGGAAACAGTGGTTACTGCTGTTGCTTTCATCAGACTGGACGGTAAACGGCGAAACCTATTCTTCCGGTACGCTGTTGGTTACCGAGTTTGATCGTTTTATGGCTGGGGATCGCAAGTTCAAAACCCTGTTTACTCCCGGCGCGACCACCACGCTGTCAAATTTCTCGATGACCCGTGATTATCTGATCCTGAGTATTATGGATAACGTGGTTAACCGCCTCGAAGTGTTGAAATCCGAAGCAGGGCTGTGGACGCGTGAAGGATTGGGCGACGCCCCCGAGCTAAGTAAAATAAGCGCCTCGGGCATCGATGAAGAAACCAACGAATTCTTTATGACGGTGACGGGCTTCCTGCAACCTACCTCGCTGTATTACGGCGTGTTGGGTGAAAAGGACGGGCAGTCTGTGGAGATTATCAAGCAGGCGCCAGGCTATTTTGATGCTTCGAAGTATCAGGTGGCACAGCATTTTGTTGCCTCAGAAGACGGCACGCAGATCCCCTATTTTGCTATCTCGGCGAAAGACATCGTACTAGACGGCACTAATCCTACCCTGCTTTACGGCTACGGCGGTTTTCAGGTGTCTCTCGATCCTTACTACCTCGGCGTGACGGGTCCTGCATGGCTTGAACGCGGCGGGGTGTTTGTAATTGCCAATATTCGCGGCGGCGGTGAGTATGGCCCGCGCTGGCATCAGGCGGCGCTTAAAGAGAAGCGCCTGCGGGCTTATGAGGATTTCTCATCAGTGGCGAAAGACCTGATCGCGCGCAAAATCACTTCTCCGGCGCACCTTGCCGCACAGGGCGGCAGCAATGGCGGCCTGTTAGTCGGCAATATGCTCACCCTTTATCCAGAGCTGTTTGCTGCGATTGTCTGTGAAGTGCCATTATTGGATATGCAGCGATACACCCAAATCTCTGCCGGGGCGTCGTGGATTGCCGAATATGGCGATCCGCAAAAGCCGGAAGAGTGGGCATTCATTAAAGAATTTTCTCCGTATCAGAATATCGATCCGCTGAAAACTTATCCTCCGGTGTTGTTGACTACCGCGACCAGTGATGACCGAGTTGGTCCGGGGCACGCCAGAAAGATGGCCGCCAAAATGCAGCAATTCGGAATTGAAAATGTCTATTTCTATGAAAACACTGAGGGCGGACATAGCGCCGCAGCTGACAAAGCACAAAATGCGTTTAAACGTGCGCTAGTCAGTGAGTTTTTATGGCGCTATTTGCAGGAAAAATAGCACAGGGCGTTTTACATCGATCGATTTAATGCCAATCCGGCGTAAATTCATACGCCGGATTGTTTTTTCTCACCTGCAAACTTAAGGGCTTAAAGCCGCTAACATCAAGATTTTAATGCCTTTCATTAATGTCTGTACATAATTAAGCAGTTTTTGTCCTCTTAAAAGCATTGCTCGCCTCTGTGTTAAATGGTTATTATTTACACCTATTTGATAATCGTTATCAGAATCATTTCCATTTGTAAATCAACTGCCTGGATACCTTTATTTTGAATAAAATTCTGCTTAACAAAGCCACGCGCGTGCTGGCAGCTGCTGGCCTGATGGCGGCCTCCTTCGCCTCTTTTGCGACGACTTACCCGCTGACCGTGACCGATCTTTCTGGCCAGAAAATTACGATTAACAAAGAACCTGAGCGCATTATCGTGCAGGATGGCCGCGACCTGTTGTCGTTGGCATTACTGGATAAAAGCGATCCTTTCAAGCGAGTCGTTGCGTGGAATAACTTGCTGAAAACCACCGATGCTGGCACCTGGGATTTGCTGAAAGGCAAATGGCCAGAGTCGACCAAGATTCTGGATATGGGCTTCAGCGATCAGGGGCAGGTGGATTTAGAAACCGTTATTGCCAAGCATCCCGATCTGATGATTGCCCAGCTGCGTGCCAAAAAATCGCTGCAGCAGAGTGGCGTTATCGACAAACTCAGTGCCCTGCATATCCCGATTGTGTTCGTCGATTACGATATCAATCCGGCGAAAGATACGGCACCAAGCATTGACTTGCTGGGTAAGATATTGAATCAAGAGAAGAATGCTTCCGCTTATACCACTTTCTACCGAGCGCACTATCAGCACATTCAGGATGCGATTGCCTCAATCAAAAATCGTCCTAATGTGTTTATCGAACCTCTTGCAGGCCGTTCTGATTCCTGCTGCTTTACGCACGGCGAAACTGGCTGGGGTAAATTGATTGAAGCCGTGGGCGCGAAAAATATTGGCTCAGAGCTGTTACCGGGAGCAACGGGTGAGGTTGCGCTGGAAAAAGTCATCAGCATGAAGCCAGATGTTTATATCTTTACTGGTTCTATCCATCCGGGCAAAGGCCAGACGACCATGATGCCATTCGGCTACACGGCAAATCAGGCTGAAGTCGATCAAGAAGCGAAAGCGCTGACTTCGCGTGCAGGCGTGGCGCAGGTTCCGGCAGTAATGGATCAGCGTGTTTACGCGGTTTACCACCAGTTCTACAACCATCCGTACAACATTGTCGGCATGGAATATCTGGCGAAATTTATTTATCCGCAGCAATTTAAAGATTTGGATCCTTCCAAGACTTATCACGAAATTGTGCGTAATTTCACGCAGTTGCCGGATAAGAACTTTATTTTCAGCTGGCAGCCGAAGAAGTAAGCGTACACAACTTTACGCCGATCACATTTGTTGACACTCAGTTAATTCATAGATGAAACTATTTGTATTAGTGTGGGTGTCAACTTGGCCATGCTTTCGCGTGGCCAGTAATAAACAGTGATAAGGTGATTCTATGCAATCCGAAGAACAGCGTTTGATCGAAGGGCTTTTCAGCCGTCTACAACAGGCAGAATCCAGTACCGCACCGCGTGACGGTGAGGCCGAGCGTCTCATCCAGTCTTGCGTGAGCAAGCAGCCTTCCGCGCCTTATTACATGGCTCAGGCCATGATCATTCAAGAAGCCGCGCTGAAGCGTTTGAACTCACAGGTTCAGGAGCTGCAACAGCAGGTTGCTCAACTGCAAAGCCAGGCGCAGAACAGCAAACCGCAAAGCACCGGTTTCCTGGCGGGCTTGTTCGGCGGTGGCAGCAGCCAACCGCAAAACAATGCACAGTCTTCGGGTAGCGCGCCGATCCCGGGCACTCAAAACAATGGTTGGGGCAACAATGCCGCGCCTTCACAGCCAGCTTATCAGCAAGCTCCGGCTTATCAGCAGGCACCTGCCGCCGCCGCGCCAATCGGTTCAGGCTTTATTGGTGGTGCACTGAAAACGGCCGCTGGCGTAGCAGGTGGTGTGGTGCTGGCAGATATGCTGACCGGCATGTTCCACCACAGTCAGCCATCAGAGATTGTTAATATCGTTGAAGATAACTCGGTAAATTCCACCACCGAGAATTTCAATCCGGCAACAGATCCATTGTTGAGCGGCAACAATGCCTGGGATAACCCGGTCTACAACAACGATAATAGCAACGATAACGACAACACCTATTCAGGCTTCCTGAATGACTCTGATGACAGCTTCTTTGGCGGGAATGACGACGACGACGATTCATTTTTCTAAAATGAGTGGTTCGCGCTCGGCAAAATTGGCATTACACAGTATATACGTTTGAGCAAAAGCGAAGAGTGAGAGCTTTATCGCTTATTGCAATCGGATTTCTGGACAAAACCTGAATCTATTGCTGTACTGTCAATGACACACGTTTTGTGTTTTACATTCACGTTAAGGTAAGTTTGATGTCTAAGATTAAAGGTAGCGTTAAGTGGTTCAATGAATCAAAAGGTTTTGGTTTCATTACCCCTGAAGATGGCAGCAAAGATGTTTTCGTTCATTTCTCTGCTATTTCAAGCAACGGTTTCAAGACCCTTGCTGAAGGCCAACGTGTAGAGTTCGAAATCACCAATGGCGCCAAAGGCCCGTCGGCTGCTAACGTTATCGCTATCTAACTTTAGCCGAATTCTAAAAAACCCGCAGATGCGGGTTTTTTTTTGCCTGTTATCAGTGAAATGACAATCAGGATTTTTTGCGGAACGTTGGATTTGCCAAAAAGATAAACATCATAATCGCGATAAAGAAGCAGCCACAGAGGGTCAGTCCCATTGACAGCGCCGAGGTTCCGCCAATGCCGGTAAACGGCACAGCAGTCGCGCCAAGAGCAAACATGCAGACTCCAAGCAGGGCAGAGGCGCTGCCCGCATTTTTCCCCTGGCTTTGCATCGCCAGCGAACCGGCATTGGGGCCAATAATCCCGATGTTAATAATCGAGAAGAACAGCGGTACTAGCAGAGCGACCAGCGGCGCGTGCATAGCAGCGGCAATGACTAAAGCGACAGAAGCAACGGCGGCAATGGAAAGACCAATCTTAACCATCATCAGCTCACCCCACACCGCGGCGAGGCGGGTCGAAATCTGCGCGGCAAACACCAATCCCAGGCCGTTAATCGCAAAGCACAGGCTGAATGCTACCGGGCTGAGGCTGTAAATCTGCTGGAGTACGAAAGGGGACGCACCGATATAGGAAAACATTCCCGCGAGCACAAAACCCTGGGTCAGGCACAGGCCCATAAACTGGCGTTCACGCAGCAGCAATACCAGAGATTTTAGCATGGCGACTGCACCGCCGGTCGAACGACGTTCCGCGGGCAGCGTTTCGTGCAGTTTGGCGTAAGAAGCGATGAACAGCATCACCGAGATAGTTGCCAGTGCGCCAAAGATCCCACGCCAGCTGAGGAAGCTCAGCAATCCGCCGCCCAGTACCGGGGCGATAATCGGCGCTAATCCATTGACCAACATCAGCAAGCCAAAGAATTTAGTTAGCTCGTGGCCGCTATACAAATCACGCGCCACCGCACGCGACAACACTGCGCCACCGGCTCCAGCAATGCCCTGAAGCAGGCGGGCAATAATCAGCTGGTCGATATTAGGTGCCATTGCACACCATAGGGAGGCGGCTAACAGCAGTAAAAGAGAAAGCAACAGCGGGCGCATCCTGCCGAAACGGTCGCTAAGCGGCCCAAAAATCAGCTGCCCTGCGCCTAAGCCCAGCAGGCCGGAAGTCAGGCTGAGCTGGCTCGTCGCGGTAGTGGTGTCTAACTCATGTGCCAGAGTCGGCAAGGCAGGAAGATAAAGGTCAGTACAAAGAGGTCCCAGTGCTGCTAAAGATCCCAAAACCAGGGCATAGCCCAGGCGCTTTTTTACTAAATGATCGCTCATTAATTTTCCGCTGTGTTTGAAGGAGAATAGTCATTAAAGACTTTGCAAAATAATTGGTTATATATTGTTTTTAAGGTTTCGGGATCGGCGTGCTTGTGAGTCAGACGGCGAAATGCCGTGCCTTCACAAAGCACGGCCATCATTTCCAGACGAGCTGTCAGTTCCTGCTCGCTCATGTCGGGATAATAAGGGGTCATCATCGCCTTGGCTTCACTGAATAATTTCGCCTCGGCATCGCGCAGAATTTTTGCCACAACGGGGTTACGCGTCGCCTCGGCGGTCACTTCCAGCATCAGGGCGTGGTCGATTTCATTCTGCTCTGGGCTTAGCTCGGGACAGTCGTCGAACTGGCTGTGATCAATATTCTGAACACCGATCACGCGATAAGCCAGATTGCTGGCCATCTGCTTCAGGTTATGCGCGCCACCGGTCATAATTTGTATTTTTTTGAAGACGATACGTCGCACGATTTCTTCAATAATGGCGTCTTTGTTTACGAAATAACGGTAGATTTGGCCCACGCTGAGTTGTGACATCCTGGCAATCTCAGCCATGCCTGCACCGTGAAATCCGTGCTTGCGAAAACAAAGTCGTGAAGCGGCGACGATCTGGTCCCTGCGGGCACAAACGCGTTGATCTTTAGTTTGGTTAGCGGGATGCATAGTGGCACCTGACAAGTAAATATTAACTTCTTGTCTCAAATCAATAGATTAACTATGTGAAAGGCTTGAGATATGAAGTGTGAACGCTCATTCTCAATTATAGGGAAGATAGGGCGGAAGGTAAATAATTGTATTATAAATGGTGCAAAAAGAGCTGCGATCAATTGACAGCAGCTCTTTTTCTTAGAGGGTTTTTTCTTAGGCAGAATAACCAGTACGACGATATTGCTTAATGTGCGCTGTACCAGCTCACCAGCATAAATCCGAGAATAGTCAGGGCGATGGAGCCAAAAAGATTAAGCGCAATGTTCAGTAGTGCCGCGCCAAAACGGCCGTCTTGCAGCATATAAACCACTTCGAGCGAAAAAGTCGAAAAAGTGGTCATACCGCCGCAAAAACCGGTGGTGAGCAGCATCTTCCACACCGGATCCCAATGGGTCATACGGTTAAACAGCGCAATCACCAGGCCGATGATAAACGCGCCGACCAGGTTTACCGTCAAGGTGCCGATGGGAATGAGTGAGCTGGTGGGATTGAGTTTCAGGCTGATATACCAACGGGCAACGCTGCCCACGCCGCCGCCAATCAAAACTGCCAGGAAGGTGTTAAACATAAATGCCTTTCAATATAAGAGGTAAAGTTTAGAAAGGTCCGGGCGTCATGCTACGAACCTCTCACGAGATTGCGTAGACATCATTAGCCGGTCAGGGCGGTTTGGGAGGAATGTCATCTCCATAAATCAGTGCGCCAGACAGCGCACTGAGCTGATTTTATCGAATCAGGCTGTAAATTTGTAGCATTAAAAAGATCGATCACCCCATCGCCAGCAGAATAGCGTCGGCAATGGTTTCAACCTGATCGAGGCGCATCAAGCTGGTGCTGGCACGAATAAACTGTCCCGGCCCGATACGGCTCCGTTCGCCGGGTAACACCGCAATCCCTCGCGCGGCGAGGGTAACCAGCGCAAACTGCTCGGAGGGAACCGGGATCTGCACCGACAACCCATCGCGCGGGGGCAAATGAATGCCGCGCACGGCAAGTGCATCGACCAGTGCCTGACGGCGCTCTGCGTAGACTCTTTTTGCCTCGATGATGCCCGCCTGAGTTACCGGATCGTTAATAAGCCACGCGAGTGCATGCTGTAAAATTCGGCTGGACCAGCCGGCACCAAAATTACGGAATGATTTGATTTGCTTGATTAAATCATGCGAGCTGGAAATGACAGCCATCCGCAGATCGGGTCCATAGGCTTTCGAGTATGAACGAACGTGCACCGTGCGTTTTGGCAGGTAGCTTCCCAAACTCAATGGTTCAGTGCTCGCCAATTCGCCTATCCCGTCATCTTCGATAATCAGCGCCTGGCTGTAACGTAAGATCTCTGCCATTGCCGCCATTCTTTGCGGGCTGACGATGTGCCCGCAGTGCGAATGCGTACGCGGCTGATAAATAAACGCTGCGGGATTCTTGCCTAATGCCAACTGCAGTGAGTCGGGAATAGGGCCAAATTCATCGCATTTAACGGCAATCACCTGCGCGCCTATGTTGTCCAGCATATCCAGCAGTCGCGTGGCAGTTGGATCTTCAATAGCCACCACCGAACCTTGCAAAATCAGGGTTTGCAGCGTGAGGTTCATCGCATCAAAACCCCCGTCGGCCGCCATGAAGGCATCAGCCGGATAGGGCCAACTCGGCAGTACCGCATCAACCAGCACCTGTGAGATAGCCTCGCGCTGGTAGCTATTGAGGTTATCCGCTTCGACGCTGCTCAGTAACGCCTGATTAAGCCGTGGCAGAAGCTCGGGATCCGGCGAGGCAAGGGTCATATCTGCAATGATATGGTCGCCAAAATTGCCTATTTTTTCGAATCTTGCCGGACGAGGGGAAAGCGTATCACCACAAACCCATACGCCATTACGGCCACGACCTGCGATGACTTTTTGTCGTCTAAGTTGTCCCCAGGCCGCAGAAACCGTGGCGGGACTTACGCCCAGCGCCTGCGCCAGTTCGCGTACGGCGGGTAGATGGGTGCCAATTTCTATGACGCCTGAACGGATCATGGCAGCGGTTTCAATCGCAATGCCGCGCATGGAGCGATCCTGCAAATGGCCAGCGAACCATTCGGCATCAAGCATTTTTTCTTTCAAACTTTCACCCATCAAATCACCATTTGTTCAGTAACAAAGATTCTATTGTACATATTAATTTATGCTATTAGTATCAAACTTAGTCAACGGAGGCGATAAAATAATCACATCTAGACGAATGTGATCACTCTCCGCTCAGACATGCAGTTTTTGTGAAGGCGCAATTTTGCAGACATAAGGGGAAAGACGTGGCGATTACTATCAGATTGGCCGTTCGTGACTGGGATTATTTTACGCCGTTGGCATTAGGCGACATTAAGCCAGAAGGCTTCAATCTCGAGATTGAGCGTATTGGCACATTGGTCGGCGATTTAGGAACCAGCAAAGAATACGACGCCGC
>CAWUIY010000109.1:0-13485 GCA_963922555.1 uncultured Serratia sp. | reverse complement strand
AACCAGCACGACGGCCAGCGGTTGTTGAACCTCTGTCACAGCGAGCAATGGGTTGAGGCAGAGGTGCGCACCGTGCTTAATCGGCACGTTCGCACCTGTAGCCTGCCGGTGGTCGATATTGCCGGGCAAACGCCAGAATTTGTGTTGCTGTCTTCGCATTACGACTCCTGGCACGAAGGCGTGACGGATAATGCCACCGGCAATGCGCTGTGCCTGGCGATGGCGCTGCATTTTCACCGGCAGGCTGGAACCTTGCAGCGCGGGCTGCGAATTGCCTGGTGGCCGGGGCATTCCAACGCGCGCTATGGCGGCTCCACCTGGTATGCCGACAATTATCGTCAGCAACTTGGCGAGCACTGTGTTGCGCACATTAATGTTGATTCGCCGGGATGCAAGGATGCCGTACAGGTGGTGATTAATGCCAGCGGCGCAGAGTCTGACGAATTTCTCAACCAGGCTGTGATCGCGGTAACCGGGCAACCGGCGCGGCGTATTACGCCGTTAGGCAAGGGTGGCGATCAGTCATTTTGGGGCAGCGGCATACCCTTGCATTTCGCGTTGCGTGAGGTTCCACTCCAGAAAACCAGCGATTCACCGGGCAGCGGCGGCGGCTGGTGGTGGCACACGGAGGACGACACTTACGATAAGGTGGATCTGGATATTCTATGGCGCGACTGTCAGATCCACGTCCATTGGCTTGACCGATTGCTGCACCAGCCTGCGCTGCCGCTGGCGGCTAATGAGTATCTGTCTGCGATGTTGGCTTCTCTGGAGCAATTGCAGGCCCGGCTGGATCCGCAGTTCAATCTTGAGGTCATCAGGCAGAGATTGCTGGATCTGCGCGATCCGATGTTGTCGTTAAATCGGCGAGCTGTGGCAGAAACGGCGCGCTGGCAGCCGCTGTTGACGCGCATCGTGGCGGATTTTCATCGGCTGCGTTACAGTTCCACCGATGATTTTCACTATGACTTGAGCTATCGCGGCGGGGCCTTCCCTGGTTTTCAGGAACTGGCCGCAAATTTACAGCAAACTACGCCGGAAATCGGCCTGATGATGTTGACCCAGTATCGACGCCAGCGAGATCGGGCGATTGCTCTACTGAATCAGATAAGCGCGGCGCTTCGACAGGCAGGGTTGTAAGGCGGGTTCAGGCGCGCTGTTGGTAGGCGAGCGGCTTCACCATATAAACGCTCAATGGATCGTAGCTGTATTCGCCAAAACAGCCGGTGATAACGAAACCGCGTTTCTGATAAAGACCAATAGCGGCAAGGTGGTCGACGCCGGTTTCCAGATACAGGCTCGGCAATTGCAGTTGCTGCGCCTGCGCTTCCACGGCCGCCATCAGTTGATCGGCAATGCCCAGCCCTCGAAAATCGGGATTAACATACACGCGTTTGATCTCTGCCAGGCCGTCATCGCAAATATACAGGCACGCACAGCCTGCCGCGACGCCGTCAACTTCGGCGATAAACGGGTAATGTTCGTTGGTTGCCATTTCTGCCAGCGGCATACTGTAATCGCTTTCGGCGGGATACATCACGCTTTGATAGGCATCCAGTTGGCGCACCAACTCGACTAAATGAGCATTGTTCAGAACGGTAGGTTTAATCACAAGCACGTTGTTTCCTCATCCTTGATTAATAACCAGCAGGTAGCGGCAAGCTTCATTTCTGACATTATCAAAAGTCACGGCTAAATCAACGCCAAAACTTAGCACGTCGCCGGTGCATAGCGCATAATGTTCATCGCCGTAATGAATGGTCAACTCGCCCTCGACCAGCCACAGCCTTTGCAGATAAGCCTTATTGCCCCAACTCGGATAGCTAACCCGCGCTTTTGCAGGCAAGGTCACTTCAATCATCTCCAAACCGTTTTGCGCTTCAGGAGGCAAAACCTGACGGCGCAAATAGCCAATATCTGGATCTTGCCAGACTTCCTGTTCGCTGAAACGGCGTAAACGTTCTGGCCGGGTGTTTTCTTCGGATAACAGCTGAGTGACCGAGACGCCCAAACCCGCAGCAAGTTTGCCAAGCAGCGTGGCGCTCGGGCTGCTTTCCTGACGCTCAATCTTTGAAATCATCGCCTTGCTGACGCCCGAAAGTTCGGCCAGCTGTTCCAGATTTAGTCCCTTATTTTTGCGCAACAGCAATAATCTGCTGGCGATTAATTGATCTATTGACATGGGGGGCAGCCTTTGTTTACTTTTGTGGAATTAATTCTACTATATTGGAATTGGAATCAACAAGGGGAAATGCCATGAAAATGATCGACTGCACTGAACAGCTTCACGCCCGCGCTATACTGGAGATCTTTAACGAAGCGATCGTTAATTCGACGGCGCTGTATGATTATCAACAACGTTCGCTGGAATCGATGACGCCGTGGTTTGCCGCCAAACGCAACGGCAACTTTCCGGTGATCGGTCTGGAAGATGAACACGGCAAACTGTTAGGCTTTGCCAGCTATGGGACTTTTCGAGCCTGGCCGGCTTATAAATATTCCGTCGAGCATTCTATTTATATTCACACAGATTACCGTGGGCAGGGGCTGGGAAAAATATTGCTCGACGCGATCGTTGCCGAGGCGCAGGCACGGCAGGTGCATACGCTGATCGGTGGGATCGATGCCACTAATCAGGCCAGTATCGCGCTGCATACCAAAGCCGGATTTACCGAGGCGGGGATCATCAAGCAAGCGGCCTACAAGTTCGATCGCTGGTTAGATCTGGCATTTTATCAGCTTATCCTCAGCACGCCGGAGAGTCCGCGAGCGGAATGAGAAAGCAAGCCACAGAGTGTTGTGAAGCTGCAGAAGGACCAGGATAGGGTGAACTGACCTGATGAGTGAGAAGATCATGAAAGATGATAGCAAAAACACCCTGTTTACCGATGAAGAAGCGTGTTGGCAGGCGCTGAGCGATCGCAATCGCGAGGCGGACGGGCATTTTGTTTACGCGGTAAAAACTACCGGTATTTACTGCGCGCCTTCCTGTCCATCGCGCCAGCCAAATCGCCAAAACGTTGAGTTTTTTGCCGATGCCGCGCAGGCCGAAGCCGCGGATTATTGTCCCTGCAAGCGCTGCCGTCAGGGGCGATTGTCTTTACAGCAGCAGTATAGCCAGCAGGTGGAACAAGCCTGTCGGCTGCTGGAAAATGCCGAAAAGACGCCGAAACTGGAAGAAATCGCCAGCCAGGTGGGCCTGAGTGCCTGGCATTTCCATCGTATCTTCAAAACGTTTACTGGCCTGACGCCGCGTGCCTATGCCATCGCCAAAAGGCAGCAGCGGGTACGTGAAACGCTGGTGGCTAGCTCTTCGATCACCGATGCCATTCTGGATGCCGGGTATGCTTCCAATGGCAATTTTTATGCTCATTCTCCTGCGAGTCTGGGAATGACCCCGCGGGCCTATCGGGCCGGTGGGAAAGGAGTGGCAGTGTGGTTTGCCATCGGCCGCTGCTCGCTGGGGGACATCCTGGTGGCAGAAAGTCCGCGTGGCATCTGTGCGATCCTGCTAGGCGATAGCCCGCAAGCGCTAATCGAAAACCTGCAAGATCACTTCCCGCATGCCCAACTGTTAGGTAATGACACTGATTTCGAGCACCGCGTCGCGACAGTCGTGGGGTTTGTTGACCAGCCTGTAGCGGAACTGAATCTCCCACTGGATATCCGTGGCACTGCTTTTCAACAGCGTGTCTGGCATGCGTTGCGCACCATTCCGCCAGGAGAAACGCTTAGCTATTCACAGGTTGCCGAAAGGATAGGTTCGCCAAAAGCAGTGCGCGCGGTGGCCGGAGCCTGTGCGGCCAATTTGCTGGCCGTGGCGATCCCGTGTCATCGGGTAGTGAAAAACGACGGCAATATTTCGGGATATCGCTGGGGCGTGGCGCGTAAGAAAAGCCTGCTCGAAAAGGAACAATTGCCGCAGCCACCGCGGCTGAAATCTCGTTAAATGACTCTTTAAACGCGGAGTATTTATGGCATAAATACTCCGTTTCAGGGCTATTCGGCGGTCGATCTGAATGACTCTAGCTTCTGTTTCTGTTGACCATCGGCAGAAAAGTTTTCACTGCTAAGCCATTGGTTAAACGCGGTTTTAATAGGCTGCCATTCCTGATCGATAATTGAATACCAGCAGGTATCGCGGTTATGTCCCTTGGTCAGCAACGCCTGGCGGAAGGTTCCTTCATACTGAAAACCTAAACGTCTGGCGGCTAAATTTGAAGCGTCGTTAAGGCTGTTACACTTCCATTCGCAGCGGCGATACCCCAGAGAATCAAACAGATAACTGAGTAACAGGTAGATAGCCTCGGTGCCAAAACGTGAGCGTTTCATCAGCGGCGACCAGTTAACCCAGCCGATTTCTGCCACGCCGTTGGCGGCATCGATACGCATCAGTGAGACGCCGCCGATGGCGTGTTGCGTGGCCTTGTCAATGACCGCGAAATATAGAGGATCTTTAAGGCTCGAAATTTTTGTAATGTAGGTGTCGCATTCGTGCTGAGTTGCCGGGCGGTCGATCGAGAAATAGGTCCAGTCGCGATCGTCATCAATGCTGTGCCAGGCATCGAACAGTGATTCGCTGTGTTTGCTGACATCCAGCGGCTCCAGATAACAGTACTGGCCTTCAAGCGTGGTGCGTTCCGGCAGCGGTCGGGGTTGCCATTCGGGGACTTCATCGCCTATCGGTTGTCCAAAATGATTCAAAGTTGTCATCTTAATTCCTTTTTTTCACAGTGCGGCCAGCGCGTCGAATCCACGATTAAATATTTGCTGGGTGCGCAGATGAACCAGCTGCTGCCAGTCTTGATCCTGCGGATAAAATCCTTCGAACAGTTCGCCTTTAATTTTCTTGCCCTGCGGGCTTTGCGGATCGCCATAAAGGTGAAGCCAGTGATCGTCACGCACCAGGTGATGCATGGTTTCACCGTCGTAAGTGCCGCATTCAATCACCAGCTGAATAAGGCGCGTCTCAGGCAGATTATCGAGCATAAACTGCGACAGATAACCCGTCGCGGTCGCTGTCACCCCCGTGTCGCTGCCAATATTTTTGCCGGTGATCAGCACGTACAGCCAGGGACCAAACACCTCACGGGCCTGTTGCAGTGAGGGATAGACCTTCTGCGAAATTGCCATCAGCATTGGGTGTCCGTAAGCGCCTGCCCCGGTGTGGAGATCAAAGCTAATAATGGCTTTGGCGTGTGCTAAATGGTGGTGAATAATTTCCAGTAGCGTTCGGTTTGACCAGCTTGCCTGCTTACCGCCAAAGAAGATCCCGTCCGGATGACGGTATTGGCCAGCCTCAACGATCTTTTTCACCTCATTCCAGCCAAGCTGCTGAGAATGGTGATCTATCAGATCGTCTGCAGCCGCTCTTTCAGGGCCATTCAAATCTTTACTCAGATAAATATCATGCAAATCTTCATAACGATCGTTGGCGGGCAACGGCTGAGTGAAATCGACGAAATTACGATTGAGATCCAGGTTATCTTCATTCACCCGTCGCAGGTGCGCGGTGCCCCACGGGTTGATCAGATGGATCATGACCACGGCGGTATCAGCGGGCAACGTGTCGACAGCATTAGCCTTCAACCAGTCGATCTGGGCGCCCGATCCATAATATCCCTCGACGCCGTGGGTGCCAGAAACCACCACAAACAGGCGTGATGCAAGCGGGTTACCCAGCACGGCGACATCGGTTGCAAGAGCTTCACCTTGCGGACCCTTCAGGGGATGAGGATACTGCGTGATTTTCGCCCCAGCATCACGTGCTGCGGCGAGAAAGCGTTCGCGTTGAAAGCTAAAATCTGGAAGCTGAGTGTAGCCTTGCAGCATCCTTATCTCCTTATTATCAGGTTGCGATTAACCGGTCATCCACAAGCAATGAGCTGCTATCAAGGCTTTTTATTATAGACTTCAAAGCTGAAGTATTTTTTCTCAATTTTTTCAAAGATCCCGTTTTGGTGAATAGCGGCCAGCGCCTTGTTGATCATTTCCTGATGTTCCTTATCACCCTTACGCAGGCCAATTGCCGTGCCCGCACCGAGGTATTTCGGGTCATTTATCATGCCGCCGCTGAACGCAAAATCTTTACCCGCGGCCGTATCGAGAAAACCGGTCTGTGCCGCTGCGGCATTGGTCAGGGTGGCATCGATCCGACCTGACTCCAGATCCTGATTCACCAAATCCTGATTCTGATAGGAAACCACGTTGATCCCCTTGCTCTGCCATAGCGCCTGTGCGTAAGCTTCCTGAATCGTGCCCTGTGCGACACCAATGGTTTTGCCTTGCAACCCTTCAGGCGTAGGCAACAAACCACTGCCTTTTTTGGCGACTAACACGCTTGGAATATGGTAAAGCATGTCAGAGAAATCAACCTGCGCCTGACGTTTCGGCGTCACTGACATAGCAGAGAGAACGGCATCGAATTTTTTAGCGTCCAGAGCGGGAATAATGCTGTCAAAGCCGGTTTCAACCCATTGGCATTTCACATTAAGCTGTTGGCAAATCGCGTTGCCCAAGTCCACATCAAAGCCGACCAAACTGCCGTCGGGGGCTTTGGTTTCAAAAGGGGCAAACGTAGGGTCAACACCAAAGCGCAGGACCGATTCGGCATTCGCCAGTGAGCTGAACGAGGCCAGAGCCAGTAAAGTTAACAACGCGCTTTTTTTCATCAGATATTCCTCAGGATAAAATAACGGCTAACTGCTGCAAAATTCGCAATATGCATACCATCTTTATTAATAGCTCATGAGAATACCTGACAGACAGGGCTAACTAAATATGCAGAATAAAAACAGGTTAATGCACCGTTTTGAACAAACGGAACCATAGAAATATAACGTTTTCGCCGCAATGCAGGGCGACATTGTCTGGGATACAAGGGGGAAAATATGAAGATAAGAGTAGCCACGCCAGAAGATGCTCAAGGATTATGGCAGTTACGAAATCGTGCGCTGCGACACGGGTGTGTCGATGTTTACGAGCCTGCAATATTAAATGCTTTTACCCCTGAAAAAATGCCTGACGGAATGAACAAGGTTGTCGCTGAAAATCAGGTTTTTATCATAGATTGCTCAGACGGTGAGGTGCCTTGCGCATGTGGTTATCTTGACCTGATAACCGGGCACGTCGAGGCTATTTTCACTTTACCTGAATATCAGGGCAGAGGGTTGGCAGCATCAATTATCGATGCCATTAAGCAACAGGCTCGCGAGCTAGGCATTGCACAACTGACGTTATCATCAACGCCAAACGCAGTGGGGTTTTATCAAAAGCAGGGATTCAGCGTGGTTTCCAAAGGCAAGTACTTTTCGAAATCAGTGCAGAGCGATCTCGACTGTTTTGAAATGATTTGGCTGGATAACTAAAATGCTATCCAGCCATGAAGCAGGTTAAATCTTACACTGCGGTAACTCTGCTTTTTCAATGACCTGATGGAAGGTATCGAGGGAGCAGAGTTTATCTTCGCCGATATTTTCACAGCCAGGAATGCTGACGGCTACGCTCATCGGAGGATGCTTCAACGTCAATTTATGTTGGGAACGCATCTGATCCTGAGTTTGATAAACCATTTTCAATGAAACATATTGCTTGTGGGTCGTCTTGTCCTGCCAGCGTTCAAACATGAGCGCACCGGCAGGTGGCGTCTGGTCAGGCTGATCGGTCAAGGTCCAGCTCAGCCCCAATGAACCCGCCACGTTTTCGATATTCGTATCGTGCCCACCGAGGATTAAGACCTTATTGCCCGCGGGTAAGGTAAATCCTGGAGAAACCTGAGCTGTGGCTCCTAACGCGCTATCGATAACTTGTAGAACAGGCGTGCCGTTGGATTTTGCCAGATACGGCGTGCCCGACATCAAGCGGAATTGCAGGTTATGCAACTCGAGCAGTGAATCCCAGGTTTTCTGATCTTTAATGCGGCCCCAGGCCACGTCCTGCATCCCTTGCGCATCTTCTAACAGGAAATTCTCTGCAAAGGTAGATGAGTAGCCGATCCCGCCTTCCAGTGTTGCCTCGGTGCCCTTTTTCTTTATCTTCACAGATGAAGGAATATCAATGTTCGCGCTGCAGGTCTGCCCGGTTTGCTTCATCTGCAAACAGTAGGGAGATTGCGGATAATCCATTACCTGACTCATCAGCTTGATCTGCGGAGCATAGGTTTGATCCAAAGCAACCAGCGATCCTCCGGCTGCTTTATCAATGGCCTTGAGCGCAGTGTCTTTATCCAGCGTACAGATCCCGGCTTTCAAAGGATGGAAAATTGGATCCGGTTTTTTAAGGTCAGTCTGATTTTTAGCGGTGAAGTGGCAGTGTGGCGCAATGCCTTTCAGAAGAGCCTGCGTTGTTAAACGAGTACGCTGATCGGTATCTCCCCAGCCAAATAGTTCGTTCTCCGCTGGACACTGATCGGCCGCCAGCAGCCCCTGTTTTTTGAAATAATCACCGTAGTATGTGCCCATCAGCGTGACCAGCTCTTGCCCGCGAGGGGTAAGATTACCCGCTTTTACTGGCCATTTTGGCCATTCCTGACCGGCAAGATCCTTCATCTCTTTGCTTTGCTTGGTTGGCGCGCGAACGCCATGTCGGCTGAGAATAACCGCCTGCTGCAACTGAAGATTTTGTAATTCCGGGTTAGCTGACGTTTCACTCGCAGCGAAGGCGCTGGCAGGCAGGCTAAGACAGGTGATTAAAGCTGAAAAAAGAACAGTAAAAGATTTAACCGGCATGGGCTGTGTATCCTTCTCAAATTTCGGCTGATTTTCGCTTAAAAAAGATGAGGAATGTATGACTATTGTGTAATTAAGCGTTTACTCATAAATACTCTGCTGCTGCCTTCAGGCAAGCATGGAACTTCGCCAAATCGCTGCCAGCCATGTTTGGCATAAAAGTCAGGTGCCTGAAAACTCAAAGTATAAAGCACCGCGGAGGAGCATCCACGCCTTATGCCTTCTTGCTCAAATTGGCGCAGTATTTTACTGCCTAGCCCGGAGCCTCTCAGCTCTTTTGGCAAATAAAATAGTTCGACAAACAATAACCCAAGGGAAGAGCGTCCTAGCATGCCACCAAGTACTTTCCCCGATTCTGCATCTTTAATAACAATGGCTAATGTCTGACGATCCTGGATCCCGGCAGTGTTGATATTGAAGTCGTCCAGTCCTTCACCGATGATATTCCTGGTCTCTTCATCAATAACATCGGTCATTTGCAGCTGATACTTGTCCATCGTAACCCCAGTCAGTTCATCATCAATAATTTTGCCCAGATGATTACGCTGGGGCGCAGAGAGGGTCAAGTGAAACTATTGATTCAGGGCTTTTTGACACGGAGGGTATCGCAACCATTATGACACTCGTTATTCAGGCTGGTGGCAGCAGACATGAAGCTTGTTACCCTCTGGATCGCGGAAATAGGCACCGTAATAGTTAGGGTGATAGCCGGGGCGCAGATCCGGTTTGCCCTCACTTTGCGCCCCCATGGAGATCGCTGTTAAATATATCTCATCAACGACCTGGCGCGACGGTGCAAGAAAAGCCGTCATCTGCCCATTGCCCACTGAAGCCGGTTGCTGATTTACAGGGCGAGTAATGACAAAAAGAGGTCGTTCACCTTCGGCAGGTTGCCATGCAGCCCAAGGCACACTGCGATCGCAGAATCGAAGCTTTAAGCCGAGAGGATTGAGCACGGCACTGTAAAAAGAAAATGTCATTTCAAAATCATTAACGCCTAAAGTGATATGTGAAAACATCGCCGTTCTCCTGGTATTGAGATGATTATTAATCTTATAAAGGAGCCACTATCGTAGGGGTAGTGGAAAAATGCCATGAGAGGAGAGGGCATGAGCAGCTTCGAGCAACCGTTTTGGCATCAGCATTGCTAATGAAAATCATTTGTAGGGACGTTACCCCTCCACCCACCTGTTAACTGCCAAAGGTTACTACATCGTGAGTTTTAAAAGCCGAGCCTGTGAATGCGATTTAACAGGCTACGGCCTATGGATGAATTATCGGTCCTTAGTTGATTGCGAAACAACTGAACCCGCTAATGTTTGAATGACCTCCGTTGATTTGGGATCTCTGAGCGCCGCCGAGGCGAGTGTTTGCATTTCCTTCCCAGTCTGATTATCCGTTCCAGATTGTGAAAGCACTGAACCTGCGAGCTTTTTTTCTGTTAGCGAGGCATTAGGATCATTTAAAACCTTTGCCGCCAGATGAGTAACTAGCCTGGATGATTGCTTGTGATTCTTTGTCATATTGATGATACCTATAAGTTAGATGAGAGATATAAAATATTTATATGTAATTGAAAAATAATATAAATATTCAGATCTGACGTTATAGTTGAAACGTTGGCAGGGCAATCAACAAAGAGGGTATGAGGTTGCAAAACTGTCATTTTCAGACAAAGTGAAGATTGATTAAAAAACTTTTAATTCAGTGAGTTAAGGTGATTTTCAGGGCTGCACTTTGAAGCAGCCTTGTAACGGATAATTAATTCATATTGAAATAGAAGGGGTGTCGGGTGTTGATGTCTCAGCAATCTCACCTTAGCCTGCACTTTGAGGTGGAGGCTTGCCGGGATCTTTATCTTCTACCGTTAGCGCGTGCCGGGTAGGGGTTTGCAGAAATGTTTAAGTATTTTTTTAAGCCAAAAGAGCGTTTCACGCCACGTGGATCGTTGAAAGGCATTCTTAATGATGGAAATGCAAGGGGTTCAACTGTCCACACCGTATCTCCGATAAAACGAAATTTTATCGAGTTTGATTTGATTAAAAGTTCTTCAAATGAACCGGTTACATATTGGCCGCCAAGATCTAAACTTTCGAGAACGCCGTAATTAATATCTATCAGAGTAATGTTAAGGCTTTCTTCGAAAATGATATCATCGGTAATGAAAAGCAAATAGCGATTTGGCGAGACTCTGAATGAAGCTTCAAGAACCTTTCCTGTTACTTTTATCCCAGTGTTTATACCATTTAACAATACGTCGCATTGAGCCGACATGACTTCATTGCCTTCGCTGATAATCCCCAGTGATATTGCATTCGACAATCCCATGTTCATCCCCAAAGCCGCCCCATTTGCCATGCCGCTAAGGCACCACCAACGAAACCTCCGATAAGAACGCACACCGGTGCTCCAGGACCACATATCAATCCGGCCATTGCCCCTCCAGCCCATCCTCCGGCTATACCAGAACTTAATATTGATGCTTGCCTGGCTGTTTCCTTCATTTGATCGGGTGCGTTATAAACTTCGTAAATTGAGATAGCGATCGAAAGCACGATGAGCCCTTTTCCGGCAGCAGAAAGCCTCATCATTTGCAGATTCACTTTGGCATTGGATCTACCCGCGGATTCAACCAGGCGCGCGTAAACCTGATTTTTCTGTACTTCAGATAAACTATTAAAATTAGCCTGGCGACCAAACATTAAAACTGTTTTGTTAGCAACGAGTTGATTAAATGTCTTGCCCGAGAGTTTAAGCCGATCGGCCATCGCTTTTCCGAGCGGGGTGCTGCGAGTCCTAATCATATCCATTATCAGATTTTGAGTAGCTTGAGCCTCTTTTGTTGCTTGATCCCAGGTAATCAATCCAACGTTGGCTTTTGCTTTAAGCTCATTCGACATAAGCTTTATTCGCTTTGAGTATTCAAGCCGTAAACGGGGATCAATGGAAAGCCTTGCTGCCGCAAGGGAAACGTCCCCCTGAAATGCATTCATTTTACTTTCGAATTCTCGCTTCCCTTGTGAGTCCATAGAACTCAGAAACGCGGTATCCATCTTAAAATCCCTTTAACATCAATGTGGAAAGGAATATAACAAGGATTTTGAGTAAAAAGGAGATAGCTGACACGACTCTGTTTGCTAACGTGTTTAGAAGCGGTGGAGTATCGGTGACATCCGAAAAAACCTTTTAATTATAGGTCTATTGGTGATTGAATTTTTTATCCAATCATTACAATTGCTTAAGTATTTGGTCATTAACAACGAGCTACTTCGAAGGTTCAGGCTCTAGGGTTTTTTTGACATAAAATGAAAAAAAATCGATAGCGGTTGTGTGTAAGCGTATGTTTCTATTTTAAAGATAGGGGTGTCTTTTGATGAAGTCGGGATCCTGATCATGAGTTACTGGCTTGGCATTTCAGGAATTTGAAAATACCGTGATTCCTGTTTAAAACTATGTATAAAAAGGTTTTCCCGCACTGAAGAACTCCTATTAATGTGGTTCAGCCTGGTGCCATTTCACCATGAATGTTGATTCAGACTGCTCAATTCCTTTCTATTATTCACTTCAGGCAAGCGTTTTACACCACAAAATTCCCGGTCTATAAAGATAAGCACAATTAGTTAACGTCTGTTACATAAACGGGTTGCACAGAAGTTACTCAGGGTCTAATATTTAATTAACGAACGATAACTAATATCGCTAGCGCAGATCACTTAAACTAAATTAACTAGTTACAAAGGAAAAAATTATGAAAACCCTGACTAAAGCATTTGCTGTTATTGCACTAACTACTGCTTCATTCGCAACTTTTGCTGCCACTGAAGTAAATTCGGCTCCTGCTGGTGAACATAGTATTGGTACGATCAGTGAATCAGTAGATAGTGGTAACTTTAATGCGCTGCACGACAAACTAGCAGCAAAAGCGACACAAGAAGGCGCGCGTTCTTACCAAATCATTTCTACATTGGGTCAAAATAACGTTTCTGGTTCAGCTGAAATCTATAAATAATCTTCTTAACCGATACACATAAAATCAAACGGTATGCACAAAACGGTAAGTTAAACGTATGATTCAACGGTGAGTTGTATCATTGCCAGCGTGTTAAGTTCGAATTGCCGATTTGAAAAAATTCAGAAATCCGGAGCATATTATGTTTCCGGATTTTTTATGCGTCTGGGGGGCTTGGCTGGGAAGTTAATGGGGAAGAGTAAGGCTTTAGTTTAGGTTTATTGGAGGGGATTAGCAGTTTAAAAGTTGTCCAAATTTAACATTCTAAGCGTATCACTAGTTATTGATTGAAAATGACTTAACTTAAAGTTTTACTTATATGATTAGGTAAAACGGCAATTAGGCCTTTCACTGATAACAGCGAGCTAGGGATGAATTTTTTTTGGGTTAACTTAGGAACGAGCCATAAAGAGGTTTTTAAAAATAAATTTCTTTGGGCCCCACAATTTACCATCAACAAAAAAGGCGCAAAGATTGTCAATCAGGGCTGGTCTTCAGTCGCCAAGGTCAAGCAGGGTGACATCATTTTTGGTCATCTCGATAGCCAAGTTGTTTGTGTAGCGAAAGCAACTAAAGATGTTTTTCCATCACCAAGGCCTGAAGGTAAAACTTTCGACCAGTGGAATGAAAATGGTTGGAAGGTCGAAATTGAAATAACAAAAATTCCTCAACCTGTTAGAGATAGTGAGTTTTGCGACTTCTTTATAGACAACTACAACTCTGAGTGTATTCCGAAGGTATTTACAGTTA
>CAWUIY010000108.1:0-13499 GCA_963922555.1 uncultured Serratia sp. | reverse complement strand
CCCACGAGAATGCCTGGCCATTGCAGGATTTGTATCAACCGTGAGATGCCGTTGCTGGGGGGAAAATAAGGCAACAATGTTTCTGGCAATGGCAGACAGGTTGAAGTGGATAGTACCTGGGGTAGCAGCGAGGTAACGCTGGCAATATGCTTCTGCCAAAGATTATTAGTTATGCCATTAACTGGTGTGAAACACATTACCCACAGGTAGGGGAATAGAGGTGGGAGGTCTCCTTGATGTAGTGTAAGAATGCTTTTTACATTAGAGACATACCATGATCTTAGGCTTTCCATCCACAGCGTGGTGCAGATTATTTCCTGGCTGTTACTCACGCCTTGCTGTTGGTTCCATTCCATCAATGACATAGAGCCAGAGCCAGAGCCAGCTTCCTCGACCCGAATGCTTTTTTGAAAGGAAGTGACTGTATACCAGCGCTCTTCCTGTCCGCATGAGTTTGCAAAAGGTGAAACCCAAATACCAATCCATAGAGGCACCCGTTGTTTAAGCCATCTTTTACAGGGTGTGATCCCGCGCTGCCATGTTCGTAGATATTGTATAAAGTCGTTATGGTTAAGATGTTGCTCAGGGATGATGGTTAACAAAATTGAAGTTTGATCTAGGAGCATTGGCCGTTCAGCCGACAAAAACTGTACGGCAGTGAGCAACAATTCTGGTGCTTTTACAGGTAGATACCAGCCCTGGCGAGTTTCTCGAAAAGGCTGAGATGATGGAAAGAGCGCCTCACTGTTACCACAAACCAAAATAACCGCGCCCAGAAAATCTTTTGGTGGCAGTGTCAAATCGGTAAAGCATCTGCAAGCGTCTTTGCTCTGGATATATGTACGCCACTGGAAGTGTCCGGCTACAGTTGAGACTGTTATGGTGAGCAGGATAAATGCTATCTGACTGTTGGTATTTAATGACCAAAAATCCAGGATTAGCCACAGCACCAGGCATGTCCAGAGAAGTAGCATTATTAACCGCATTGATCCGCGCATCTGCTATTGGATCCCTGACAGTTGCGTCAGCATGTGCGTCAAGATAGTTGAGAGAGTCAACCAGAGTGCGAACAAGGCGAGCGAACCCGTTGCCCACCACAACCAATAACTCCTCCGACCCATGCATAACTGGGGCGATCGCGATACCAGAGGCATTTCTTGTTCAGTGATGAATGGAGGGGCGAGCTGACTCAATTTGCGGACAATGTCTTCCCGTCGTTCATCGCCTTTTATGCGATATCGACCGGCAAATCCCAAAGAGAGTGCACGGTAAAAACAGGTAAGCACTGCCGTGTCGGGCGTAGGTTCTTTCAGCGCGGTCCGAATACGTTCCCAGAGTTCTTCACCAGCATTGAGAGTATTGAAATAGCGGGCCTGAAGTGGATCTTGCAGCCATTGGGTGTAGCCGCTGTCTTGTTTCTCGCGGTTTAGCACGCTCTCATCTAGCAGGGCACAAAGGGTATAAAGCATATGATCGCAGCTAATACTGCTAAAACCTGCTTGCAATAAGGATTCTCGTGCCGTGTCTATCCACTCACAGGCACGCAGATAAAGAGCCTCACCATCTGCAATTTCATGGTTATTACGTAACTGGCTGACCATCAACCAACAAGGATAAAACACCCTGTCAACCACCGAGATATTGATTTGGCTCATGAGCGTAATACCGCAAAGAGTTCGAGTTTGATTTCACCCAAAGTAGCGGGGGTATAGAAAGCACAGTTGCCCGCATCCAGCATAGCTTGCCCAACTGGACTATTTAGAACGAGAGCAAAATATTGATTTTCAAGGCGTAGAGGAATTGCTGCGGGTACATGGGAAAGTGCCTTTAAGCCAACTCCGTTAAGTGCAACATTGACAACATCAGACACATCTTCAAAGCTTCCCGCTTTACACAACAGGGGAAACTGGGTTTGTAAAAGATGATTTGGGATCGATGAACGAACTGAAAGATAAAAGTCCGCCTGTTCACGCAAACGTAGATCCAGCAAGGAACCCGTCCAGAATTGGCCACTGCGAGTAAGTTCAATCGACAGCATCCGCGACGGCAGGCTCGCTTCAAGCAGGGCATCAAGCAGGGTAAAAAGTGGAGGGAAAACGAGCTCCGGAGTTTCATGAATATAGGGAGGAATATCTTCGGTTTTATGCTCCAGAGAAAAGGTCAGTAGGCTACCGCTAAGGCGGACTAGCTCGCGATACAATATTTCAGGATGGCGTGAAGGTGACTGATAAAGCTCATGCAATACTGGCTCTGCGCTATTTAATGCATTTAGCAGCCAGAATAAAGACACATCAGCCACGGCAAAATCGGCCATTCTTTCATTGCTTTCGCGGCGAAGGGCCATCAGACGACGTCGACGAGCTTCCAGTCGGTGAAGCAGGTCTTTCAATGAGCTTAGTACCCCCTGGCTTGCACTTAAAGACAATATGGGCGGAATGAAGTTTTCATCTTGTAGCCACTGACCTTGAGCATCACGCTGTAATCGCAAAACCGGACAAATTAGATAGGCGCCGTTTTCCTGATGAGCAAAACGTAACGTTATTGCGTAGCGCATCACGGCCAGTTCGCTGCGCTCATGGCCAGCAAGCTCTTGAACAGTAACCCATTCTTGTAGCCATCGCCGTGGGCGCTCGCTGTCTTGCCCATCATTCAGGTTGCCGCCATTGGCAGAAAGCAGCGGTAAAGCAAGCACCACCTCAACACTCTTTCGGTCCGCAACCATAGAGAGATCGCAGGTAGGCGGCAAATTGTCGGCCAATTCTGTATCGATGAGCGTGCCATCGGCAAAACGCACTTTCAGGCTCAACGCATTGAGGCGGGAAATAGCCAACGAACTTTTGTCGAACGAGGCATTAATCACTCCCCATGGATGGGCAAGGGCCATTCGAGCAATACAATCTGCCATATAGGCATCCCAACGGGTTTGTTGTTGGAACTGTTGTGGAGCAAGAAAGGCTCCGTCACTCCAAAGGGGACGATAAATTTTCATTCTGTCTCCGTTATGCCTTAGCTTTTGGCATCTGGGAAACCAGCGAAAGATTAACGTCCATGCCTTCTACCTGGAAATGTGGGACCGCGTAGAGTTTCACCCGGAAAAAGCCGGGGTTATCTTCGATATCCTCAACAGTGACTTTGGCGTCACGTAATGGGTGCGAGGCCTGTAAATCGTCACCGGGATCGGTCATTTCTGTTACCAGAGAACGGAGCCAGGTGTTTAATTCAAGTTCGAGGAGGCGACGATCTTTAGTCGTGCCAATGTTTTCGCGCTGAATAAGTTTCAAATAATGAGCAATGCGTGACAGTAGGAAGATATAGGGCAGGCGAGAGTTGATGCGACTATTGGCAGTGGCATTGGTGGTATCATAAATTGCTGGCTTCTGTGCAGAGTTGGCGGAAAAGAAGCATGAATAGTCGCGGTTTTTATAATAAGAGAGTGGGATAAAGCCCAGGTTGGAAAATTCGAATTCACGAGTCTCGGAGACCATGACTTCGGACGGTATTTTTACTTGATTACCGGTCCCTAAATCATAAAGATGGATAGGCAAATCGCTCACTGCGCCACCCGCTTGAGGGCCACGGATCTGCACACACCAGCCATTTTTAATGAAACTTTTCACCATGTTGGCTGCAAAGGAAAAGGAGGCGTTAGTCCACAGGTATCTCTGATGATCTGGGCCTTTGACTTCTTCGACATAGTTGAAGCTACGAACAGGCGACGTCTCGGGTCCATAGGGTAAGCGACCCAGCACGCGAGGCATGGTCAATCCTATGTAGCGAGAGTCATCGGAATCGCGAAATGATTTCCATTTTATATATTCCGCACGGTCAAAGTAGTTGCCGATGTCTTTGATTGCCGCTACTTCTTCCATCGAGTTTTTCAGAAAGAATTTTGGACCGACAGCGCCAATGAAAGGCATATGCGCAGCGGCGCAAACTTTAGATATATCGCGCAATAAAGCGATGTCTTGTGGGCTGGCATCGAATTCGTAGTTTGAGATAACCGAGGCAATCGGTTCACCGCCCGGCGTATCGTATTCCTGTATATAGGCGTGCCTATACATTCCGCTTTGGGCGATTTCAGGACAATCTTCGAAATCCTGAAGCAGATCATCTTTCGACACATCAAGCAGTTCGATTTTGACATTTTGGCCAAAATCAGTGCGATCTATCAGAAACTTGAGACCTCGCCAGCCGGACTCGACTTTCTGAAAATCAGGATGATGCATTATTACATCTAGCTGACGGCTGATTTGCTCGTCCAGCATGGCGATATGACCATCTAATAATGTCTTGTCCAGGCGATCTATTTTTTGACCAGACTGTTTGAGGCGTTCAAGAAATACCTGAACGGCAGCGGTAACACGCTCGTCAGTGGTGACATCAGATAAGGCCTGTGTGTCTTGAAAAAAATTAACGTCGCTTAAAGAAGAGACTGGGGTCAGATTTATCTTTTCAAATAAAGATGTATACACACTTTCAGCGCTTCCACTGTTTAGCGTGGTAGTTTTATTTTGAATCGTATTTTCCGTAATAACAGACATGGCATCCTCTCAGATAATCTGGTTTATGCAGTGTTAAGCGTTGTGAGGGACGAGTCCTGCCAGTTCATTGCGTAAGTTTTCACTCAGGGCATCGTCTTTCAAGATCACCTCAAGCTCTTTGCGAAAGGTTGCGTTATCTAAAAGATTAGATTTGAGATCACGCAGCAAATTTCGCATTGCGAGCATCAATCGCAGGTGCGGAATTTGGCGAGCAACCTGCTCCGGCTCAAAGTCCTTCATTTCGAGAAATTGAAGAGAGATATTTTCTTTGCACTGACTTTCTGACTGAGTATTTTCTACTGTTAAATTTAAAGAGGGACAGTATTCGGTGAGTATATTATTAAAGTTATTTTTATTTATATTAATCTTTTCTCGATCCGATAGTGGGCGTTTTTCTTTGCCGTTACTGTAGTCACCTATTATCATTAACTTTAAAGGAAGCTCGAATTTTTTCTGTCTTCCGCCAGTGTGTAAATCAAGTTTAATATTCACTCGCGCTTTCGGAATTTCACTCTGGAAGCTATTAGTCATAGTCAATCTCATTATTTGCAATTTGGAAGTTATGTGTGCTGTAGATAAAAATCTCCCCACTTTACTTCCTGTAAAGTCACGACGGAAGCTAGGCGAAATATGTGCGTGACTAATAAATGTCAGTGGGGGTTTGAGGTCTCATGATATTCCTCTTCTGGAATTAATCAATGGTAGTAGATTTAAAGGAATAAATTATATTGCTTATCGTCATGAAAAATATGATTTTATTTTCTCGTGATTATTTTTTGTTATATTTTTTATTTAATTTAAGGAAATAGATGAAGTGTGGTTTAGAGGGGTTAACGGAAATTGTTTTTAAATTTAATTTCGATTTTCTAATTTAAATATAGTTTTTTAATATAAGCTGGAATTGTTTTTAATTGCCTTTTGATTCTGATGTTATTTTAGTAATGGGATATATAGAGGTTTTTTTATTGGTTGATTATTTTGTATATAAGATACTGAAGCTATTAATCTGATGATTGCAACGAAGGTGATGTTTTATCAAAAAATAATAAAATAGATTAATTAATAGAAAGTTTATTTTCGAAAAAAATAGGCCTCGCTGATTCCTTCTGCCTTATGTAGCAGTTAGCCTAAATCTAAACCCCAAGCCACTAACATCGCCTGCCTTTCATAGATCCTGTAAATCTTTGTGGCAAAGCCATACGATCCCTCTTTAGCCAGCGTATTGATTTTACTGATGATGAGTAAAAAAGACTTTCAATGACTTCAGCTCTCAGGCACATAACCTTAGCAAGTTCAGGCATAACGATGTTATCAGCCTGCTACACTTATTCCTGGTCAAGCAATAAAACAGAGGAAAAGAATAACAATGGCAAGTAACAAAGCGGTCAACGCCGGTCTACCTGAGCCAACACGCACCCTGTTGTTGAGCGGTGACAGCGTTGAGAAAAAACGCGACGAAATTTTGAGTTATTTTAACCAGACCTGGGGACTATACGAGAGCCTGTTCGAATGCCTGGCTGACGAACGCGCCTATTTCACCAAAGCGATCTCCCTGCGGCACCCGCTGATCTTTTACTTCGGCCATACTGCCACCTTCTATATCAATAAGTTGATGGCGGCTGGCCTTATCGATGAGCGAGTCGACTCCCATATTGAGGCTATGTTGGCGATCGGCGTCGATGAGATGAGTTGGGACGATCTGGATAACAGCCACTACGACTGGCCGTCTGTCGCCGAGCTGCGTGATTATCGTGGCAAGGTGCATCGCCGTGTGGTTGAACTGATAGAAACTATGCCGATCACGCTGCCGCTGGATTGGGAAAGCCCGGCGTGGATTGTCTTGATGGGCATTGAGCATGAGCGTATTCATCTCGAGACTTCAAGCGTGCTGATGCGTCAGTTGCCGATTGAATGGTTGCAGCCACAGTCGCAGTGGCCAGCCTGCCAGCGTGCACGCACCGATCGCACTGCGGTTCCGGCCAACTCTTTGGTCTCATTGTCGGAAACCGCGATCACGCTCGGTAAAACTGACGATACTTACGGTTGGGACAATGAATACGGTAGCCTCGAGTGTCAGGTAGCTGCATTCAAGGCCAGTAAAATGCTGGTGAGCAATGCCGAGTTCTTCGAATTTGTGCAGGCAGGTGGCTACAAGGATCCTACATGGTGGGATGAAGAGGGCCAGGGCTGGCTGTCGTTCTCCAAAGCTGAAATGCCAACCTTTTGGGTCGGCTCGGTCACTGAGCCTGCCAATCTGAAATTGCGTCTGATGACTGAGCAAGTCGCGATGCCATGGGACTGGCCAGCCGAGGTGAACCAGCTGGAGGCGGCGGCGTTCTGTCGCTGGAAGGCCGACGAGACTGGCAAATCTATCCAACTGCCTACTGAAGCAGAATGGTATGTGCTGCGTCAGCAGGTTGAAGGGGATCAAACCGATTGGCAGCAGGCTCCGGGCAATATCAATCTGGCCTGGTGGGCGTCGAGCTGCCCAGTCGACAGATTCGCGCAGGGTGACTTCTTTGATATCGTAGGCAACGTTTGGCAGTGGACGACTACGCCAATCAGTGGTTTTGAGGGCTTCAAGATCCACCCTCTTTACGACGATTTCTCGACGCCAACCTTTGACGGTAAACACGCCATCATTAAGGGGGGAAGTTGGATCTCCACCGGCAATGAGGCGCTGAAATCCGCACGTTATGCTTTCCGTCGGCATTTCTTCCAGCATGCTGGCTTCCGCTACGTGGTCTCTACGCATCAGGAAAAAGTTACTGTAAATCCTTATGAAACTGACACGCTGGTTTCGCAGTATCTCGATTTCCAATACGGCCCAAGCTATTTCAACGTGCCCAATTACGCCCGAGCGTTGGTTGATATTGCCGAGCAAATTGTTGAGAAACGCGGTTCGGCGTTAGATATCGGCTGTGCGACAGGGCGCGCCAGCTTCGAACTGGCACGCACCTTCGATAACGTCACCGGGATGGATTATTCCGCACGCTTTATCGACGTTGCCTTGTCGCTGGTACGCGGCGAAGAGCGCCGTTATCTGATGCCGGAAGAGGGCGAGCTGATGCAATACTGTCAGGCAAGCCTTTCTGATATTGGGATTTCGCCAGAACAGGCAGAACGCGTGCAGTTTGTGCAGGGCGACGCCTGTAACCTCAAGCCGCAGTATCAGGGTTATGATTTAGTGTTGGCCTCCAATCTTATTGACCGTCTTCGCGATCCTAAACGCTTCTTGCAGGACATTACGACGCGAGTTGTCAGCGGCGGTATTCTGATGCTCTCATCTCCTTATACCTGGCTTGAAGAGTTCACGCCGAAAGAGAACTGGATTGGCGGTGTGCGTGAAAACGGCGAGGCGCTAACAACCTATCAGTCATTGCAGCGTCTTTTAGCGGCCCATTTTGTTGAAGTGCAATCGCCTGTGGATGTTCCGTTTGTTATTCGTGAAACGGCCAGAAAGCATCAACACACCGTGGCACAACTCACAGTTTGGCGTAAACGATAAGACTGACCGGCTCAAGACTCTTGAGCCGGTATTTAATCTTCAGGGTTTACTCAGGTTTTACTCAGGGTTTTCAGATTAATTTCGTGCTGACGTTTTTTCCTCTAACATGCTACAAAACCTGAATAAAGATTATTTCCTCTCACCTCACTATGCATCATTAAAAAAGCTAAGCATTCACTTCAACTTTTATTGTCATATTCATCGCTAATATCTGATGTTTTCATTATATTTATATCATTAATTGCTGATTTAAATCTGAATATAATCTGATTTTTTAGGTTGGAGAAAATGTGTGAAATAATAGTAAGTAATATGTTTTCATTGTCTGATAAAAACCTGAGAATGTGATCCGTTTACATGGCCCATTTCTGAGGGATATGATATGTTTCAAATCAATTTATTATTCCAGGTGATAAAACAAATAACCTCTTCTTCTTATGAGAACTTTTTACTTATTGAATCTACATTGAGATTAAACTCTACTGATTTGGACAGGATTAAGGATATTTATGGGGATTAATAAAATACCCTTACAACAGGGGGTTTATTATAATTCAACATTTTCGTGTATCGAGAGTTCCGCTGGTGATACCCACCTTACGCCCAATGAAAAAAAGATACTTGAAATAATTCTGGATAAACGCGGGCGAAAAGAAACCATCATTAATGAGATATGGCATCAACAGGGCATTGTCGTCAGCGAATCAAGCTACCATCAATTAGTTAAAATGCTGCGCAGGAAATTTATTGCTGCGGGCCTGAATTCTTCATGCCTTAAGACGATCCCTCGTTACGGCATCGTTTATGTCAACGAACCCGTACTATCAACAGAACCTATGATCGAAGCTCCTCAATACAACAGCCTTACGGAAAAAATCAAAGAATTACTCCCGCAAGCCACGGGTAAGGATGTTCATTCTGTTCAAGCCAGATTTAAGCCCCTATGTCAGTTTTCAGGTACTGCCGCCACCCTCTATCTGCCTGTTTTAATGACCGTGGTGATTTCACTATCCATTGCCATGATGGCAAATTCTTTTTCATCGGTTTACTTCAGGCAGGTAAAACAGCTCGATCAGGTCAGTTACTACGCCGCGCCTACCGCGCTGGTATCTGAAGCGCTGTGGCAGCGAATTCAGCAACGCATTCTGCCCCTGACGCGCGAGGTTTATGTCGCAACTAACGGTCCAAAAATGTGGGTAGCCTATTGTGAAAAGAGCATCTATAAGGATAACGCGCCTTGCGCTTACGAACATTTTTCTATGTATTAGCAGCCGCAATGGCATTAACGTTGGCCGGATATTTTATCAGCGTCAAACTGTTCCTCAATAACGCTTTACCCAATGTGCCTTGCAGCATGGAGATCACCCATGGGGAATTTATCAATGATCAATATAATCATTACCAGTTCAACGGCAGCATCACGCTGTGGTTGAAATCTAATATGATCACAATTTTTGGTGTCTATGATACTCGCGACGGCAAGAAGCAGCTTAATCGGAGTTTGATGCTTGAGCGTGTTAGCAAGCACGCTAACGTTTTAACGGCCTATGTTAAAGCCGCCAATATCGCTCCAGGTGATGAACTTCATGACATAGGGAATTTTTTTGCAGCTAAAGATCAGTCTTTGACCTTCCATTTTCATGAAATTAAACGAGGAGAGTATCTGGTCATGATAAATAATAACTGGGTCTCGCTCTGTAAAGAACATTGAGCAAAGTAAAAGGTTGTCGAATGAGTTCAAGACGATGTACTACCTTAATGTGATTTTATGTTTTTAAGGCAAGTTATTTTTGACGAAAATAGCAGGGAGATTCGCCATAAAACTTCAGAAAAGCACGGCGCATCACTTTTACCCCTGAAAATCCACACAGGCTGGCAATCTTGTCTAGTGACAGCCGCCCCTGAATCACATGATTACGAGCAACCTCGGCACGAATTTGCGCAATGGCTTTAGCGGGGGAAGTGCCGGTTTCCTCTTTGAACAGCCGGCTAAACTGTCTGGCGCTAAGATTAGCTAATTCTGCTAATTGCGTGATTGAGACCGTGCTGCAAAGATTTTGCCGGATATAACGTAATGATGAATTAATTCGCTCGCTATTGCCGTGACAGGAGAAGTTTTGTAATACCGCAAGTTGGCTATTATTTTCATATTTATTAAATAATCGTTCAATGATATTCATCAAATGCATGGCTTCAGCCGCACCGGATTCTTCTTCAATAAATGTTAATATCAGATCGATACCTGCCCAGTGCCCGCTTGCCGCCCAAACATGATTATTAGATATCAACACCGATTCTTTTTTTAGATCCACATTCGGCATTGCGTTATCAAACGTAGAAAGCTGATAACGCTGATTTTCCTTTTCCGCTGAGGCTAAAAAGGAAAGTGGAGAAATTAAACCCTTAATCGTAACGGGTTCCACGCCAAGGTATTTTACCTTATGACTACTGTCATTCTTTAGATCGGCCAGGGAGATATTATTCCAGGTGGGGTAAAAGCTTCCTGGGTTTTCCATAATAAACAAGCTATTGAGTAAAGATAGGTTTTTGCTGGTCGCGGGGCTGCACTCAACCGGAAGTTGGCAGGCGCTATAAACAGTTCCCCCATCTGATGAAAACAATTTAAGCTGATAGCGCTTTTTTTTCATTCTAACTGAATTGGCTAAATCCAGCGCGGCGGATAAACGTGAAAGTGTTAACATATTAAATCCGTTGGAAATAAAACAGCCGATTTTTTTCATTATGGGCGCTCTGATTAGCTCAAATCATCCAGTATGAGTGACTTGTTAATTTACGTTTAAGGTTTAATTAATATTAACTAATAGCGATGATTTTATATGAATCATTATTTTTATTGATAGGATAGTAATGTGGAATGACTCATTTCGTCAATATTGAACGCCCCTACTGTTGGCTGTATTTATTTATCCCGTTGTTGTTTGGTTTATCAATGTGCACACCATCACGCAATAATATATAAATATCGGTAATAATAACTTTGCAATGATAAAGCAAACATATCGTTAGTTTCTTCACTATGCTTGGAGTGGTTTGACTTTAAGTACTTTCAACAAATCATTAAAACGACTCATTATGAAAATTTGACAGAATTTTTATCACCACAACAAGGAGTTCATCCGGTATGTCTAATTTTTTCATGAACGACCGCAAGACGCTGATTAATGACGTGATTGAAGGAGTGATCCTGACTTCACCTTTCAAAAACCTGGCAAAATTGGACGTAGACTCAGCGATTCGTGTCGTGGTCAGAAGCGACTGGGATAAAAAGAAAGTTGCGCTAATTTCTGGCGGTGGTTCCGGACACGAGCCTGCTCACGTTGGCTTTGTGGGTAAGGGGATGCTGACAGCTGCAGTGTGCGGTGACGTTTTTGCCTCCCCGAGCGTCGATGCGGTATTGAACGCGATTGTTGCCGTAACGGGTGATGCCGGATGCTTGCTGATAGTGAAAAACTATACTGGCGACCGCCTCAACTTTGGATTGGCGGCTGAAAAGGCCAAGCATCTTGGCTATAAGGTCGATTTAGTGATGGTGTCGGATGACATTGCTTTGCCGGATAATAAACAGCCTCGCGGTATTGCCGGTACCGCACTGGTGCATAAGGTGGCAGGTTATGCGGCCGAGAAGGGGAAATCCCTGAAAGAGGTGACTAAAATCGCTCAGCAGGCCATTGATGCCACCTCCAGCATAGGTGTTGCTATGCACGGCTGTAATTTGCCAGGCGGTGATGATGACGAAGAAGTCAAAGATCGCATTGCGGCAGGTTCAGTTGAGTTAGGTCTTGGCATTCACGGTGAGCCGGGCGTATCGGTATTAAAAACGCATAACACGCAAAAGATCGTCAAGACTCTGGTGGGTTCACTGCAAAAAGAATTGAAGAAGAGCCACAAAGTTGCCGTGCTGATTAACAATCTTGGCGGCGTTTCCCCGCTGGAAATGAATCAAATCACCAAAGAGTTAGTGCATTCCGACCTCTCCGCTTCGATTAAATACCTGATAGGCCCTGCTGCTCTGGTAAGCGCGCTGGATATGAAAGGTTTCTCGCTCTCGACTATTGTGCTGAATAAAGAAATTGAAGAAGCACTGCTGGCCAAGGTAGAAGCTGCGGGTTGGCACCCTCTGGTCAAGCTCGAAAAGTTACCAGTGCAGAAAGCGAAAAAAATTAGCCAGAAGGTGAAAATCAAGGCTTCAAATAATGCGGCGGTGGGCAAGATTGTAAACATCATCACCGAAACGCTGATTGCGCTGGAAAGCGAGTTGAACAAGCTGGACGCGAAAGTGGGGGATGGCGATACCGGCTCGACCTTTGCGTCGGGTGCTAAGGATATTCTCGAGCTTAATGAAGGCAAAAAGCTGCCACAAGATGATTTAGCCTCATTGTTTGCAGTTGTTGGCGATCGTCTTGCGACGGTGATGGGTGGGTCGAGCGGCGTGCTGATGTCTATCTTCTTTACCGCGGCCGGGCAAAAAGTCAGTGAGAAGGGTGAGCTGGCAGAATCCCTGCTGTTTGGTTTGCAGCGAATGAAACATTATGGCGGTGCCGACTTGGGCGACCGAACGCTGATTGATGCCTTACAGCCTGCTTTGGAAGCCCTGGATAAAAAAGCTGGAAACTTAAAAGGTGCGGCCAAGGCGGCGGCACAAGGCGCGAAAGACACTGCCAGTATGAAAAAAGCCAAGGCCGGTCGTTCTTCATATCTTAATAGCGACAGCCTGAAAGGGGTAAAAGATCCCGGCGCGGTGGCGGTCGAAAAAGTGTTTGAAGCATTATACCAACAGCATAAATAACGCCCCCTGGCCCCGGTCAATCTGATGGGGGTCTATTTTCCAATCGCCCTTACCTCTCCTTGCAAAGCCGAACATTTTGCGAGCATAAAACGTGCAACAAAAAAGTGCGCAATGAGAAAAGTTGCTATATGCTACTAGTTATCATTATCAATTAACTTGGGGCAGCATCATGATTGCAGCAATTGTTACCGCGTGCGGATTGTGGGGAGTCAGTTGGTCTCTCGGAAAGCGTTTGTCCAGCGGATGGGGCGTGCTATTGCCATGCGCGCTATTACCCATACTTGCCCTGGCAAATTTGTCGCTGGACCACTTAAAGGATCTGGTGATTATCGCGATGCTGGCCACGCTGATCATGCTGTTCCACAGCAAACTGAGACACTATCTGCTGCTACCATCATTTGTGGCTTTGGCAGGGGGGTTAGCTGCAGTATCGGTTAATTTTAACTTGATGTAATCGGGATAAGGGATCTAAAGAGGGGCTGGGGTTAACTCTTTGAATATTAGCTAAGTGGGCTTTAAAAACGTAAATCGAAAAGGGAATTTATGGAGTTCAGGACGAGTATTCTGGAGGAATTCGTAAGAGTCATCTGGTGCGAAGAGAGGGACTTGAACCCTCACGTCCGTAAGAACACTAACACCTGAA
>CAWUIY010000107.1:0-13627 GCA_963922555.1 uncultured Serratia sp. | reverse complement strand
CCTGGCTGCATACCTTCTCACCGGCCAAAATGTGGATTGCCGGACTCAGCATTCTGCACAAACCCCTGATGCAGTTTCATACGCAATTCAATGCCACCATCCCGTGGGACACCATGGACATGGACTTTATGAACCTCAATCAGACGGCGCACGGCGGCCGCGAATTTGGTTTTATCGGCGCTCGTATGCGCCAGCAACACGGCGTAGTCACCGGCCATTGGGAAGATAAAGAAAGCCATCGTCGAATTGCCCAATGGATGCGTGTCGCAGCGGCGAAAAATGAAAGTCAGCATCTGAAAGTCGCGCGGTTTGGCGACAATATGCGCCAGGTGGCGGTTACCGAGGGCGATAAGGTCGCGGCGCAAATGAAATTTGGCTACACCGTTAGCGCTTACGGCGTGGGCGATTTAGCCAGCGTGATCGACGAGGTCTCTCGTGGCGACGTGGATACATTAATAGAAGAGTATGAATCCTGCTATCAGCTCAGCGATGCAGTAAAACTGCACGGCGATAAACGCGAAAATCTTATCGACGCCGCGCGCATCGAGCTGGGCCTGACCCGCTTTCTGCAACAGGGCGATTTCAAAGCCTTCACCACCAACTTTGAGAACCTTTACGGCATCAAGCAGTTACCGGGTCTGGCGGTGCAACGGCTGATGCAAAAAGGCTATGGTTTTGGCGGTGAGGGCGACTGGAAAACCTCGGCCCTGCTGCGCATCATGAAAGTGATGGCCAGCGGGCTTCAGGGCGGCACTTCCTTTATGGAGGATTACACTTATAACTTTGAGCAGGGGAATGACCTGGTAGTGGGGTCGCACATGCTGGAGGTCTGCCCGAGTATTGCTAACGATCAGAAGCCGATTCTCGACGCGCAATTCCTCGGCATAGGCGGCAAGGCCGATCCTGCGCGGCTGATTTTCTCTACCCCGGCGGGCCCGGCGGTGAATGTCACCGTGATCGACATGGGGGATCGTTTTCGCATGCTGGTGAATCTGGTCGATACCCTCGAGCAGCCTAAACCGTTGCCAAAACTGCCGGTGGCTCGTGCTATCTGGAAAGCTCAACCGTCATTGGCAACGGCGGCAGAAGCCTGGATCCTGGGGGGCGGCGCGCACCACACCGTATTCTCGCAGGCGCTGAATATCGACTATCTGCGCCTGTATGCCGACTTGCACAATATCGAGATACTGGTGATCGATAACCAGACCACCCTGCCTGACTTTATAAACCAGCTGCGCTGGAATGAGCTTTATTACAAACTGTGCGCCGATTAATCTGACAATCGCTGTCATTTTATTCGCCCATCACAACGTTCCCCCACTAACACTGTGGGGGAATGATTCCCTGAAACGCTGCACTCTCCGCTTGTTGTTGCGTATCTCTTCCCGCCACCGCCCACCGCTGAATAACTTACGCGCAGTCCTCCTAATTTTTGGAGCGAAAAGTGATATTTTTTACGCTGTTGCGTAGCAATCACATGATCACGATAGCGACGAATCCTTTCACGCGTTAAGCTATCGCGCCTTGAATGTCTAAATCCGTTAATAATCACAGGGCTTAACCCTGCAATATGACGCGCGGATTGTCATCAACTTGATAGAAATAAGGTTTTTTATGTCTGAAACTTCTGGCTTTCAGCGTATTGGCGGCTGGCTACTGGCTCCAATGGCGTACCTGATTGTCAATCTGGTGAGTGTTGCACTGACATTGCTGCTGTTTTCGATGGCTGTTTTTGAGCCTGAATCGCGCCAATATTTAATCACCAACTCTCAGGCATTCACGTCACAGTGGTATTTATCCGTCGTCACCACCGTGGCAATGGGATGCTTTACTCTGGTCGTGCTGTGGCAATTTTGCCGCCGGGTTAAAACTCTGCCCAAGCTTTATATTGTCTGGTTATTAGTAACCGTATTGCTGGCGGTTAAAGCCTTTGCGTTTTCACCGGTCACCGACAATTTAGCGGTACGTAATTTATTATCGCACCTTTTGGCAACGGCACTTCTGGTGCCTTATTTTAAGCGTTCTCGTCGGGTTAAAGAGACTTTTACACAATAGTTAGGCACCAACATCATGACATCATATCTCTTACTGTTTATTGGTACCGTTCTGGTAAACAATTTTGTTTTGGTCAAGTTTCTTGGGCTGTGTCCGTTTATGGGCGTGTCCAAAAAGCTGGAATCTGCTATTGGCATGGGTTTAGCCACAACCTTCGTCATCACGCTGTCCAACATCTGCTCGTGGATTGTTAATACCTTTATCCTGATGCCGCTGGGCCTGGTGTATTTGCGCACCATGGCGTTTATTCTGGTGATTGCCGTTGTTGTTCAGTTTACCGAGATGGTGGTGCGTAAAACCAGCCCGTCGCTTTATCGCCTGCTGGGCATCTTTTTGCCGCTTATCACCACCAACTGTGCGGTGCTGGGCGTAGCGCTGCTGAACATTAACCAGCAGCTGAACTTTATGCAGTCTGCGCTTTATGGTTTCTCGGCCTCGCTCGGCTTCTCGTTGGTCATGGTGCTGTTTGCCGCCATCCGTGAGCGCCTGGTGGTCGCCAATGTCCCTGCTCCATTCCGTGGCTCTTCCATCGCGTTAGTGACCGCCGGTCTGATGTCTCTGGCCTTTATGGGCTTTACCGGGCTGGTGAAATTCTAATGTTTGAACTGTGGGTTGCTATTGCTGCACTTAGCGCGCTGGCGCTGATGTTCGGTTTACTGCTGGGTTACGCCTCACGCCGCTTTGCGGTCGAAGGGAATCCGGTTATCGATCAGATCGACGATATTTTGCCGCAAAGCCAGTGCGCTCAGTGCGGCTATCCCGGCTGTAAACCTTATGCCGAGGCGGTTGCCAACGGCGACAAGATCAACAAATGTGTACCGGGCGGTGAGCCAGTCATGCTCAAGCTGGCAACGCTGCTCAACGTCGAGCCGCAACCGATGGGCGAAGAAGTTGAAGTCGTGCCGGTACGTCGCATCGCCTACATCGATGAAAGCAACTGTATCGGTTGCACTAAATGTATTCAGGCCTGTCCGGTCGATGCCATCGTTGGCGCAACGCGCGCGGTGCATACCGTGGTTACTGACCTGTGTACCGGCTGTGACCTGTGCGTTGCCCCCTGCCCAACCGACTGCATTGAAATGCTGCCGATTAAAACCACCACCGCAAACTGGAAATGGGACATGAACACCATTCCTGTGCAAATTATTCATGCGGAGTAACATGTTCAATCTGTTTGCTACGCTCAAGAAAGAAAAGATTTGGGACTTCGATGGGGGCATTCATCCTCCTGAAATGAAGACTCAGTCGAGCCTGGTGCCGCTGCGCCGGATGCCGCTTCCTGAGCGCTTTATCATTCCTTTACAGCAGCATCTTGGCCCTGAAGGCGAGCTGTGCGTGCAATCTGGCGATCGGGTTACCAAAGGTCAGCCGTTAACCACGGGTCGGGGTCGTACCGTACCCGTGCATGCGCCAACTTCAGGCGTGATCAGCGCCATCGAGCCGCACATCACCGCGCATCCTTCAGGATTAAAAGAACTGTGTGTGATCATCGATGCCGACGGTGAAGACCGCTGGTGTGACCGCGAAACGGTTGCAGACTATACCCAGCTTGATGCCGCAGCGCTTAACCAGCTGATTCACCAGGCGGGAATTGCCGGTCTGGGCGGCGCAGGTTTCCCGACCGCCAGCAAGATTCAGGGCAGCCTGGATCACACCAAAACGCTGATCCTCAATGCCGCCGAGTGTGAGCCTTACATCACCGCCGATGACCGCCTGATGCAGGAGCACGCCGACGAGATCCTGCAAGGCACGCGAATTCTTTGCCACATGCTGCACCCGGAACAGGTGCTGATCGGCATTGAAGACAACAAGCCGGAAGCCATTGCTGCACTTAAGAAAGCGATTAAAAGCGAAAACCACCCTGGCGTGAAGATTGAGCTACGCGTAGTGCCGACCAAATATCCGTCTGGCGGTGCCAAACAGCTGACGCGCATTCTTACCGGACGCGAAGTGCCGAAAGGCAAACACTCTTCTGCAATCGGCGTGCTGATGCAAAACGTCGGTACGGTGTTTGCCATCAAGCGCGCCATTATCGATGCCGAACCTTTAATTGAACGCGTGGTGACACTCACCGGTGAAGCGATGAAAAAGCCCGGCAACGTGTGGGCAAGACTAGGTACGCCGGTGGCGCACCTGATGCGCGAAGGCCAGTTTGCACCACAAAATCAGCAGAAGATGGTGATTATGGGCGGCCCATTAATGGGCTTTACCCTGCCGTCTCTGGACGTGCCGATCGTTAAAATCAGTAACTGCCTGTTGGCACCTTCTGCCTCGGAAATGGGCGAGCCGGAGCCGGAAGAAGCCTGTATTCGCTGTAGCCTGTGTGCGGAATCCTGCCCGGCTGGCCTGCTGCCGCAGCAGCTGTACTGGTTTAGCCGCGGTCAGGAGCACGAAAAAGCGCGTAATCACAACCTGTTCGACTGTATCGAATGCGGTGCCTGCGCCTACGTTTGCCCGAGTAATATTCCGCTGGTGCAATATTACCGTCAGGAAAAAGCCGAGATCCGCGCATTGGATCTTGAGGCAACTCGCGCCACCGAAGCCAAGGCGCGTTTCGAGGCCAAGCAACTGCGGATGGAACGTGAAAAGCTGGCTCGCGAAGAGAAACACAGTAAATCTGCGGTCAAACTCAGCGACGAAGAAAGCGCTGCACTTACACCTCGTGTCAGTGCAGCAGCAAAAGTCGAGCAGCCGCAGGAAGCTGAAACCGCTGCCGATCCGCGTCAGGCAGCGCTGGCTGCCGCTATCGCCCGTGCAAAAGCCAAGAAAGCCGCCGTAGTGGCCGATGTCGAAGAAGTGCCGGTGTCTAACGAGCCTCTCTCAACGCCTGCGGATATGCCCATCGAAGGTGACAGCAGAAAAGCCGCCGTGGCTGCCGCTATCGCTCGTGCAAAAGCCAAGAAAGCCGCCGCTGCGGGTGAAGGTAAGACAGAAGCCCCTGCTCAAGCGGCAGAGCAACCCGTTGCAGTCACAGAGGCTGCGCCGGAAGATCCTCGCAAAGCCGCTGTCGCAGCCGCTATTGCTCGTGCAAAAGCCAAGAGAGCCGCCGCTGCGGGTGAAGTCCAGGCTTCGGCCAAGCCAGAAATGTCCCCTGCTGCAAGGACTGAAACCGTCATTAAGACTGAGCAATCCGTGACACCGTCACCAAAAATTGCCGTTGAAAAAGAAGTATCACAATCAGAAGGCGATCCACGTAAAGCTGCCGTTGCAGCAGCGATCGCCCGCGTTAAGGCCCGAAAAGCCGCTCAAGCTCAGACGTTGTCGAGCGAAATGTCGAACGAGGAATAGATGGCCTTTAGAATCGCGAGTTCTCCCTTTACTCATAATCGGCAGAGCACTAGCTCAATTATGCTGATGGTCGTTTTAGCCTGTATTCCAGGGATAGCGGCACAAGTTTGGTATTTTGGTTATGGAACACTGGTACAAATTGCCCTGGCGATCATTATTGCCGTTCTCGCCGAAGGTGCGGTATTGCAACTGCGCAAAATGCCAGTTGCCAAACGTCTGGGCGATAACAGCGCCCTGTTGACTGCGGTGCTGCTGGGCGTCAGCCTGCCGCCGCTGGCGCCGTGGTGGCTCATCGTGATCGGCACGGTGTTTGCCATCATCATCGCAAAGCAGCTTTATGGCGGCTTGGGTCAAAACCCGTTTAACCCGGCAATGGTCGGCTATGTGGTGCTGCTGATTTCTTTCCCGGTACAGATGACGACCTGGCTGCCACCAGACGCTTTGCAGGCTCACCACGTCGGCTTTATCGATACGTTGATGACGATTTTCGGTGGGCACGATTCACAAAACTTGACTGCCTATCAGTTGCAGCAAAACGTCGACGGCATCACTCAGGCGACCCCACTCGACGGTTTCAAAACTGGTCTGCGTGCCGGTCATACCGCCAAACAGGTGCTTGATGGGCCAATGTTTAGCGGCGTTCTCGCCGGATTGGGCTGGCAGTGGGTCAACCTCGGCTTCCTGGTCGGCGGACTTTATCTGATGTGGCGGCGTATTATCAGCTGGCACATCCCGGTGAGCATGCTGGTGATGATGGCCTTCTGCGGCACGCTGGCCTGGTGGCTGGCTCCGGGAAGTTATTCACCGCCGCTGATTGGCCTGTTCTCCGGCGGAACGATGCTCGGCGCGTTCTTTATCGCGACCGATCCGGTCACCGCGTCCACCACGCCGAAGGGACGCCTGATTTTTGGCGCACTGATTGGCTTGCTGATTTGGCTGATTCGCGCCTACGGCGGTTATCCTGACGGCGTGGCCTTTGCCGTCTTGCTGGCGAATATCACGGTCCCGTTGATTGACCATTACACCCAGCCACGCGTTTACGGACATCGTTAAGGAATGAGTATGTTTGCAACAATGCGCCGCTACGGCCTGACGCTGGCATTTTTTGGCGTACTGATGACCGGGATGACCGCGCTGGTTAACCTGTTGACCAAGCCAACCATTGCGCACCAGGCGATGCTGTCACAAAAATCGCTGTTTGATCAGGTGATTCCTGCCAGCGTGTATGACAACAACATGCAGCAAGAATGTTACAACGTCACCAGTGACTCGCTGGGTACCGAAACGCCGCACCGCATGTATCTGGCACGCAAGAACGGTCAACCGGTTGCAGCGGTGGTTGAAACCACTGCGCCAGACGGCTACTCGGGCGCTATTCAACTATTGGTAGCGGCCGATTTTCATGGCAAGGTATACGGTACACGCGTACTTGAACAGCATGAAACGCCGGGTCTGGGCGATAAAATTGAAGTGCGAATTTCCGACTGGATTAAAAGTTTCGCCAATCAAACCATTAACGGTGCCAACGATCCGCGTTGGGCCGTTAAGAAAGACGGCGGAATGTTTGACCAATTTACCGGTGCGACTATTACACCTCGGGCCGTGGTCCGCTCTGTAAAACGTACCGCACTGTTTATTGAAACTGTGCCTGCGCAGCTTTCCCACCTCACCCCTTGTGGAGCACGTGATGAGTGAAGCAAAAACATTAATCGTTAACGGGCTGTGGAAAAACAACTCCGCCCTGGTTCAATTGCTCGGCCTTTGTCCGCTGCTGGCAGTGACCTCGACGGCGACCAACGCCCTGGGTCTGGGGCTGGCAACCACCATGGTGCTGACATGCACCAATGCGATGATTTCCGCTTTTCGCCGCTGGGTGCCAAACGAAATCCGCATCCCGATTTACGTATTGATTATCGCCTCGGTGGTCAGTACCGTGCAGATGCTGATCAATGCCTATGCCTTTGCCCTGTATGAAGCGCTGGGGATCTTTATCCCGCTGATCGTGACTAACTGTATCGTGGTCGGCCGTGCAGAGGCGGTAGCTGCCAACAGCCCGATCCATCTGGCGGCACTTGACGGCATGATGACCGGCCTTGGCGCAACCGGAGCAATGTTCGTGCTTGGATCCATGCGCGAAATTCTCGGTTCTGGCGTGCTGTTTAACGGCGCTGATCTGCTGCTTGGCCCCTGGGCCAAAGTGTTGCGCGTGCAGGTAATTCACCTCGATAACCCGTTCCTGCTGGCGATGCTGCCACCGGGAGCCTTTATTGGTCTGGGGATGCTGCTGGCGGGTAAATACCTGATTGATCAGAAAATGAAAGCCCGTGCCGCGGCGCGCGCTGCACATCAGCTTCCACAGGGCAATACTGAGAAAGCGTGATGAATAAAGAAAAACGCATCAGCATTCTGGAGCGTCTGCGTGAAAACAATCCGCATCCGACCACCGAGCTGGTTTACACCACGCCGTTTGAACTGTTGATTGCCGTACTGCTCTCTGCACAGGCGACCGATGTCAGTGTTAATAAGGCCACCGCCAGGCTTTATCCGGTGGCCAACACGCCACAGGCCATCTGGGACCTCGGCGTCGACGGCGTGAAGGAATACATCAAGACCATCGGCCTGTTCAATTCCAAAGCCGAGAATGTGATCAAAACCTGCCGTATTTTACTCGATCAGCATCAGGGACAGGTTCCTGAAGATCGCGCAGCGCTCGAAGCTCTGCCGGGTGTCGGACGCAAAACCGCAAACGTGGTGCTCAATACCGCCTTTGGCTGGCCGACGATTGCCGTTGATACGCATATTTTCCGCGTCTGCAACCGCACCCGTTTTGCTCCTGGTGAAACCGTTGAAAAAGTCGAAGACCGGCTGCTGAAAGTGGTACCCGCCGAGTTTAAACTCGACTGCCATCACTGGTTTATCCTGCATGGCCGTTACACCTGCGTAGCTCGCAAACCGCGCTGTGGATCGTGCATTATCGAGGATTTATGCGAAAGTAAAGAGAAGGTCTATCCGGAAGGCTAAGGCCAGAATCAAGGGCGCAGCATGGTGCGCCCTTTTTACATCAAACGATTATCAACTGCTTATTACAGGAAGGATTTTGCCTGTTTGAGAACCACGTTACAGGCCTTAGTTTTCACTTTCTCTTTAATCTGCGTGAGTCCACCGGTATCCAGGCTATTCAAATCGACATTCTGACCATTGCCTGCGTGCAAGATACCGTTCAGGCCATCCTGATAGTCTGCTTTCTGCGTCGTTGAAGCATTCTGCATCCCAAGCTTGCTGACCAGTTTGTCTTTCACTGAAGTCGCGCTCGTTGCCGACAAGACGTTATTTTGCACACAGTACTGCAAAACACCTGCCGCGTTGGTGCTGGTTTTAGAGGTCAAATTGCTGCTGCTGCCGTTGAGCAGCGAAGTCAGCTGCCCCATGGAATAACCACTGCCGTTGGTGGCCGTGCCGCTATTGCCGCTAAGCTGTTGGGTTGCCGCGTCTGACAACGACCCAAGCAGATTATTAGCCGCCTGTGCCCCGCCTGCCATCAAAAGTCCACTTGCTGCCAGGGCGAGTATGCGAGTACGAAATGCTTTCATCATTTGCTCCATCCATTCTGAGTTTATAAAAAACACTTTAACGAGTGGCACCAGCTTGTCGTTTCTGCTGCTCGCCCGCAATAGGAATTGCCCGCATAATCGCATCATCCTTAACGATTTGCTTACAATTGATTTTGTGCCGCCAGCCACTGGCTTGCTGCGCCAAAGAAATGCTGTGCCAACGGCGTCGCCCTTCCCGTTTCGGCCACCACCAGCGCGGCGTGGCGACTCATCGGTGCTATTTCGAGCGGGCAGCGTTTTAACGCAGGTGTCATCTCATCAATCATATGGCCGCGAGGAACCAGCGCACAGCCCAGGCCGACAAACACCCCTTGCATCAGCTGGAAAATAGAGCTGCTCTCAAGGATCGGATGCAGCTCAAGGCCGTTGGTGCGGAAAAAGTTATCCAGATAGCGGCGGAAATAACGGCTTGGTTCGGACAGACACAGCGGCAGCTCGGCCACTTGCTGGGCGCTAAGCTGGCTAAACTGTTCAAGTTGCGGGAAATGTTCAGGATGGTACACCAGATCCACACCGCCATCCTGGAGCGGGAACAACTGAAATCGCAGTTCATTAAGCGTAGAAAACTCAAAAAAACCGATACCGATATCAACGGAGTGACTGCTTAACGCCTCGATCAGCTGGTCGGCGCTGACCTCCGAGACGCGGTACTCAAGTCCGGAATGCTGTTGGCCTATGCCTTTTAGCAGCGCCGCAAGCGAAATGCTGCACTGCGGCATCACGCCAATGCGCAATGTGCCGCTCAGTCCTTGCTTCAGCGAAGCCACTTCCAGCTTCAATCCTTCATAAACCGACACAATCTCTCGTGCCCAGCTTAATACTCTGACACCTTCGGCAGTAAAGCCTTCGAAGTTGTTGCCGCGATTGATTAAATTTAAGTCTAATTCCTTCTCGAGGTTTTTTAAGCGCATTGACAAGGTCGGCTGGCTGACAAAACTGGCTTCTGCCGCACGGCCAAAATGCTTTTCTCTTTCTAAATTACAGAGATACTGCAGCTGTTTAATGTCCATAAAACGAGCAATCCCATTAGAATTATTGATGAAAGTATATCAGGGATGAAAAATGAGAAAAGTTTATCGTTGAACAGCAAGGACGATCTTTACTTAACTACGTTATAGAGTTAAGTTTTACGTTCCCCCTTTGAGAGTGGTGAGATATGACTACTAACATTAAGCATATTATATTAGGCACATTGCTCATTTCATTTAGCTCTCTTCAGGTTGCACAAGCGGACGATGCGCTAGACCGCACCATCGTTCCCGCTCAGGGAGAGCACGTTGCAACCACTACACCAACAATTGGTGATATTTATCGTCAATGTTTTAATGGTGCACAGTATATAGGAACCAAAGCAGCCGATGCACAGCGACAACTTTGCATTGGATTTATGGCGGCGGCGACTCAATCGGCTTCAAACAACGGTAACGGTGAATGCCCGCCGTTATCATACAGACAAATTCTGACAGAGGTGAACGATCGAATCGACAATAACGATGAATGGCAAAAACCCGCGCTACCTGTTTTGGTAGCCTCACTAAAGGTTCTTGGCTGTAAAAGAGATAAACAACCTGTTAGTCAGAATACAAATAAATAACCTGCGACGCTGCGCAGGTTATTTATTAGGGATGTTGATTAGATCTTCAACTTAATATAGTCGATAGCGCGGCTAACAATGCCGCCTTTCGGCAAATCTTCCAAAGCAACTAATGGCACGGTTTTGATAATTTTGCCATTATCAACGATGTTGATGGTGCCAACGTCCTGTCCCTTGGTCAGCGGCGCATCAATCTGTTGATTGTTCAACACGTATTGAGCTTTAACTTTCTCGCTGTCCGCCTGCGGAATATTCAGATAAACATCATCGAGGCTGCCAACTTTAATCTGTGGCTTGTCACCAAACCAGACTTTCTCGGTAGAAACGCTCTGGCCTGCTTTAAACACTTGCATGCTGGTGAATTCGCGGAAGCCCCAGGTCAGCAGTTTACGCGCCTGCTCTTCACGCCCTTTCGAGCTTTTACCGCCCATCACAACCGCGATTAAACGACGATTGCCTTCGGTCGCAGAGGCGATGATGTTAAAGCCTGCGGTTTCGGTATGACCGGTTTTCAAACCATCGACGTTAAGATTTTTGTCCCACAGCAGGCCGTTACGGTTTTGCTGAGTGATGTTGTCATAAGTCAGGGATTTTTCATCATACATATGATATTCCTCAGGTTCTCCGCCGATAATGGCGCGGGAGAGCTTGGCTAAATCATATGATGTTGTGAACTGGCCTGGCGCATCAAGACCGTGAACGGTTTCGAAATGCGAGTTGGTAAGGCCCAGTTTTTGCACATACTGGTTCATGATACCGACGAAGGCATCCTGACTTCCGGCAACGTAATCGGCCATTGCGACACAGGCGTCATTACCAGAATCGATGATAATCCCCTGGATCAGGTTACGAACGGTCACGCGATCGCCAGGCTTGAGGAACATCAGTGAAGAACCTGCCAGGACTTTATTACCGGCTACCCAGGCTTCCTGAGGCACGGTAACGACATCATCCATGCTGATTTTATGCTGATCCAGAGCACGGTCGATGACATATCCTGTCATCAATTTTGTCAGGCTCGCAGGGTTGCGGCGCTCATCAGGATTTCCGGAAGCCAGTACATCGCCGGTAGCGTAATCCATAAGAACATAAGAAGCAGCATCAATGCTGGGTGGCACTACCTGAAAATCGATCGGTGCTACAGCCCATGCATTACTGGCAGAAACACAGATTACTCCGGACAAAATACTCAATACTAAACGCTTCACTTAATCATCCTCAAACGCACTTTTATTGTCAGCCTAACCCGAATCAGTGGGGCAGCCGGGTAAGGTCGAATTGTACCTTTCGCGGCATAGGTTGCATCAAATAATTGAGAAGCTAAACAATTAGTCTTTTGCTGAAAGTTTCACAATGAAACCATTTGCTTACAATTTCCAAATCTCCCTGCGAAAAATGGGGCCATCATTGATGCGCTCTATCCCATAATCACTACATTCGATTAGACGGCTTCGAAAATCACTCATAAAATTGTGACATAAATTTAACAATCACGAACAGGTACTGCTCGGGGTTGTCAGACTCTCACCTGCGAAGACCTAAAATGAAATTTAAATCCGAGATCAAACCTTATACTGGCGCGGCCGGTGGCTGGGGTTCATTGGAAGCGACCACCCGTTACGTTTTCGACAGCAAAAAAGTCCTCTCCAATCTGCGTAACTTATTGCGCGTCAACAAGGGCCGCGGTTTCGACTGCCCTGGATGTGCATGGGGTGATGATAACCACAGTACTTTTAGCTTCTGTGAAAACGGTGCCAAAGCGGTAAGCTGGGAAGCCACGCGCAAAGCCGTCGAACCCGAATTCTTTGCCAAACACAGCGTGTCTACCCTGCGCGAGCAAAGTGACTACTTTCTTGAATATCAGGGTCGCCTGACCCATCCAATGCGCTATAACCGCACGACCGATCACTACGAGCCAATTTCATGGGATGCGGCCTTCTCACTGATCGCCAGCCACCTTAACGGCCTTGAAAGCCCTAATCAGGCCGATTTTTACACCTCAGGCCGTGCAAGTAATGAAGCTTCATATCTTTATCAGGTCTTTGGCCGCATGTTTGGCACGAATAATTTTCCCGATTGCTCGAACATGTGCCATGAAGCCAGCGGTGTGGGTTTAAAACAAAGCATTGGTGTGGGTAAAGGCACTATTCGTCTGGATGATTTTGACAAGGCGGATGCCATCTTTGTCTTTGGTCAAAATCCAGGCACCAACCACCCGCGTATGCTGCACAGCCTGCGCCATGCCGCCGATCGCGGTGCCAAAGTAGTGAGCTTTAATACTCTGCGCGAACGCGGGTTAGAGCGCTTTGCCGATCCACAAAAGCCGCTGGAAGTTGTCACACCGAAAGCCGGTCGCATCAGCTCGGCCTATTATCAGCCTAATCTGGGCGGAGACATGGCGGCTGTCCGTGGCATGGTCAAAGTGCTGCTGCAGGCCCATCGCCAACGCATTGCCTCTGGCGAACCTGCATTGTTTGACCAGGAGTTTATCGACGCGAACTGTCACGGCGTGGATGAATATCTGGATATCGTCGATCAAACTAGCTGGGAACAGATCACCCGCCAATCCGGCCTGAGCGAGTTTGAAATTCGTGAAGCCGCAACAATTTACATGAATGCCGAACGGGTAATTTGCACCTGGGCAATGGGCGTGACTCAGCATAAGCACTCGGTCCCAACCGTGCGTGAAATCACTAACCTGCAACTGCTGTTCGGGCAATTAGGTAAACCAGGTGCAGGCCTTTGCCCGGTGCGAGGCCACAGTAACGTACAGGGCAACCGCACCATGGGTATCGATGAAAAAGCACCGAAACCGCTGCTCGACAGCCTCGAGCATCATTTCAAATTTACCCCACCGCGTGAGCCAGGTCATAACACGGTAGAAGCGCTTGAAGCGATGTTACGTGGCGAAGCCAAAGTGCTGATCGCGCTGGGTGGCAATCTCGCCGCAGCGGCACCGGATACGCCACGCACCGAGCAGGCGTTGAGCAACTGTGATTTGACGGTACAGATCAGCACCAAGCTTAATCGCAGCCACCTGACTCCGGGACGTGAAGCACTGATCTTGCCTACCCTGGGC
>CAWUIY010000106.1:0-13684 GCA_963922555.1 uncultured Serratia sp. | reverse complement strand
ATCCATCAGCATCACGCCTTCAAGCAGTAAACGCTCGGCCTGTTCTTGCTGATAAACGCGTTCAAGGCGGGAAAGTTGCAGACGGTTGTTTACGCCTTCGACTTCACTCAGGCGCGCCGGATGCACAGTGGCAATCTGGTGGCCTTCCTGGTGCGCCATCGCGATAATGTCAGTGATGTAATATTCACCCTGGGCATTATTGTTGGAAAGCTTGCTCAGCCAGCGCTTGAATGACGCACCGTTAGCGACCAAAATGCCGGTATTAATCTCGTTGATTTTCAGTTGCTCGGCGGAGGCATCTTTCTGCTCGATGATGCCTACAACGTTGCCGTTTTCACGCACAATGCGACCATAACCGGTAGGATCGTCCAGCTTGACGGTCAGCAGGCCAATACCGCCCTCAGGTTTTGCAGCCAGCAATTTTTTCAGTGTATCGACTGAAATCAGCGGCACATCGCCGTAAAGCATCAATACGTCTTCGTCATCGGCAAAGTGTGGCGCCGCCTGCTGCATGGCGTGCCCGGTACCCAATTGCTCAGCCTGCAATACCCAGTTCAGATCGCTGGTGGCCAGATTCTGCTTGAGCAGATCACCGCCGTGGCCATATACCAGATGCACATTGCTGGCGCCCACGCGCGTCGCTGCATCAATGACGTGCTGGACCATCGCTTTTCCGGCGAGCGGATGCAGTACTTTGGGAAGATTGGAATACATGCGTGTGCCCTTGCCTGCGGCGAGGATCACGACACTTAATGCGCTGTTAGACATAAGCAACCTGACAAATCCAGTTTGATTGACAAAAGTAACCCGTTAGCCGGTCGGATTACTACATATTTTTCAATAAAAACTACCCACAAGCCGCATGGGGCAAGGGTTGAACACTCTGTAAGCGACCCGAAAGGAAACGCCCTAAAAGTGTCTCCAATAGTAGACAGTATTTCATTGAAGTGGCCGCTTTTGAATGAAGAAGATGCTGAAAAACTGGCTTTTTTAAAGGTAAAAAAAAAGCGACCCGAAGGTCGCTTTTTAACTGGCAGTGCGTTTATTACTAATTCGGCATTCGCCAATCAGTAACCCGCTTTCCTGGTCAATTCGATCACGCGAAGTTTCGCGAGCGCTTTGGCCAGTTCAGCAGACGCCCGAGCATAGTCGACGTCGCCGTTAGAACCATTAATGTGTTCTTCCGCTTTACGCTTAGCTTCAAGCGCGCGCGCTTCGTCGAGGTCTACTCCACGGATTGCAGTGTCAGCCAACACGGTCGTCGCGTTCGGTTGCACCTCAAGGATGCCTCCGGAGAGATAGATATACTCTTCTTCGCCGTGTTCTTTAACAATGCGCACCATGCCAGGCTTGATGGCGGTGAGCAGCGGGGCGTGACCAGGGAAAATACCCAGTTCACCTTCGCTACCCGTCACCTGGATTTTCTGTACCAGGCCGGAATACATTCTCTTTTCCGCGCTGACAACATCCAGATGGTAAGCTTTTTCAGCCATGTCACCTTCCTCTCTCAATACTGTAACGTTCTTTATCCCCTAAGGGAGAGCATTACAGTTTTTTGGCTTTTTCCAGAGCTTCTTCGATCGGACCAACCATGTAGAACGCTTGTTCTGGCAGGTGGTCGTAGTCGCCTTCGATAATGCCTTTGAAACCACGAATGGTGTCTTTCAGCGGTACGAATTTGCCTGGAGCGCCGGTAAATACTTCAGCAACGAAGAATGGCTGAGACAGGAAACGTTCGATTTTACGCGCACGGGATACAACCAGCTTGTCTTCTTCAGCCAGCTCGTCCATACCCAGAATTGCGATAATATCTTTCAGTTCCTTGTAACGTTGCAGTACAGACTGCACGCCACGCGCCACATCGTAGTGCTCTTGACCTACTACCAGCGGATCAAGCTGACGGCTGGTTGAGTCAAGTGGATCTACCGCTGGGTAGATACCCAGAGAGGCGATCTGACGGCTCAGTACCACGGTCGCATCCAAGTGGGCGAAGGTGGTTGCTGGAGATGGGTCAGTCAAGTCATCCGCAGGAACGTAAACGGCCTGAACAGAGGTGATTGAACCGTCTTTGGTAGAGGTGATACGCTCTTGCAGAGCACCCATCTCTTCCGCCAGCGTTGGCTGATAACCTACCGCAGATGGCATACGGCCCAGAAGTGCAGACACTTCGGTACCCGCCAGGGTGTAACGGTAGATGTTATCGATGAACAGCAGAACGTCACGGCCTTCATCACGGAATTTTTCCGCCATGGTCAGGCCAGTCAGCGCTACGCGCAGACGGTTACCCGGTGGCTCGTTCATCTGACCGTAAACCAGTGCAACTTTGTCGATAACGTTGGAATCAGTCATCTCGTGGTAGAAGTCGTTACCCTCACGAGTACGCTCGCCCACACCTGCAAACACAGAGAAACCTGAGTGCTCAGCCGCGATGTTACGGATAAGCTCCATCATGTTTACAGTTTTACCAACACCAGCACCACCGAACAGGCCGACTTTACCGCCCTTGGCGAACGGACACATCAGGTCCATTACCTTGATACCGGTTTCCAGCAGTTCCTGGGAGTTTGCCAGCTCTTCGTAAGAAGGAGCAGCACGGTGAATACCACGACGTTCTTCTTCGCCGATTTCACCTTTCATGTCGATTGGTTCACCCAATACGTTCATGATGCGACCCAGAGTCGCAGTACCTACTGGTACTTCGATTGGGTGTTGCAGGTCGTTCACTTTCAGACCGCGACGCAGGCCGTCTGAGGTACCCATTGCGATACAGCGAACAACGCCACCGCCGATCTGTTGCTGAACTTCGAGCACCAGCTTGGAGGTACCGTTTTCTACCTCAAGAGCAGTGTACACTTTCGGTACTGCATCCTGAGGGAACTCGACGTCCACCACGGCGCCGATTACCTGGATAATCTTTCCAGTAGCCATCTTGAATCCTCTACGTAATTCGTAAACCTAGCTTAAACCGCGGAGGCTCCCCCGACGATCTCGGTGAGTTCCTGAGTGATGCTGGCCTGACGAGCTTTGTTGTATACCAACTGCAGCTCTTTGATCAGGCTGCCGCCGTTATCGGTGGCGGCTTTCATCGCTACCATTCGCGCGGCCTGTTCGCTGGCCAGGTTTTCTACGACGCCCTGATAAACCTGAGACTCTACATAGCGACGCAGGAGGACATCCAACAGCGCTTTAGGGTCTGGCTCATACAGGTAATCCCAGGACTTGTTCGCCAGCTCGCCGTTTTCTTCCGAAGCCGGAAGTGGCAGCAACTGCACGATTCTTGGTTCCTGAGACATGGTATTGACGAATTTATTGCTAACAATGCACAGTTTGTCTAAACGACCTTCGTCGTAGGCTTGCAGCATCACTGCTACCGGACCGATCAGTTCTGACAGGGAAGGGTTATCCCCCATGCCAGTAACCTGGGCAACTACGTTGCCACCCACGGAACCGAAGAAAGATGCGGCTTTAGAACCGATCAGAGCCAAGTCAACCTCGACGCCCTGCTCAGCCCAGCCTTTCGCTTCTGTCAGCAGCTTTTTGAACAGGTTAGTGTTCAGGCCGCCACAAAGACCGCGATCGGTAGACACGACCAAATACCCAACGCGCTTGATTTTACGCTCGTCCAGGTATGGGTGCTTGTATTCCAGATTACCTTGCGCAAGGTGACCAATTACTTTGCGAATGGTGTCTGCATAAGGACGGCTGGCCGCCATGCGTTCCTGCGTTTTACGCATTTTGGAGGCGGCGACCATTTCCATCGCTTTAGTGATCTTTTGCGTGTTTTGCACGCTGCCGATCTTACTACGTATCTCTTTTCCGCCGGCCATCTCTGCTTCTCCTCATTACTAACTGCCCTACCGAATTAACGGTAGGGCAGTTCAGTATTACCAGGACTGGGTTGCTTTGAAGGTCTCGAGGATAGATTGGAATTTACCCTCGATTTCCTTGTCGTACGCACCAGTTTGGTTGATTTGTTGCATAAGCTCAGCGTGCTCGCGGTCAGCGTAAGCCAACAGCGCAGCTTCGAAGCTACCCACTTTAGACAGCTCGACGTCTTCCAGGAAACCACGTTCTGCAGCGAACAGAATCAGAGACTGTGCAACGATTGACATCGGTGCATACTGTTTCTGCTTCAGCAGCTCGGTCACTTTCTGACCATGGTTCAACTGTTTACGAGTCGCTTCATCCAAGTCGGATGCAAACTGTGAGAACGCAGCCAGTTCACGATACTGTGCCAGAGCGGTACGGATACCACCGGACAGTTTTTTCATGATCTTGGTCTGTGCAGCGCCACCAACACGGGATACGGAGATACCCGGGTTAACCGCTGGACGAATACCGGAGTTGAACAGGCTTGATTCCAGGAAGATCTGACCATCGGTAATCGAGATTACGTTGGTCGGAACGAACGCTGAAACGTCACCAGCTTGAGTCTCGATAATCGGCAGTGCAGTCAGAGAGCCGGTTTTACCTTTCACTTCACCCTTGGTGAATGCTTCAACGTAATCAGCGCTAACGCGAGATGCACGCTCCAGCAAACGGGAGTGGAGGTAGAACACGTCACCTGGGTAAGCTTCACGACCTGGCGGACGACGCAACAGCAGGGAGATCTGACGGTAAGCAACAGCCTGTTTAGACAGGTCATCGTATACGATCAGGGCATCTTCACCGCGGTCACGGAAGTATTCACCCATCGCGCAACCAGAATATGGTGCCAGGTATTGCAGCGCAGCTGATTCAGATGCGGTAGCAACAACAACGATGGTGTTAGCCAGTGCGCCGTGCTCTTCCAGTTTGCGAACCACGTTAGAAACGGTGGAAGCTTTCTGACCGATAGCGACGTAAATACATTTGATACCGGAATCGCGCTGGTTGATGATCGCATCAATTGCCAGAGCAGTTTTACCGGTTTGACGGTCACCGATTACCAGTTCACGCTGACCACGACCGATTGGGATCATGGCATCAACTGACTTGTAGCCAGTCTGAACAGGTTCGTCAACGGATTGACGATCGATAACGCCCGGTGCGATAGCTTCTACAGGAGAGAAACCGTCGTTTTCAACCGGACCTTTACCATCAATTGGAGCACCCAGGGTGTTAACCACACGGCCCAGCAGGCCACGGCCAACTGGAACTTCCAGGATACGACCAGTACATTTTACTTTCATACCTTCGGCGAGGTCAGCGTAAGGGCCCATGACTACGGCACCTACAGAGTCGCGCTCCAGGTTCAGGGCGATAGCGTAGCGGTTACCCGGCAGCGCAATCATTTCGCCTTGCATGACTTCGGCCAGGCCGTTCACGCGGATGATCCCGTCAGAGACGGAAACGATAGTACCTTCATTGTGAGCTTCGCTCACCACATTGAACTGAGCAATGCGCTGCTTGATCAGTTCGCTGATTTCGGTGGAATTCAGTTGCATGCTCCAGTCCCCTTAAGACTGCAAGACGTCTGCCAGGCGTTCAAGACGACTGCGAACGCTGCCATCAATCACCATATCACCTGCACGGATTACGATCCCGGCAAGAACAGACTTGTCAATTTTGCAATTCAGCTTAACTTTGCGAGACAAACGTTTTTCCATCGCAGCAGCGATTTTCGCCTGCTGTTCTTCAGACAGAACGTTGGCAGAAGTGACTTCTACTTCAACGGTCGCCTCCAGTGCTGCACGCAGTTCAATAAACTGCTCCAGCACTTCAGGAAGAACGCGTAAACGTTTGTTGTCAGCCATAACCTTAATCAGGTTCTGACCCGCTTTGTCGAGTTGTTCACCACATACGCCGATAAAAGTTTTAGAAAGCGCTTCTGGTGCAACAGCACCAGTCAGCAATTCTGCAATCTGTTTATCGCGTGTGACTTCAGCCGTGAACGCGAGCATTGACTGCCAGCGATCCAAGCTTTGGTGCTCAACGGCAAAGTCAAAAGCTGCTTTGGCGTAGGGGCGAGCTACCGTAGTAAATTGTGACATCAGCCCCTCCCTCCTTACAGTTCAGCGACCAGTTTATCAACGATGTCGCTGTTAGCAGCTTCATCCACGGAACGTTCGATGATTTTCTCGGCGCCAGCGATAGCCAAAATACCGACTTGTTTACGTAACTCTTCACGAGCACGTTGACGTTCTGCGTCGATCTCTGCCTTCGCTTGCGTCACGATTCTGTTACGTTCCTGCTCAGCTTCAGTTTTAGCTTCTTCGATGATCTGAGTTCTGCGCTTGTTGGCTTGCTCAATGATCACCTGGGCTTCCGCTTTGGCTTTAATCAGTTGGTCGGTCGCATCGGCTTGCGCTAAATCCAGCTCTTTTTTGGCTTGTTCTGCGGAAGATAAACCGTCAGCAATTTCTTTCTGACGCTTTTCGATGGCAGCCATAATTGGCGGCCATACGTACTTCATGCAGAACCAGACAAACAGGACGAACGCGATAGCCTGGCCGAGGATTGTTGCGTTAAGATTCACAGCACAATGCCTCTTTCAAAGTGAATTAGTTGATGTCTATCGTTTAACTCAGAGCGAACTCGGAGTTAGGCAACAGCAAACATCACGTACAGGCCCAGACCAACAGCGATCATCGGGATGGCGTCGACCAGACCCATAACGATAAAGAACTGTGTACGCAGCAGAGGAATCAGGTCAGGCTGACGAGCAGCGCCTTCCAAGAATTTACCACCCAGGATGCCGATACCGATCGCAGCACCGATTGCCGCCAGGCCCATCATCACAGCGGCAGCCATGTACAGCAGATCCATACTCAGGTTTTCCATGACAGTCTCCAGTTTGTTTCAGTTAAAACGCAGTATTGTTGAAAGAAAAATCAGTGTTTTTCAGATGCCATCGACAGATAGACAATCGTCAGAACCATGAAGATAAAGGCTTGCAATGTAATGATCAGGATGTGGAAAATGGCCCAAGGCACACTTAGAATCCACTGTGACCACCACGGCAGCAGGCCAGCAATAAGGATGAAGATCAACTCACCCGCATACATATTGCCAAACAGTCGCAGACCCAGTGAAACTGGTTTGGACAGCAGGCTGACGCCCTCAAGAATCAGGTTAATCGGAATGAAAACCGGATGATTGAAGGGTTGCATTGTCAGTTCCTTAACGAAACCGCCAACACCTTTCATCTTAATGCTATAGAAAAGAATCAAAATGAATACGCCAAGAGCCATCGACAACGTAATGTTTACGTCGGCGGTAGGCACAACTCGCAGAGCTGGCAAACCGATAACATGCTCGCCAATGTATGGCAGCAGATCGATAGGCAGCAAATCCATCAGGTTCATCAAGAACACCCAGACGAACACAGTCAGTGCGAGAGGCGCGATCACTTTGCTTTTGCCGTGATACATGTCACGCACGCTGCCGTCGACGAAACCAACAACCAGCTCTACAGCCGTTTGCAGTTTACCGGGAACACCACTGGTGGCGTTTTTGGCGACGCGATGGAAAATAACCAAAAAGAGTACCCCGAGGATCACGGAGAAAAACATCGAATCGATGTTAATCGACCAGAATCCCGTCCCGACCTGAAGTTGTTTCAGATGGTGACCGATATACTCTTGTGGAGTAGAGATTTCTCCTGATGCAGACATGATGCCTCTTACCCTTTAGTAGTTAAGTACGGTTATCTACGGTTACGACCGATTAATTACGGCCGGAGCTACTATCTGCGTGATTAGCACAGATAAATAGGCCAAACCCAACGGAGCAAAAGCAGCCTTGAACAGGCCCAGCGCGATAACCAGCAAAGTTATGGTAATCACAACTTTCAGCGCTTCTCCGATGGCAAAAGACCACGCAACTCGTCCAGAGACCGTTGTTTGCGCCTGTTGGCGCCACGCATACAGCATAAACAGTGCATTCGGTAACCAGGTAGCCATCCCCCCCATCAGAGCGGAGGTCGACCACGACAGGCTTTTAAACCCAAATGCTGCACTGAGAAGGACAAACGTCAATAGCTGCAGTATTAACAGCTTTCTCGCTACTTTCCCGCCGTTCTTATCGTATAAGGAGTAAGACACAGACATGACGTTTATTCTCTCGTACCTAACTGGAGGTATGCTGAATGCCGTATAACACTGCCTAACGCCAAAGGAGTCAAGCAGCAAAAAACGTGCAAATTATACGGGCCACTCAAACGAATTCAATGGATAAGTAGCGAAAAGGTGAACAATTATTTAATTTGACCTTTTTAGAGCTATTTTCATAAGGAAACTATAGCCCTTAATACCGTCAAATCGGCTGTCGACTTATTCCACCACTCTACAAATATGCGTGCGCGAGATCACAAAATTGCTATTTTCGCACAAGTTTATTTGCAGGCTTTAGATAATCCTAATCGCTATTTTATTATTAATACACTTAAAAAACATGCAGTTAATTGAGTTTATTTTTAATTTAAAAGCAAAAATCAATTACCCGGCGGTTATTTCACAAACTTATAACAAATAAAAACAATCTGATTACATCAAAAATATCGGCCACTTAAAGTAAATTCAATTTCAAAAGTGATTATTTCACATCGGATTAAAGCCAAAAGGTCAATCCGATGATGCCGGGGTGTAAAACTCCGGTAAAAAGCGATTAAATAACCAAACTACTTAGCTTGCTTATTTTTACCGTTATTAAACATCCGCTTTGTGACCGTTTTATTGATGTAAGACAAACTTAATTTGCTGTCAAAATCACCAGATGTCTTTCGCCTTCTAATTCAGGCACGCGAAGCTTGATAATTTCTTGCAACTTAATACCTTCAGGTAAGGCGGCTAATTCGTCATCAGGACTTATTCCCTTTAACGCATAAAAACGGCCCTGCCCTTTCACCGGCAAATGGTGGCACCAGGAAAGCATGTCCTGAAGCGAAGCAAACGCACGGCTGATCACGCCGTCAAAGCCAGGTTCGGGAGTAAACTCCTCTACCCTGCTCTGCACAGGCTCGACATTTTTCAGCCCCAGCTCGTGCTGAACCTGACGCAGGAAGCGTACGCGCTTGCCCAGGCTGTCCAACAGGGTGAAATGTGAATCAGGGCGGACAATCGCCAGCGGAATGCCAGGCAGCCCCGGACCGGTGCCTACATCGATAAAGCGACTGCCTTGCAGATGCGGGTTAACCACGATGCTGTCGAGAATATGTCGAACCAGCATTTGCATCGGGTCACGCACCGATGTGAGGTTGTAGGTTTTATTCCATTTATGCAGCAACTCAACATAGCCAATTAGCTGTTGTTTTTGTTGATCGGGTAGCGCTATTCCTGCCGCAGCAAGCAGCGAGTCCAATTTCTTTTGCATGGGTTATCCTTGAGACAATCTGCTGCTACCGGCGCTTTCTTTTGAAAAACGCCGGCAGCAAAGCTGACTAGGCGCTGCGACGCAGCAGGCCCTGTTTTTTCAGCCAGACTAAAAGTATTGATATTGCAGCCGGGGTAATCCCCGAAATGCGAGTAGCTTGTCCGATTGACGTTGGACGATGATCGTTAAGCTTGGCGATCACTTCATTCGACAGGCCATTAACCTGCTTGTAGTCCAGCGTTTCTGGCAGCAGCGTATTTTCATTGCGCTGCTGTTTTTCGATTTCTTCCTGCTGACGAGCGATATAACCCTCGTACTTCACCTGGATTTCTACCTGTTCAGCAGCCTGTGGGTCACTCACCGCGGGTGCAAAGGCCTCGAGGCGGGTCAACAGGTCGTAGGTCATCTCCGGACGACGCAGCAGCTCTTCAGCGCTTGCTTCTTTCGACAGCGGCGCAGACAGTTTGGCGTTGATCTCTTCAACCTGAGCATGGTTAGGGTTAACCCAAATTCCACGCAGGCGCTGACGTTCCAGCTCGATCATTTCCAGCTTTTCGCTGAAACGAGCCCAGCGAGCATCATCAACCAGACCCAGCTCACGGCCTTTTTCAGTCAGACGCAGGTCGGCGTTGTCTTCGCGCAGCATCAGGCGGTATTCGGCGCGAGAAGTAAACATGCGGTACGGTTCTTTAGTACCCAATGTGCACAGGTCGTCTACCAGCACGCCCAGATAAGCCTGGTCACGACGCGGTGCCCAGCCTTCCTGTTCGGTGGCGCTGCGAGCAGCATTCAGGCCGGCAAGCAGGCCTTGAGCCGCGGCTTCTTCGTAACCGGTTGTGCCGTTGATCTGTCCTGCAAAGAACAGACCCTGAATAAATTTGCTTTCCAGAGTCGGTTTTAAATCGCGAGGATCGAAGAAATCGTACTCAATGGCATAGCCAGGACGCACGATCACCGCGTTTTCCATCCCTTGCATCGAACGCACGATCTGCATCTGTACGTCGAACGGCAAGCTGGTGGAGATACCGTTTGGATAAACTTCGTTGCTGGTCAGGCCTTCCGGTTCCAGGAAGATCTGATGTGCGTTACGATCCGCAAAACGCATCACCTTGTCTTCGATCGATGGGCAATAACGTGGGCCGATCCCTTCGATGATCCCGGCATACATTGGGCTGCGATCCAGGTTATTACGGATCACATCATGCGTTTTTTCATTGGTATGCGTGATGTAGCACGGTATCTGACGCGGGTGCTGTGCGGCATTTCCCATAAATGAGAATACCGGTGCAACGTCGTCACCATGCTGTTGGCCAAGCACGCTGAAATCGATAGTACGAGCGTCAATGCGCGGTGGAGTACCGGTTTTGAGGCGATTAACGCGCAGCGGAAGCTCACGCAGGCGTTGGGACAGGGAAATAGCGGGAGGATCTCCCGCACGACCACCGCTGTAGTTTTCAAGTCCGATGTGGATCTTGCCGTCGAGGAAGGTTCCCACGGTCAAAACGACTGCTTTGGCACGGAATTTAAGGCCCATCTGAGTCACAGCGCCAACAACGCGATCGTTTTCTACGATCAGGTCTTCAACAGGCTGCTGGAAGATCATCAGATTTGGCTGGTTTTCTAGAGCGGTACGCACGGCCTGGCGGTAAAGAACGCGGTCAGCCTGAGCTCGAGTGGCTCGTACAGCGGGTCCTTTGCTCGCGTTTAGTATCCTAAACTGGATGCCGGCGTGATCGATCGCGGTTGCCATCAAACCACCGAGTGCGTCCACTTCTTTTACCAGATGTCCTTTCCCGATCCCGCCAATGGCTGGGTTACACGACATTTGTCCAAGCGTGTCGATATTATGGGTTAACAACAGGGTTTGACGTCCCATTCTGGCTGAAGCCATGGCCGCTTCAGTGCCTGCATGGCCGCCACCGATGATGATGACGTCAAATTGATCCGGATAAAACATGGTACTGCACCTCGAAGTTCAACGAACGATCGTATTGCGTTGGGAAAACGGATTCTACGCGAGTTTGGAGCTTCCACAAGTCCCAGGGGATCGTCACTAATTAAAAGAAGATCTTTTTATTTAAAGATCTCTTACTACTAACTCTTATTAGGATCGCGATCCTCTGTGTATAAGTCATTATTGTCTATTTAGATCAATATGCTATAGAGGATCTAATGCTGTGAATGATCGGTGATCCTATCGCGTATAAGCTGGGATCTAAATGGCTAGTTATGCACAGCACCAAAAGCGAGCAAGGGTTGTTAGAGGGATAACTACCGGTTTCACACCGCTTTAGAGCATAGTTATCCACATCTGATCGGGTAAAATTTACACTTATCTGAGCAAATTAATCCAATTTAGTACCCAAACCTCGGCCGGATCTTCAGGAATTTCGTGTTGGGTCACGTCGATCTCAAGGCGATCGCCGATTCTTTGAGCACCTAAAGCCGTGAGTTTTTGATCCAAAGTTCGGATCGCGCCACAAAATGTGTCGTATTCGCTGCTGCCTAAACCAAGCGCACCAAAGCGAACATTCGACAGATCGGGTTGCTGATCTTCAATTTGCTCAAGCAGAGGCTGAAGGTTGTCAGGAAGCTCACCAGCTCCGTGTGTAGAGCAAACCACCAGCCAAATTCCGCTGGTTGGGAGTTCATACAGCTCCGGTCCGTGGAAAAGCTCGGTAGAAAAACCGGCTTCTTTCAACTTCTCTTCTACGTGTTCTGCCACATATTCGGCGCTGCCAAGCGTACTGCCACTGATCAGGGTGATGTCAGACATAAGGCTCTTACCCAAAAAAGAATGGCTATTGTACGCTGTGAATCAGCTGGGATCTACCTGTGGATAATAAGGTATTAAAATTTATTACTCAGGGCTGGATCGTACGCATGATAGGGTTCTGTAAGGAGATTAAGGTTTCTGTAGACTGGATCTCGTCGATAGTCTGGATCTTGTTGATAAGTACCTGCTGTAGTGCATCAATCGATCGGCACATCACTTTGATGAAAATACTGTAATGCCCGGTGGTGTAATAAGCTTCTACCACTTCTTCCAGGCTTTCCAGTCGTCTTAGGGCCGAGGGATAGTCTTTGGCGCTCTTGAGAATGATGCCGATAAAGCAGCAGACGTCATAGCCGAGACGCTTAGGATCGACGTTAACGCGGGTGCCGGTAATGATCCCCGCCTGCTTCATTTTCTCGACCCTGACGTGGATGGTGCCTGGGCTAACGTTAAAAGACTTGGCTAATTCGGCATAGGCGACACGCGCGTTATCCATCAGCGCGTTAAGAATTCCGCGATCCAGATCGTCAATTTGATAATTGTCTGACATTAATTAGGTTCTCATTAGTGACGTTTCCATCGTCGTTGTACACGGCTTTTCATTCCTGTATCGAAACGCCAGATATGATCGAAGATACGCATGATTGCTGGTTTGCCATACTGCGACATGGCCAGCGCATGAAAACGATGATGATGCTGAGTCTGCTGCTGCTTAACCCGTTTTTGAATTTCATCTGGCAGGCGCTGCGCGATAAAGTCGGAAACGATCACCGCGTCGGCATCCTGCCATTCCGGCGTGGCCAGTTTGTCGAGCGTTGCCGTTAAGCAGGCAGAAAGATCGGTACCGCCTCTGAAATGCTGGCCCAAAAAGCGCATGGCCTGTTCCAGACCGCTGGCAGAAGTCAGTTCATAATGGATCACTTCACTGGCGAATAACATAATGTAGCAGCGGCGATTATCCGCCAGCGCGATGCGCAACAGTGCCAGGCAAAAGGCTTTTGCACACTGCTCGTTAAATCCCCCCATTGAACCTGAGGTATCCACGCAGACCACAAACGGCCCGCGCGGCTGGGGTTCCTGCTGCTGATACACCACAGGACGCATCACCACTTTTTCACGCCACACATCACCTTGCAACTGATACGTCATCAGGCGTTTCTCCAGCAAACGTCGATAAAATTCGACTTCCAGTTCAGGAATGCCCAATGTTGCCAGCTCGGTGGGCAGCAGGCGCAAAATATCATCGCTTTGATGAATGCCGTTGACCTCTTCAGGCACTGTCGCTGGTTCTCTGACCATCAGCCGATGGGGTTCCAGACTTGCCTCTTCATGAGGATTCGCCTTGGCCGTTTGACTGCGCCCTAGCTGCTCGGCCAAATGCTGTAATTCGGGCTGCTGCTGAAGAAAGGTGCCATAGCGAATCAATGACTGATAATCGCCACGTTGACGCCTTCCTTTACTCATATCCCACAGCCGACCGGCGGCAGCATCGTTTTCTGCTAATAAAGGAGAAAGTTCTCCACTTAGCTCAAGACGCTGCTCAAGTTCGTTTTGTAGTTGCTCTTGTTCTTGTTCCAGAAGCTGATGATGCAAGGTCACGGTCTGAAAGGTGATATT
>CAWUIY010000105.1:0-13732 GCA_963922555.1 uncultured Serratia sp. | reverse complement strand
CGCATGGGGCCGTGTACTTACTGCGGTTACTGCCTGTATTACGGCTGCGGCAACTTCTCGAAATCCAGCCCTAACGCCTGCGTGATCCCTGCTTTGATGCAGCGTGAGAACTTCACCGTTCTGACCGAGTCGGCAGTGACCAAGGTTAATAAAGCAGAAGATGGCAAAACCGTAACCGGTGTGACCTATATCGATCGCAACGGTCAGGAATGGGAACAACCGGCGGACATCGTCGTGCTCTCCGCTTTCCAAATGCAGAACGTGCGTTTGTTACTGCTTTCGCAAATTGGCAAACCTTACGATCCGGTGAGCAAAACTGGCGTAGTTGGCCGTGCGTACAGCTTCCAGACCGTTTCGGGTGCCAACTTGTTCTTCGAAGATGAATATCTGAACCAGTTTATTGGTGCAGGGGCACTTTCGCAGCAGGTTGACGACTGGAACGGCGATAACTTTGACCACACCGGAAAAGGCTTTATCGGCGGTGCAGGCATATTGGTTGTTGCCCGCGGCGCGCGCCCAATTGGTAATGCCGACGCGCTGCCGCCGGGAACGCCGCGCTGGGGTAAGGACTGGAAAAAAGCCTACACCCACGCTTTCCAGAACGGCACCTTTATCTTCGGTCAAGGGACCAGCTATTCCCACGAGGACTATTACCTCGATCTGGATCCAGAATACAAAGACAGCAACGGCAATCCGCTGCTGCGTGTCACTTACGATTACAACGAAAACGATCGTCGTTCTGCCAAGTTTGTTGAAGACAGAAGCGTCGAGATCGGTAAGGCGATGGGGGCAAAACTGGTGATCGGTACCAACGCCACCACCTCATCCTACTCGCCTTACAGCTTCGCCAGTGACCACACTATCGGTGGTGCGGTCATGGGTGAAGATCCAAAAACCAGCGTGCTCAACCGTTATCAACAAAGCTGGGATGCCCACAACCTGTTTGTTCTGGGCGCATCGTCATTCCCCAACAATGCCGGGTATAACCCGACCGGAACGATAGGTGCACTGAGTCTGTGGACGGCGAAAGCCATTCTTGAACAGTATCTGAAGAACCCTGGCCCATTGGTAAAGGTATGATATGAAAAAGTTAAAAGTTGTTGGTGGCGTGGTAGTGGTTGCCGCCGTAGTAGCAGGCGTTTTACTTTATCAGAATGGCAGTACATCAGCGGATGATGTCGCAGACAACCAGACGCAAATGAAACAGCCATTAACCGCAGCCGATGCAGATGCGATTGCTCGCGGTAAGTATGTGGCGATAGCCGGTGACTGTGTGGCTTGTCACACCGCGCCGGGCAGCAAAGAGGCCTTCTCGGGCGGCTATTCAATCAGCACGCCGTTTGGTGGCATTATTGCCAGCAATATTACCCCGGATGCCGATACCGGTATTGGTAACTGGACCGAGCGCCAGTTCTTCAATGCAGTCAGACACGGTAAAGGCGTTGATGGTGAAAATCTTTACCCGGCAATGCCTTACAACGATTACGTCAAGGTTAGCGATAAAGACATGCACGACCTGTGGATGTACATGCGTTCGGTAAAACCGGTGAACAACAAGGTCCAGGAAACAAACCTGCCGTTCCCGTATAACATTCGCATGGCGATGATGGGTTGGAACCTGCTGTTCTTCAAAAATGAAGGCTTTAAGCCGGATATGGCCAAGTCTGCCGAGTACAATCGCGGCGCTTATTTGGTTGAAGGCCTTGAGCACTGTGCGGCCTGCCACACGCCGAAAAATATCATCGGTGGCGATACCGGCGCTTATCTGCAGGGTAGTAATCTCGGTGAATGGTATGCACCTGAAATTACGAGCAATAACTACACCGGGATTGGCAACTGGTCAGAAGATCAGGTAGTGCAATATCTGAAACTGGGCAGTAACCATGTCGCAGTTGCCTCGGGTCCTATGGCTGAAGCGGTAACCAATTCAACGCAGTATCTGACCGATGCTGATCTGCACGCGATTGCCAGCTACCTGAAAGCACAACCGGCTTCCGACAACAAGAAACCGGCTGCGATTGCGGCAGACGATGCACAGATGAAAATGGGTGCCAATGTTTACGAAGCCAACTGTTCGGCTTGTCACAACAGCAATGGTAAAGGCATCCCGCACCTTGCGGCGAGCCTGGCGGATAACCCGGCGATTATGTCTCCAGACGCCTCGTCTATCCTGACCACCGTATTGCAGGGCGGTCGTGGTGCGGTTACCGTCGGCAACCCAACCAGCGGTGCGATGCCAAGCTTTGCCTGGAAGCTTTCTGATAAGCAAACCGCAGCTGTCGCGACCTACATCCGCAATTCCTGGGGTAACTCGGCCGCTGCCGTGCCAGAAGCCGATGTAGCGAAAGCGCGCAAGCTGTTGAAAGCCCAGGCGCAGATCCAGCCGCAATAAATCTGATACTCTGACTTTCTGCGTCAGCTAAAACAACGCCGGTTGCCTCTTTGGGGCAACCGGCGTTTTAACGTGAGCAATAAAATTGCTGATAAATATCTGAGTAAAACCTGATTTGTTTCTGATTACTTTAAAGTAGGTGACATTTATTAGGGGGTCTGATCAACAGGCCCCGCCAGGTGCTAGCCGATATACTTTTCCATATTCTCGCGGCATTCGATAGCGATGTCGTACAGGTCTGATTCCCAGCGGTTGGGGCTGAACAGCTCAGCCGACCACAGGCCGTCATAGCCGGTTGCTTTTACCGCATCCGCCCAGGCCTGAATATCAATTTCACCTTCACCGGGCATATAGTTGCGCAATACCAGCTGATCCCAGGGTTCGCCCGGTTTTGGCAGGCGACCATCGCAAAAATGTACGCCGTAAATCAGATTTTTATCCAGACGGGCGATATCTTCCGGCTTTGAGCCAGAGGCATACAGGTGCCAAAAATCAATCACCATGCCAACGTTGTCTTTACCTACCCGGCGAATGACCTCCAGGCCTTGTTCAAGCGTGCGGAACTTGGTGAAGGCAATAACCTCGATTTGATAGCGAACGCCGTAATCCTGCCCAATTTTTGCAATCGCATCGACGTTCTCGGTGATGATATCCATCACCTGATCTTCGGGTTTATCGTCGATGCCGTCGAGCGCCAGAATTTGCACGGTTGGACAACCCAGCTCGGCCGCTGCCTGGGTCAGGCGCGTGGCCTCCTTGAGCATGGTCTTTTTAGCTTCTCCCTGATAACGCTCGATTTCCAGCAGCGCATTGACGCAGCCAACCGACAGGCCATAGCCGTCTGAGGTTTGCTTGAGTTTTTTGGTGGTACCGCCGTTATCGAGATAGCGCACCAGCTTGCTGCTCAGGAGTTCCAGGCTTTCGTAACCGGTTTCTTTGGCAATTCTGGCATCGGTAAGAATATTGCAATAGTTGGTCGATATTCCGTGTAGGGCCTTTTGCATCGGGGACTCCTTGTTGTTTTATCTTTTTTTTAAAAATCTGGCAAAACGTAGGTAGATAAAGGCTATGCTTTTAAAATAAAAGTTTCAATTTAGTAAAAATGAAATTTTTGATTGTTTTACATCAAACCATCAGTCGCCTGTGTAGATGCTTTTAGCTATCTTCATGATACGTATACCCATATTTGTGAGATTAAGGAGCAACGATGAAATTTCATTATACACTTCCACAAGCCCGCACCCCTGAAGGTTCCGCTGCACCGGCCCTGCGTTGGGGAGTTATTGGTCCTGGTTGGGTTGCTCAACGCTTTGTTGCCGCGGTTCAGAGAAATACTCGGCAAATCTTTCAAGCCGTAGCGGGAAGTTCGCTAGACAAGGCGGCATCTTTTGGACGCCGTTTCGCGATCCCCAACGCCTATGGTTCGGTTGAAGAGTTGGTGGCCGACCCACAGGTAGACGTGGTGTATATTTCTACCCCGCATCCGACTCACTATGCCTGCGCACTGAAAGCCATTCGCGCCGGAAAGCACGTTTTGGTCGAGAAGCCGCTGGCAATTAATGCCGAGCAGGTTCGCGGGCTGCAAGAGGCGGCACGCGAGCATCGGGTATTTCTGATGGAGGCGATGTGGACGGCATTTCTGCCTAAGTTTGACGTAATACGTCAGGTGATTGAGCAGGGCACGATTGGCAAGATCCACACGATAATTGCCGACCACGGTGAGTTTTTCGAGCAAGATCATCGTATTATGCGCCCGGAACTGGCGGGAGGGACTTTGATGGATCTTGGATCTTATCCGGTTGCGCTGGCGACGAAACTGTTGGGCAAGCCTGAGCAGGTATTGGCTTCGGGGCAGACGGCGCCAACGGGCGTTAACGGTCAGGCTTCCATGATTCTCAAGCACGCGGGCGGTAACCAGTCTTCGTTGCATACCACCTTGTTTAGCCATACGCCAGGCACGGCGGTGATCGCCGGAGACGAAGGCTATATCTTTATCGAGGGTATGTTTTACGCGCCGGGTAACTTCCATGTTTACAATAATGACAAGCAGAAAGTGACCTATGAAGAGCCGAAATATTCCTACGATAGCCTGCATTATCAGGCGGCACACTTGGCGAGCTGCGTGGCCGAGGGCCTGCTTGAATCGCCAATTCGACCGGTCAGCGATTCGCTGCTGACGATGCAAACTCTCGACCATGTCCGCCGAGAGTTAGGCATCGTTTTTAACGACCTTTAACCAAAGGTAAAGGCGTAGGCATCAACTCCGTCATCAAGAAATTGAATTGAGAAGGTATGTTCGCCGCTGGCGTCTGGAAGGCGGATTAACTGATATAAACGCTGTTCGGTGACCGTGCCGTTGCCGTCAGCGGAGACGTCAGAGCCGTGCATGTCGCCGGGGGCTTTGCCATCCACCGTGACCTTGAAGCGGATTTTTTTGCCAGCCTGATGCGGCCCTAATACCAGATGCAGGTCGCGGGCATGGAATCGATAGGTGATGCGGCCATCACTTTTGTTGAGGGTGATTTTCTCGTCACCGATCGTCCAGTTGCCTTGCAGCCCCCATTCATTAAGGGCCAGCGCATCAGTCAGTGTAAAGTCGGTCGGAGCATCGGTGGTTTTATTGTCAGAATCAAAATTCTCGGCGCGCATATAGCCGAGATAAGTTTCCGGGGAAATCTCGCCTTCGTTTCCTGCGGCCTGTTCGACCCCTTTGGCCTGTACCTGGCTGATTGAGGTATTCACATTTTTAGCGCCGGCCTGTTTGAGTAATTCCTGTATCACTCTTTCAGACTGCGGATACTCACCCTCGCCGAAATGCTCGTAGTGGATCTGGCCTTTGGCATCGATGAAGTAATGCGCTGGCCAATACTGATTGTTAAAAGCTTTCCAGATGCTGTAGTTATTATCGATAGCAATCGGATAATCGACGCCTAATTTTTTGGCTTCGCTCGCCACGTTATCGATATCGCGTTCGAAGGCGAATTCCGGCGCATGCACGCCAATCACCACTAAACCCTGATCGCGATATTTATCGGCCCAGGCTTTGACATACGGCAGCGCGCGCAGGCAGTTGATGCAGGAATAGGTCCAGAAATCGACCAACACGACTTTGCCTTTGAGTGATTCGGCAGTCAGCGGCGGAGAGTTTAACCATTGCACCGCACCGTTTAATGAAGGCATGGGGCCGAGGTCACTCAGCGCAGGTAAACCTGTTTCATCAACAGTTGCCGGGGCCTGATGGGTTGTTCTGCTTAAGCCAAATCTGTCGACCAGTGTCTGTTCCAGGCCACTGGTTGTCTGATTCGAGAGACGGGTAAGAATACCGGTGTCGAGTCCTAATGCGATAGCAACCACGCCAATCAACATCAGCGCGCCGATCCCTCTGCGGATCCATTCACCGGCACCCAATGAGCGTTTCATGGCGGTAAACACTTTGCCGCCGATAAGCAGCGCGAGCATCAGAGAGGTGACAGCCCCGGCCGCGTAGGCCAGCAGCAGTAATGAGGTGCCAACATTAGCGCCTTGCAACGCAGCACCGGTCAGCACCAGACCTAAAATTGGCCCGGCACACGGCGCCCACAGCAGCCCTGTTGCAATACCGAGCAAGAAAGAGGTGCCAAGCTGAGATTGTTGACTGCGCGTTGCGGCTTCGCTCATCTTGTTCCCCGCCGAGACCAGTGGATGCATTACCCGATCGCCAAAATGCGGAAATAATAACGTGAGGCCAAAAAAAGCCATCAGTATCAGCGCGAGCCAACGGCCGTACTGGTTAGCTTGCACCACCCAGCCACCACCGACGGCAGCCAGGGTAGCAACCAGCGTAAAAGTCAGGGCCATTCCCGCCAGCAAAGGCAGTCCGGATCGCAAAAATGATTGGTCGGAACGGGCGAAAACAAAGGGCAGCACCGGCAGAATGCACGGGCTGGCGATGGTCAGAATACCGCCGAGGTAGGCCAGAATAAGGATTAGCATAGTTAAACCTCAAAAGAGAAATCGTTAAAATCGATATGTAATAATTTATATAACGATATTCAGACTAGCTCTCTTTCAATACCAATGCATGAGTTTTGATAAATGTTTAAGGTTATAACAATCCGGTGATTTTTTACGCCTATGCTAATCCCGCGGCTTACAGTTCGATGAGCAGATTGCGGCTTAAACTGCGTGAGCAGCACAGTGCAATATACTGTTCTTCGGCACTTTTCTCAGCGTCAGACTGTACCGTGTCACGATGATCGACGGTGCCCTCAATCACTCTCGTCAGGCAAGCTCCGCAAATCCCCATTTCACAAGACAATGGCACGCTAACGCCGTTATTCATTAATTCCTGAGCAATCGTTTTATCCGCAGGTATCGACCAGCTTTCTCCCGAAGAGGCGAGGGTGACGATAAATTCGTCGTTCTCACCTTTTTGCGCTGCAACGGCCTCGGGAACAAACGCCTCGGTATGGATATTTTCCAACTGCCAACCCGCAGCCAAAGCCGTCTCTCTGAGATGAGCCATAAAGCCGTCTGGTCCGCAGAGATATAAATGCTGATCTTCATGAACGGCATGCAGTTCCGCTGGAATATGCTTTCTGGGGCTATGGCCATCGAGGCTGTGCCAAATTTTACAATCGCCGTGCTCAAACTGACGGGTCAGCTGACTTACAAATGCCGCGCTTTCTTGATCTTTGGTGTAGTAATGCAGCACAAACGGCGTTTTTGCGTGCTCAAGCTGTTCTGCCATTGCATACAGTGGCGTAATGCCGATACCGGCAGCCACGAGGATCACATTACGGGCCTGTATGAGCGGAAAAACGTTGCGCGGAGTAGAAATCGTCAGCTTTTGTCCGGGACGCAGGGTTTCGTGAATATAACGCGAGCCGCCGCGCGACGCGGACTCTTTAGCCACGCAGAGCAGATAGCGATCGCGTCTATTGGGGGATCCGGTGAGCGAATACTGGCGGATAATGCCGTTTGCCAGATGCAGGTCGATGTGCGCTCCGGCCTGCCATTCGGGCAGCGGCAGATTATTTTCGCTGACTAAACGCAACGCCAGATTATTTTTCCCCTGGCGCGCCATGGCATCGACGATTACCGTTAATGTTGTCATGCTGTTTTCCTCTTAAACCAGGAAGAATTCGCCAAAGCCCATTTTTTTCAGCCCGCGCCGATAGGCGATAGAGCTGCGGTCGGCAGGAATATGCGCTTCAAGAGTCAGGTCCAGCGGCAGACGTTCCGGGCGCTGGGTCTCAACCATCAGGCGATCCTCTTCAAACACCCGCGCGTTAAAGGCGTGCACGTCTTCAACCGGTATATGCTGGTCAAAGTTGCGCGCAATAGGGGCAAACATTCGCGTTTTGCGGGCTGAAACCGGTGAAGCCGCGTTCATGATCACCAACCTGTCTTCGCCCGGAAAATGGATAGTCAAGGTTGCGGTAAACGGCAAGTGCATCTCAAAGTGTCGCAACCAGCGGAATCCCTCGGGTTCAACGATGCCGGAATCGGCGGCATAGTTGCTGACGTCGCTCCAGTAATCCACTGCGAATCCATAGGGCGTTTCCACCGGACTGTAGGCTGGCACCTCCTGATTGTTCGGGTCGGCAAAGGTCTCGGTGTGGATCCAGGCAAAGTGCGCCACGTCGAGAAAACCTTCCACCTGACGTCCGGCAAAGCCTGCAATATCAAAATGCGGACAGTTTATTTGCTGAAAACGTGCGTCGTCCCAATGCGGCATAACGGGCAGGCAAGTCGGGTTTGCTGCGTCCGGAGCCAGGCAGACCCAGACCAGCCCGTAGCGCTCTTCTACCGGATAATTCATCAGATTTAATTTGGCTGGGATTGGCTGATTAGGGCTAGAAGGGATGCGATTGCAGCGGCCTTGTTCGCCAAAGCGCAGGCCGTGGTAAGGGCAAATAATGCCCTCCTCATCATTGAACCCCAACGTTAGCGGAACACCACGGTGCGGGCAAACGTCTCGCGCGACAACAATCTGCCCTTTAACGCGATAAATAACCAACTGCTCGTCCAAAAGCATGGCCTTGCTCGGGGCGCCAGTCACATCACAAATGCGCGCTACCGGGTGCCAGTAACGGGCCAGGCGCAGCCAGTCTTCGGGTTCAAACGTGCAGTGTGCTGGAGGGGTTGGCATCGTCATTGTATTCACCTGTCTTTGCTCGAAAAAAGGATAAGGATCATCAATCAAAATTGCTTATGTCATTACATTTTGAGCAAGAATAGGTGTTGCAGTCTATCGCTATAAATTCAGCAGAACGCTGCAAAAAATAGTACAGGCCGCCTGTTGAATCGAGTCCAGGCATAAAAAAACCCGCCGCATGATGTGTCATGCGGCGGGCTGGGAGATGATAAATCGGAGGGTTTTAAACGAAATTATACGGCCAGGCGGCGGATGATAGCGTCGGTGAACTCTTTGGTTGACGCAGAACCCTTCAGATCGCCGGTGCGAACGTTGTCTTCGTTAAGTACTGTATAAATTGCAGTACGCAGACGCGTTGCCTTGTCTTGCAGACCAACGTGGTCAAGCATCATGGCGGCGGCCAGCAACAAGGAAATTGGGTTAGCCAGATTTTTACCGGCGATATCCGGTGCGGTGCCGTGAACGGCTTCGAAAATAGCCACATCTTTACCGATGTTTGCACCTGGAGCCATACCCAGACCGCCAACCAGACCGGCGATCTGATCGGACAGAATGTCGCCAAACAGGTTGGTACACAGCAGCATGTCGAAGCGCCATGGATTCAGAACCAGTTGCATTGCGCAGGCGTCAACGATCATGTCGTCAACTTCCACGCGGCCTTCGTATTCTTTAGCGACTTCACGAGCGGCTTCCAGGAAGATACCGGTCAGGGCTTTCAGAATGTTGGCTTTGTGAACGATGGTGATTTTTTTACGGCCATTTTTGATGGCGTATTCGAAGGCGTAACGCGCGATGCGCTTGCTGCCTTCGCGGGTATTCATACCGGTAGAAACGGCAACCGCTTTCGGGTCATCGCCTACAGGAATGTAGTATTCGTGGGAGACATAGAAACCGCCCAGGTTTTCGCGGAACAACACCAGATCGATATCTTCAAAACGGCCCGGAACCAGAGTACGAGCAGGGCGCACGTTGGCATACAGTTCGAATTCTTCACGCAGACGAACGTTTGAAGAGCGGAAACCACCACCAATTGGCGTCGCCAGAGGACCTTTCAGCGCCAGACGATTTTTGCGGATGCTGTCCAGAGTGGCCTGCGGCAGCGGGTCACCAGAAGCTTCAACGCCAGCTACGCCAGCCTGCTGTACATCCCACTCAAACGGCTGACCCAGAGCGTCGAGGATTTTAACTGTAGCTTCAACGACTTCCGGTCCAATGCCATCACCTGGAATTAGCGTAGCGGGAATTTTCTTGTCTTGTTGGGTCATAGTAACTTTCTCTTTTCTGGTAAGGGGAAACTCTTCAAACAGGGTCAGGTTAGGGCGACTCGCCTCCTGAATGGATTCAGTGGGCTGCGCTATGCGTTTGCCTTCCAACATATCCGTCTGTCGTCTTATGAAAACTACCTGAAACCTAAAAAAGCTATTCTAGTCGGTTTTGGCCTCGGATTTCCACCATGTTGTTAATTTGTTAATTTTCGGTTTGTGAATGCCGAATTTCTGCTCTGTCAGGTATTTATTCAATCAGATGCTAGGCTTAAGTGAAGTAGGGGACTTTTTGCGCTTGCTTCAACTTACAGTTTGAAACTTAAATTCTTGTCTTAAGGAAAACCGTGTGACCAATCAAAACTATCCGAGTGAACCCCGTGACAGCGGTGGGTTCTGCGATCTTGGCGATTATGCCGCGATAGGCGAGGGGCGCACCGTTTCAATGCTGGCACCCGATGGCTCCGCAGACTGGTGGTGTGTGCCGCATCTCGATTCACCGCCGCTATTTGACCGATTGCTGGATGCGGAAAAAGGTGGCTACTTTCAAATAGTTCCTGACGAACCTTATCGTATGTCGCGCCAATATCGCGAAAATAGCAACGTTTTGGAAACGATTTATGAAACCGCTAACGGGCGGATAAAAGTGACTGAATCGATTAACAGCACGCTGGCTGGTCGTCTGCCATGGAACGAGTTTGCTCGCCGCATTGAGGGATTGGCGGGCACGGTCAACGTGGCTCTGCATCTGCGTATTGGTACCGCGGCTAATACCCGGATGCCCTGGAGCCATGACACCGAGCAGGGCACTACCTGGCACGTGGGCGAGCTGATGTTAATGTTACGTGTTCGCGACGAAGTGAGGTTTTCCTCCTGCCGTGATGACGGGGCCGACGCGACTTTTGCCGTCAAAGTTGGTGAGCGCCACCTCGCCGCCTTGCTGGTCACCGAGAATAAACCGCTGGCCGTGCCTTCATTGGAGCGCATAGACAAACATATAGAAACCAGTGATATCGCCTGGAAAGACTGGGTTGATAACCTGCGATACGAAGGAAAATACAAAGCTCACGTGCTGCGTTCCGCGCTAGCACTGAAATTTTTATGGTATTCGCCATCGGGTGCGCTGGCAGCGGCGGCAACCACCAGTCTGCCGGAAGGCATAGGCAGCGGTAAAAATTATGATTACCGTTTTGCCTGGGTTCGCGATGCCTGCATGATCATCAAATCCTTCCTCTATACTGGCGCGTTGGATGACTGTCAGGCGGCATTTTCATGGCTGGCCGATGCGCTGAACGCTAACGGCGGCGAGATGCGCACCTGTTTTAAACTCGACGGTGGTACCGTTCCCGAAGAGAAAATGATTCAGGTACAAGGCTATCGCGGCGAACAACCTGTTCGAATGGGCAACAACGCGGCTACCCAGCTTCAGCTCAGTAATTATGGCGATCTGATTGATACCGCCGTGCTATTTATTGAGGCCGGTCACGTGCTGGATCTGGAAACTTCACGCCTGCTGGGTCAGCTCGCCAATCATTGCGCTGATACCTGGCGTCAGGTGGATTCGGGTATCTGGGAATTGCCGGAGTCCCAGCACTATACCCAGTCCAAAATGGCCTGCTGGCTTGCGTTGAATCAGGCGGTAAAACTCACTAACGGCAAGCATATCGAACCTACCTGGATGGGGCGATGGGAGCGTGAACGCGACCGCATTCGTGACTGGATTGAAACGGAATGCTGGTCTGAAGAACGCCAAAGTTATACCTTCTGGGCCGGTTCAGAGGGCCTTGATGCTTCGGTCGCGCTGATGCACCAGTACGGCAAAGAGGTTTCTCCACCAAGGATGCTCAGCACTCTGCGAGCGATTCAGCAAGAGTTAGGCACCGACAGCAAAATGATTTACCGCTACTCGGGAGTCGAAAAAGAAGAAAATACTTTTATCGCCTGCGCGTTCTGGATGGCGTCTGCCCTGGCGACTCTCGGAGAGCAGCAGGAGGCCGAATCCACCCTGGAAACGCTTCTCGAAACATTAAGCGGCGGGAAAAGTGCTGGCATTATGGGCGAAATGTACAATGTCCATACCCAAAAATGTGTCGGCAATATGCCGCAGGGCCTCAGTCATTTAACCGTTATCTGCGCCGCTCATCTGGTGTCGCAACTGCCTTTGCCTGATTAGAAGCCGAACACGTTGCTGGCAGATTGGCAGCCAACATTGCAGCATTGAATCTGGCCCTGACAATACTGTCAGGGCTTTATTTTGTGTTTTTCTAACCCGATTATTTGACTCGATTTACCTGATTTTCCGTACTATTAAAGATGATATCGCTATGTTTTCTATTGTTTTTAACACTCTCATAAAGAGAGTTGAGCTGATATTTTAACTCCTGCATTCTAATTTGTGTTGAGGCACTATCTCAAAGGATGGGCATCAATTCCTTCTCATTGACGGGAAGACTTCCGTCTATAACCACACTGAGTATTTCACTAATGTAAGTAGGTTACTGTATATCCGCAAATTTAATGAAGGTGTTTATATGCCCTTAACTTCTATGGAAAAAGAAAAAAAAACAAGTGTACCTCCCTCCAGAGCAGCTATGTACTCGTTTGTAGATAACGAAAAGAGTAGTGCTGCATCGTCTACGACTGCATCAACACAGTTGGCTAAGGTTCTGGAAAAAAGATTGTTTGTGTCAGCACCTGCTGCAAAATCCTCACCACCTCCAGTATCCAAATTTAATCAGGCCACCAAAACTGGCACTGCGCAAAATGCTGCAATTGTTTCTAAATTCAGGCAGGGTACTTCTCCTGGTCAGAGAACAGATATTCTGACGGCTGCATTCGATGGTAAAAAAGCGATAAAAAAAGATGCTGAACTGGGGCAAGGCGGAGATGCGATTGCATATGATCAGGGAGATGGTTATCTGATAAAAGAGTTCCACGAGCCGATAGAGAACATGGCTCAGCAGCGGCAGCAGCAGCAAGAAGTTGATATATTTAACACAGTATATGGACATAATGCTGCCACTGTTTTATCAAACAAAATGATACGGATGAAAAAAATCCCCGGGAAACCCGTCTCAGAAATTAACAGAAATATTTTTTCTGAAGACGATGCGAAAAGCCTTATTCGCAGCGTAAGTTCTCTCCACGCGCTGGGCATTTATCATGGAGATTTAAATTACGGAAATATTCTTTATGACCGCAAGGAAAGAAGATTTAATTTGATTGATTTTGGTGCATCACGAAAAGAATCAAACCCCGAAGATTTTAAAGATGAAATAGATGAATTAGTATTGAGTATAAATCAGTGGCCGGTCCGTCGACAAAAAGTGAATAAAAACAAGTCCTCAGTGGTTGGTGACGATGGTCGCGTTTATATATGATAAATAAGCATTCCGTAAAGAGGAGGGATCGGGTCGCGTTGGGTCTTCCGCAATCGTTTGCCTGTAAAAGGCCGGCTCCGATGGCATGAATGGCGAGAGAGCCACTTTCAATCACGCTGGAAGCGGCATTGCCAAGAGACCGGATGCGCTTCACTTGCATGTTTGCGCTATAAGCCATTTCAACAAATCCATGAATATCCGTCATATCATCACGCGGAGGTTATGGGTTCTGCGCTATTTGAAAGACAAATGTTAAAATTTAAAACTTAGGGGATTTCTAAGGGTAAGATCACCTGATTTCAGAGGCTCTTCCAACGCGATCGCAGCAGTTTGAGACGAAGAAAGCGGTGACAATGTTCACAGATAAAAAACCTAAGCATTAAAGTGCGTTAGCTTTGCAATAGCACAACACTGTTTACGTTATTAATGTAGCCTGCATGCCGATGGCAAGTGGGATACATTAATTTATTTAACTTGAGATATTTTTAAACTATCTTAATATCAAAATGCAAGCATGAAAAATGTATTCATCGTCCTCACCATTGTTTAACTACATTGG
>CAWUIY010000104.1:0-13952 GCA_963922555.1 uncultured Serratia sp. | reverse complement strand
GGTCGTTAGGCTGAAGGGGCTTACTGCTCTGGTTGGGTCATTGATGCAGATTTTATCATCTGCAAATAATGATAAATTAAAAAGCCGATTGACACAGCTTACCGCTTTAAACCAAGCAAAGGCTGCCTTTAGCAAACAAATCCTCAAAGATTATCAGCAGGCAGTGGAGCAAAGTTTGTTGGCACAAGCCAATTTAAAAGATGCGATTGATGAACTCAACACGGCTCGTGAGAAATTGACTGCAGCGGAATCAACATTAGCAGACTTAGAAAAGAATCTTGCAGCTTTATCCCCCAGTGATTCTGGATATAAAAAAGCAATGTTTGCAGTTTTAAAAGCCCAAGCCAACAAAAGCCTGGCCTACGGTGAGCTTGAAAAATCTAAACAAAAAGCTCAGTTTTTATCATTTATTGCGGTGCAGAAATCACAATATGCGGACGGCTTATTTTCAAAAATCCAGAATATTTCTGAAGTCGGTGTAGCTGAATCTGTAGGGATGAATGAGCACCATCTAACGGGTCTTGCTGCAATGACACTGTTGATGGGGCAACTGTCCCAACTTATTGGTGAGAATGCTGATCGTAAACTCCAAGATAGCGCTGAACTATCTAAACTTCTTCAAGAAGCTCGACAGGCAGAGATGCAAGCCAAAGCCAAGGAACAGGCCGAGGCTATAATTAAAGCTGAACAGCTAAGTAAAACGATGGGATGCGTAGGAAAAATTTTGGGAGGTTTAATTACGGTCGTGAGTATTGCGGGTGCCGCCTTCACTGGAGGAGCTAGTCTGGCTTTGGCTGCTGTAGGCATTGCTTTAATGGTCGCAGATCCTATTGTTGCTGCCATCACTGGAAAAAGTATCACTGACAGGGTGATGGCGCCTGTTTTAGAACATGTCATTCAGCCCATGATGAAATACATTTCCGAAACCGTTAACAAACTCCTTAAAAATTTAGGCATTGAAGAAAATATTTCGAACATAATCTCGACAGTTGTTTCGGCAATCACAATTGCGGTGACCATGATAGCTGTCAGTCTTTTGGCAAAGTCGGCTGGCAAAGCGCTAATTAAAAAAATGATGCCGATGATAACCAAAATGATAACTAAACTAACACCATCTGTTGTCAAGAACAGTTCTCAACTTCTCAATGGTGCGGTGCGTACCTCAGTCACGCGGTTGGGTAAAAACCTTGGTATAGAAAGTTTTAGCCTTTCTGCCAGACAGATTGGTCGAGGTATAAATTATGCTGCGTTAGGGGGGGAAGTCGTTAAGGCCGGTGTTGAGTCTGGCAATGCTATTACCTCAGGCATTGCAACGAAAGAAATTGCGATAAAAGAAAGTGAGATAGTTAACGCTATGGCCGATATAAAATCTCTGAGCAAATATCTCAGGCAAGCTTTTGAAATATTCAATATTGATACCAAAGCAAGTCTTGAAACTATTAATCAAATGATGACTGTAAGCCTTAATAGGCAGCAAACAAACGCTTTTATACTCAATACACAAAGAATGTAATTAGGGGGGGATATGCCTGAGATTCAAACAAAAGTTATAAATATACCTACTTATTATAATGTAAACAAAAATGATAATCTTCAGGCTGATGGCTTGATAATTGCAGCCAAAAATACTAAGAATCAAAATATAATTGATGCTCAGGACTACTCCCGAGGTGTGATTTTACAAACAGCTATTGATTATCAGCACCCAGAAACAAAGGATTACCCGGTTCTTTCTAAAAGAAGAGGGGTCAAGCCAGCAGACTTTGGTCTCACTGTAACTGATTTGATCTTTTTATTAAAAAAGCTAGATCAAATTGCTCTCAAGCAAAGTTCTGATGGAATGGTAGCCGCAAAGGCTTCCGTTGACCGTAAATCGCAGGCTATCAAGCAAGAAGGGATCTTAAATTGTGCTTCCCAGGTCACGGGTGCTGCAGTGCAGATTGGAGTTACACTTTTTGGGAGTTACAAATCCAGAAATAGTCTGGCTAAGCAAAATTCAATAGAGAAAAACTCTCAGAATCAAAAAAATAAATCTTTAGCGGAGTTAGATAATAAACTTGTTGATAATAAAAACAAGATATTGAATGCTTTTGACAAGCAATCTACTCGCTATATTGATAAAGGTACTGAAATTAACAATAGTACCAAATCTCAAATAAATAAATTAAAAAACGAAATATCTGCACTTGAAGGTGAGCATCACGTATTATTAAAAGCTAATAAAAATATTTCTTCTAATGAATCTGATTACGTAAAATTAAAAATAAATTATAAAAAATCTGAGTTGGCAAGGCTTGAGGGAGAACTTAGTGATAATATGGCAATGCAGAGAGAATCTGTTAATGCTTTATCTTCTGACAAAGATAAAGCACTTGCAAAACTCCAGTCAGGCTATGACAAGGATAAATTTAAAATAGACAACGAGCCTGAACCAGTAAGCAACACCAAAGCATATCAGAAAGCTGGGGATAAAATTGAAAGATATAGAAATTACAGTCATCTTTCACATGCTATTGGTTCTATATTCTCATCCTCGATCTCTGTGGATGCCTTTTCAGAAAAGGCAAAACAGGCTAATGCTGAGCTGGAATCATCGGTTGATCATAAAACCACTGATAACAACCGTGAGAGAAGTAATAGTTATAAAAGCAGTGCCTCCGAACTTATTAATTCAATAAATAATATTTTAGAAAAGCACGCAAGCACCATAGGTGATATCGCGAGAAAATGCTAACGTACTCATTAAAAAGGATCAATTATGATAAATACGATTGATTGTAAACAAGATCTAGAATGGATCAAACCTATCTTTCGGGATAAAGGCAATGCTGATGATGTAATAATCAATGATGTAATAACTAACGACAATGAGATTTATAGAAAACCGTCGTTGCTTGATACTGCGTTTTTACAAAGTTTAGTCAGTTATAAAAAAAACAATCTTGCTCATGATAAAGCCGACACAGCTTATGCCAATCACTTACTTCAAAAAAATATTTCAGGATTTAACGCACAAATAGCCTACCAATGTGTAAGTACTCAATCAGAACTTTTTGAAGAAATAAATGAAATTGCTGAAAGTTTTAATTCTAAGTGCAAAAATATTGGAATGAGCCAGTTTTCGCTAGCACCCTCAGAACTAAATATCGCCGGGCAAATCGGTGATATTATTGGTAATGTTAAGGAAAATTATTATGATATTTTTGAAGGGGCTTTATCAAAGTATGTTCAATTTTATAAAGAATTCAGTGATATTACTTCAGAGATGTCAAATTTTATTCATTCCGTTAATGATGAAGGTCAATTGAAGTATGATTTTAATAAGCTTTATAAACTACTCACGAACTTACAGAAAAAGTATACACCCAAAGATGTAAACAAACCTCTTGATAAGCAACTTTTATATCCTAAAACTATTGAGGATATAAAAGAAGTAACTATAACTCAGGTGGAAAAATGGGCTAAAGACATGGGGTTGCCTGCGAGCAGTATTAAAGGAGACGATCATAATGGCTATTATATCTCAATTGATACACACCCTTTGGATAACATGATTAAAAATCTCATTCATAACGATAAAAACGATTACCAGCTTTATAATACAGAATATCAAGCCTGGCTAACTAGCTTTAACGCCCAGGAAGATCAAATTAAGACAACAGTTCAATCTTTAACTGGACGCTTTGGCAATGCGAATGCAGTTTACGACAATATGGTTAAGGTATTATCAAGTACAATAAGCAGCCTTGCTGAAATGTATAAAAGATTTTTTACTTTTTAACCAACCCCTGCCATGAAAGTTACTTTAATTGATTTTTAATTCATTGGTGGGGAGTAATATTTTTAAATCAAGCGCCACGAATTGCTGACCTGATACTTCAACGATAGATACTCCTTTGCCAAATATACCTTCAAGTATCTCTCGATTTCCTATTGCCGGATCTGATTTTAGTGCTTGTTTCTCTGACGGGTGATACTCTTCAACCTCCGCAACAAAAATATATCCCTTTGAGTAAACGGTCTGAATATAAGTATCATTTTTATTTTGTTGAAATATTTTCCTTAAAACATAGATGCACCTCGCCAAAGACTCTTCAGAAACGATAGAACATCCCCATACTTGATCCAATAAATCGTTCTTTTCTACAAGCTTACCAGCAGATTCAATAAGTACTCTTAAAACGGAAAGCTCCTTTGCTCCTGTTCTTATAAACTTACTGTCTCGTATAAGTTGGTTGTCCTTAGTAAGAATATAGTTGTGAAATTTATACTCGATATGGTTAAGTCCTTTTTTTGGGTACATGTGATTCCCTTTCCTTTAGTTAATTTGTGAGATCATATTCAAGTTGAAATATTTTAAAGAATTTTGTCCTAAAAATTGAGTACCGTTCAACTTTACTAAAACGGAGTAAGTATGAATATGATGTTAATATCTAATTTCAATTCTCATTATACCCATAACTATTAAAATATGTGATGAGTTAATTGTTTTTTTAAATTATTTTTTTAAATGATAACTAGTTTATAAAAAATATGTATCTGAAATAAATCTGAAAAATGCCATAAATGCTATTAAAAATTTATGCCTGCCAAAGAATTACTTAAACATAACACTGCAGATAACCCTTGGTGTTCCATTTTGGTGCTTGTGGTGGATCATTTTAGTGCGATAAGAGTCGGTTTCGTAAATTGTCCTGCGTAGTAGATCACAAATACGTAAGATTTTTTGTGGATATCAGTGTTGCATAGTCATTCTTTCGACACTAGGCCAGTAAAGGGGTTTTTCATAAATATTCACTTTTTATGCAATAAATGTGAATAAGGAGAGGTTTTAACTTGTTGTTTTTCCTTGCCTCTACTATTTTTATTCACTTTTTTCCTTTGCTGGCACGATGCCTGCAATCTATTATAAATCTAACGGATTCAAAGTCTGATGATTCATGCTTTCCTGAAGAACGCGCGGAAAGGCGAGTTAAGAATGACTGCTCGGAGAATGTGCAAAGACTCCTTGTAAATTAAGGTGTTAATTAAAAGTTTAATTTCTCTCTTAAATGAGGGAAAGGGAGTCTGCATCCTAAATTCAGGGCAATCAATGATTTTAGAATTTCAAATAAGAAGCGCCTGGCATTGAATCTAGACATTTCTTTGCACGTGACAGGCAATGACTCAAGCACAATTACGATGAGGTTGATATGGAACAGCGTGTAACCCGCCAACAATTTAATGACTACATGGTCCCAGTCTATGCGCCAGCGGACTTTATTCCCGTGCGCGGAGCCGGGTCATGGTTATGGGATCAGTCAGGGAAAGATTATGTCGATTTTGCAGGGGGGATTGCTGTTAATGCCCTGGGCCATCGTCATCCAGCTGTATTGCAGGCATTAACCGAGCAAGCCGATAAAGTCTGGCATCTGGGTAATGGGTACACCAATGAACCTGTCTTAAAATTAGCCAAGCAACTCGTCGATGCGACATTTGCTGACAAGGTTTTCTTCTGTAATTCGGGCGCTGAAGCCAACGAAGCCGCACTTAAGCTGGCTCGTCTGATTGGTCATTCTAAAAATCCAAATGAAAAAAATGAAATTATTGCCTTCAACAATGCCTTCCATGGACGCACGCTATTTACCGTAAGCGCCGGTGGTCAACCTAAATATTCTCAGGACTTTGCACCATTACCCCCAGCCATTACTCACCTGCCTTTCAACGATCTACAGGCCGTTGCCGAGCATATTTCTTCGCGCACCTGCGCAGTCATCGTCGAACCGGTTCAGGGGGAGGGCGGTGTTGTGCCAGCCAATCCACAATTCCTCGCTGGCCTGCGCGAACTTTGTTCGCAGCATGATGCTCTGCTAATTTTTGATGAAGTACAGACCGGCGTAGGTAGAACCGGTGATCTTTATGCTTATCAATCCTACGACGTTGTGCCTGACATACTGACTACGGCCAAGGCACTGGGCGGTGGTTTCCCAATCGGTGCCATGCTAACTGTCGATCATCTCGCAGTCCACTTCCAGCCGGGCACCCACGGAACGACGTACGGCGGTAATCCCCTGGCAACGGCGGTTGCGGGCAAGGTTTTGGAAATTATTAATACCCCCGAAGTGCTTGGCGGCGTGGCATTGCGCCATCAGTTGTTTATCGAAAGATTGAATCTAATCAACCACCAGTACCACGTGTTCTCTGAAATTCGTGGATTAGGCCTGCTGCTAGGTGCCGTAATGCATGAGCGCTATGCCGGGCAGGCTAAGCAGCTGACCCAGTTGGCAGCCGAAGAAGGGCTTATCGCCCTGATCGCCGGACCCAACGTATTGCGTTTTGCCCCTTCGCTCATTATCCCGCAACAGGATATTGAAGAGGGACTGAACCGACTGGAACGTGCCGTCGCCAGACTTTGTGCCTGAAGCGGGCGTTATCCATTAGCAATGAGGGAATTATCATGATGTTGATTCGTCCTGTGAGGCTCGGCGATATTGCCGATATCCTGCTGTTGTCAGGCAAGACCGGCATCGGTTTGACGTCTCTGCCGAAAGACGAGGCGCATTTACGTACGCGAATCGAGCGTTCGGTTGCCACATGGAACGGTGAGCTGGATAAGTCAGAGCAGGGATATCTGTTTGTGCTTGAGGATGTCAGTCAACAGAAGGTCGTCGGCGTTAGCGCACTCGAAGTCGCCGTTGGCCTCAGTGAGCCTTGGTATAATTTCCGCTTGGGCACCCTGGTTCATGCCTCAAAAAGCCTGAATATCTATAAGCCTGTGCCTACATTGTTTTTAAGCAACGATCACACCGGCTACAGTGAACTCTGTACTTTATTCCTTGATCCTGACTATCGGCACAGCAGAAATGGCCAGCTGCTGTCTAAAGTCCGATTCCTGTTTATGGCCGCTTTTCGCGATCGTTTTTCCGCCAAAGTGATCGCCGAGATGCGCGGCGTTTCTGACGATAGCGGCCATTCTCCATTTTGGGACAGCCTGGGTCAGCATTTCTTTGGTATGGAATTCGCCGAAGCTGATCGCCTCACCGGAATGGGCCAAAAATCCTTTATCGCAGAGCTGATGCCCAAGCACCCGCTGTATACCGATTTGCTAAGTCCACAGGCACGCGCGGTTATCGGCGAGGTGCATCCTCAAACTGCACCTGCGCGAGCGCTACTTGAGACTGAAGGCCTGCGTTATCAAGGATATGTTGACATCTTTGACGCAGGCCCAACTTTGGAAGGTGAAGTCGACCAGCTTCGCGCAGTCAAAGAAAGCCAGCTTTTGCCGGTGACCATCGGTTCATCAGCAACGCTGGAAAACGACACCCTTTATCTGGTTGCCAATGAAAACTATGGCGATTTCCGAGCAGCTTTAGTCAATGGCCCTGTCAATATCGAGCAGTTGTCTCTGGATCCCCACACCGCAGAAACGCTAGGCGTAGTTTCTGGTGCCGCCATACGCGTCGTACCGCTTTTCCCGCAGTCCGGGCAAGGCGCTTCAACCCGACAATTATCACAAGCGAGTGAATCATGACCCATCCAGCACTTTTTATTAATGGACAGTGGCGCAGCGGACAAGGCGTGCTGCTGGAAAAGTCTAATCCTGTGAGCAACGAGCAACTCTGGTCAGCCCTGAGCGCCAGCCCTGAAGACGTTGAATCAGCCTGTCAGGCCGCGCGCGAAGCGTTTCCGTCATGGGCGCGTCAAACTGTGGCACAGCGTGCGGAAGTGATTCAACGTTTCGCAGCCTTACTGACTGAAAACAAGGCGAAACTGGCCGAAATTATCAGCCTTGAAACCAGTAAACCGCGCTGGGAAACGCTGACCGAAGTACAGGCGATGATTGGCAAAGTGGCAATTTCTCTTGAAGCCAACCAGCAACGTACGGGTGAAAAACACACCCCAATGCCCGACGGACAGGCGGTGCTGCGCCATCGCCCACACGGAGTATTAGCAGTATTTGGCCCCTATAATTTCCCTGGTCATTTGCCAAACGGACATATCGTCCCGGCTTTGTTGGCCGGAAATACGCTGGTGTTCAAGCCGAGCGAGCTGACCCCGTTCACTGCAGAAGAAACCCTCAAGCTGTGGCAACAGGCAGGATTGCCTGCGGGCGTGCTGAATCTGGTGCAGGGTGGACGCTCGACCGGTGAGGCGCTTGCAGCGTCTTCACAAATCGACGGTTTGCTGTTCACCGGCAGCGCGGGAACCGGCTATCAGCTGCACCGCCAGCTTGCGGGCCAGCCGGAAAAAATTCTGGCGCTGGAAATGGGCGGAAACAATGCGTTGATCGTCGAGCCGGTAAAAGACGTTGATGCTGCCGTCAATCTTACTATTCAATCAGCATTTATTTCTGCTGGCCAGCGCTGCACCTGTGCGCGTCGTCTGCTGGTCAAGAAGGGCGAGGCGGGTGATGCTTTCCTCAAACGTTTGACCGAAGTTACCGCGGCGATACGCGTTGGCGCATGGAATGAGGAACCACAGCCGTTTATTGGTGGCGTTATTTCCGATGCTGCGGCGCGTAATCTGCTGAAAGCGCAAGATAACCTGCTGCAATTGGGCGGCAAGTCGTTGCTGAAGCTGACCCGCCCTAATCCGGAGAGCACTCTGTTGACGCCGGGCATTATTGACCTAACGGGGATCAGTGGCGTACCTGATGAAGAATATTTTGGACCGCTGCTGAGCGTAATCCGTTATGAAGATTTTGATCAGGCTATCGAGCTGGCCAATCAGACCCGCTTTGGTCTGGCAACCGGTCTGATTTCAGAACAGCGCGAGCAGTTTGACCGACTGCTGTTAGAAGCCAGAGCTGGCATCGTTAACTGGAATAAACCGCTGACGGGTGCCTCAAGTAACGCACCGTTTGGTGGCATTGGCGCGTCCGGTAATCATCGCCCAAGTGCTTATTATGCAGCGGATTATTGTGCCTGGCCGATGGCCTCACTCGAGAGCGAGAGCCTGGAATTGCCTGCAACACTGTCGCCGGGCATCGATTTTGCCGCACAGCGCTAATCGTCGCCATTGATGGAGAATATGATGTCTGGATATGAAGTAAATTTTGATGGCTTGGTCGGACTGACGCACCATTATGCCGGTCTGTCGTTTGGTAATGAGGCTTCGACCCGCAACCAGAGCGCAATAGCTAACCCAAAACTTGCGGCCAAACAGGGCCTGCTGAAGATGAAGGCCCTGTCGGATTTAGGTTTCAAGCAGGGAGTTTTGCCGCCGCATGAAAGACCGCATCTGGCGACTCTGCGTCAGATGGGCTTTCACGGTCACGATGCTCGGGTGCTGGCGCAGGCCAATGCTTACTCGCCACGCCTGCTCTCATCTTTAAGTTCTGCCTCAGCAATGTGGGTTGCGAACGCAGCGACCGTTTCACCCTCGGCGGACAGTGCAGATGGGCGGGTGCATTTCACCGTGGCGAATTTGAACAATAAATTTCACCGCGCGATAGAGGCAGAAACAACCTCCGCAATCTTGCAGGCAACGTTCAAAAGCTATGAACATTTTGCTCACCATGATGCGCTGCCGCAGGTCGCGAATCTGGGGGACGAGGGAGCGGCGAACCATAACCGCCTGTGTGCCGAATACGGCAAGCCGGGCGTTCAGGTTTTTGTTTATGGCCGTGACGGGCTGGTTACCGGTGACAACGAACCCGTGCGTTACCCGGCAAGACAAACCCGTCTCGCCAGCGATGCGATTGCTCGATTGCATCAGCTGAACGAGAATCAAACGGTGTTTGTACAGCAGAATCCCGAGGCTATCGATCACGGCGTGTTTCACAATGACGTGATTTCGGTTAGCAATCGTCAGGTATTGTTCCATCATCAACAGGCATTTGTGAATCAGCAGGGCGCATTCGATGAAATTCGTCGAAAAATGGCGAGACTGGAATGCGAGTTTCAGCCGATTGAAGTCCCGCAGGCGCGCGTTACTTTGGACGATGCAGTCGCCACCTACTTGTTTAACAGCCAGTTGCTGAGCCGCGCCGATGGCAAAATGACCATCGTAGTGCCAGAGGAATCACGCCAGCATGCGGCGGTCTGGGATTATCTGTCAGATCTGCGCGACAGCGGCGGCCCAATTGATCAGATCCAGGTTTTCGACCTGCGCGAAAGTATGCGTAATGGCGGAGGTCCTGCCTGTCTACGTTTGCGCGTAGCACTTAACGACGACGAGCTACAGGCGGTCAATCGGGCTTCATTAATCGACGAAAAGCTGTTCAATCGTTTAAATCTTTGGGTTGATAAACACTATCGCGATCGTATGCAGCAGGAGGATCTGGTCGATCCGCAACTGTTGAATGAAGTGCGACACGCATTGGATGAACTGACGCAGATCCTGCAACTGGGTAGCATTTACTCCTTCCAGCAGGGCTGAAACAGAAAAAAGGAGCCCGTGTCATGTTTGATGTTTTAGCACAAACGCTGGAGGGAACGCCGGTTGATCCCGCCGGGCAATTGCCGCATCTCGATTGGCAATGGCATGCCGAAGGCGTTATCGAACTTTCACCGCGCCACGCCTGTGAGAGGGCGGTGGTGCTGTCGGCAGGCGTTCATGGCAATGAGACCGCACCCATTGAGCTGCTAAACCAGCTGGTGGCCGAACTGCTGGCGGGTTCACGCCCGCTGGAGGTGCGTTTGCTGGTGGTGCTGGGAAATCCCCCCTCGATGCGCGCGAATAAGCGCTATTTGCACGCCGATATGAACCGCATGTTTGGCGGCCGGCATAGCCGTTTCGAGGTAAGCGATGAAACCGTTCGCGCGCAGGCGCTAGAGCAACTGCTGGCACAGTTTTATCACAACGCCTCGGCAGCGGGCGCAACTCGCCGTTTTCATTACGATTTACATACGGCAATCCGCGGTTCTCTGCATTTGCGTTTTGGCTTGCTGCCTTTTCAACCGCGTCCGCATTCGCCTGAAATGCTCGCATGGCTGGAACAGGCCGGGCTGGATGCGCTGGTGTATCACCGTTCTCCCGGCGGTACCTTTACCCATTTCAGCAGCGAAGTATTCGAAGCTGAAAGCTGTACTCTGGAATTAGGCAAAGCGCTGCCGTTTGGGCAAAACGATCTCCAGCAGTTTAGTCAGATTAAATTGGCGCTGGAGGCGTTGGTCAGCGGCTTAACCGCCCCACATAGGCAGGGTGAGGCGGTGAAACACTATCAGGTCGTGCAGGATATTTTGCGCGAACAGCCCGATTTTGTACTGAATATCCCAGCGGATGCGCTCAATTTTACCGCCTATCCACAAGGCTATGTATTGGCTGAGCAAAGCGGGAAAGTCTATCGCGTCGAGCATCTTGAAGAGGTGATTCTGTTTCCCAACCCGAACGTTGCATTAGGGCTGAGAGCTGGCCTTATGCTCGTTCAAGTTTAAAAGTTCTTATTCCACTCTTAGCGAGTAATGCTATGATTTGTTCTAAAGAAATCATCCATTACTCGCTAATCGATTTGGGAAATAATGAGTTTTAAAGCGCTGCAAAAGTCCGATTGGGTAAATTTGTTGATTGCGATCCCAGCCGGGATTATCGCCGCCCTGGTGACCATTGGTTTTCGTCTCGCGATCAGCGGCATCAATGGCCTGATGTTCAATGACGGCAGCGACATTACTCGCGCTTTCAACGAATACCCTCGCATTGTCTGGCCTCTCATCACCACCCTCGGCGGCATTATTGCCGGATTTATCCTCTATTGGGCGCTGCGCTATGAATCGCGTAACGGCAAAATGCCCGACTATCTCGACGTTATCGATAAACGGCTGCCGGGGATCCCGGTGGTCAGCACGCTATTGCGATCGCTATCTTCGCTGGCCAGTATCGCCAGCGGAGGGTCAATTGGTCGGGAAGGTGCGATGGTGCAGCTTTCGGCGCTTAGCGGCAGTTTGCTGGGGCGATTCACTCGTTTTACGACTTTGCACCAGTCTGATGTGGTTGCAATGGCGGCAGCAGGTGGTCTGGCGGCGGTTTATCACGCACCTTTTGCCGGAGCACTGTTTGTCGCCGAAATTGCCTTTGGCGTGACAGCCGTTCAGCGTTTAATCCCTCTATTTATTTCCGCTTCTGTTGCTGTGTTGACTGTGCGTTCGCTGACTCATTACGCGCCACTGTATCTTTATTCTTCTGCCGTTTTTAGCCCAACTCCAGGCGCTATTTTTACCGTGCTGGCAATTGGTGCGGCTACCGGTATTCTGGGGCCGATGTTTATCGCCGCCATCGACAGAGTTCGCAAAACCATGCAGCCGATTACCCATCCGGCGCTGCGCCTGGGTTTAGGTGGGCTTGCTGTTGGGTTGGTCGCCATGGTTTCCCCTCTGGTACTGGGCAATGGTTTTGAAGTGATCGATCTGATTTTGAATAATGGCGATCTGCACACCTCGCTGTTGATATTGCTGGTGCTGAAAATTGTCGCGACCGCCATTACTGTCGGTTCTGGCGCAGTCGGCGGCCTATTTACTCCCTCGCTGTTGATTGGCGCGACCAGTGGTGCATTAGTTTGTACCTGCCTGCAATGGCTAGGTTTTGATCCCGGTCCGATGGGGCTGTATGCCGCGATTGGGATGAGTGCGCTGCTCGCAGCAACCAGCCATGCGCCGCTAATGTCAATCATGATGGCGTTTGAAATGACGCTCAACAGCTCGCTGCTTTTCCCACTGATGCTGGCGACCGCCATCGCATATTTCGTGTCCTCGCGTTTAAAAGCCAGCGGCACTTATCCCGTGTTGACTCGCCATAACGCGCGATTTATGGCAAAAAGTGACTTCGAAAACGGCAATGTAGATCCCCTAATCTGTCCCTGTTCGAAAATGTCTATTGATTCCACGCTGGCTGAGGTGGTCAGCGAGGGGCTAAAACAGCGTACCCGCTTTGTTTATATTGTTGATCGCGAAGAGCGATTCCTTGGCGTAGTGGCAACCAACGTGCTGGCGAGTGGAATTATCGACGGCTGTCTGGATAAAGAAGGCGCAATTGACGCGTACATTGAGCACGAATTTACCGTACTGTTTCAGGGGTCGAGCTATGAACAGGCGTGGGCGGTGTTTAGCACCTCTCCACTAGAGCGTTTGCCAGTACTGGAAAATGCCCAATCGCGTCGCCTGTTGGGCGTCATTACCAAGGCCTCGCTGTTGAGCAAGGCCAAGGATTTTTTATAATTCTGCCAGGCATTAGTCAAAAACAGCAAGACGTGGGCTGTAACGGATGAACTTTAGCGAGTTGCTAGCGGCGGAAGACGAAGATGATGCGCTGTAAAGCACTGATATTGGTGAGCGGCGCGCAAGAGCAGTGGCTCCTGGCCCGGAGCGGCCATCAGTTGCAAACCCACCGGCAGGCCCAGCGAGTCGAAACCTGCCGGAAAGCTGATCGCAGGCAGAGCCGCCAGACTTGGAATGCAGGTGAAAACCAGATTTCCCAGTAGCGTAGAAACCTCGTCGTCTCCGATTGGCAGCGTTTCCTGACCCAACAACGGCGCGGTAAAGGGCAACGTAGGGGTGATAATCATATCGACCTGAGTAAACAGTTCACTGAATTTGTCCCTTAGCCAGGTGCGATAGCGCTGAGCCTGTAAATATTCCACCGCGGTAAAAGTTAATCCGGCCTGCAACAGAATGCGCACGTCTTCGCCATACTGTTCAGCGCGATCTTTCAGCCAGGGCCAATGAATGGCGCTTGGCTCACAGGCATCGACAATAATCTGTGCATCAACCGCATTTTCCAGTCCATCGACCTTCAGATAAATAATCTCTGCCCCGTGCTGTTTTTCAAAATCACTTAACGCGCTGCGCAGCGTTTTCTCAACGCCGGGCTGTAAGCTATAAAAGCTGTATGGGTCGAGCACGCCGATGCGCAAACCTTTTAAAGGCTTGGCTAACTGCCGTTCGAGGCTGATGCGTTGTTGGGGATTGGCCCCGGAAAGAGTTGCATACAGCAGGGCGCAGTCAGCGGATCTGGCTGCCAGCGGGCCGACGGTATCCATG
>CAWUIY010000103.1:0-14132 GCA_963922555.1 uncultured Serratia sp. | reverse complement strand
CTTCCGCTCCTGGCACTCAATCGACCGTCAGCTCTCCATACATTAATGAACCTAGCTAATAAACCTTAGCTAATTACTCCCTCTAATCGAACAAATCACTTTGCGTTATGCTTTTCCTTTACAACAGCCAAAGGATAACGTCATGCAAATTGTAAAACTGAATAACGGTATTGAAATGCCCCTGCTGGGCTTTGGTGTCTTCCAGATGACGGATGCCGCTGAATGTGAAAAAGCCGTTATTGACGCCATCGATACAGGATATCGCCTGATTGATACCGCCGCGTCTTACCAGAACGAAACTCAGGTCGGTAACGCAATTAAGCAGAGCGGTATCGCACGTAACGAACTTTTTGTCACAACCAAACTGTGGCTTCAGGATACCCATTACGAAGGTGCTAAAGCACAGTTCGAACGCTCTCTGAATCGACTGCAACTTGACTATGTTGACCTGTATTTGATCCACCAGCCTTACGGTGATGTCCATGGAGCCTGGCGTGCCATGGAGGAATTGCATCAAGCAGGCAAGATTCGCGCCATTGGCGTCAGCAACTTCCATCCTGACAGACTGGCCGATCTTATCGCTTTCAACAAAGTTGTCCCTGCAATAAACCAGATTGAAGTGAACCCTTTCAATCAGCAGTTGCATGCCGTTCCATGGAATCAATGCCACGGCATTCAGCCGGAAGCCTGGGCACCGTTTGCTGAAGGAAAAAATGGTCTTTTCCAGCATCCCGTGTTAACCGCAGTGGGTCAAAAGTACGGCAAAAGCGTGGGCCAGGTCGTGCTGCGCTGGGTGCTCCAGCGAGGCATCATTTCACTGGCGAAATCGGTGCGCAAAGAACGCATGGAAGAGAACATCCACATCCTCGATTTTGAACTGAGTTCTGAAGATATGCTGCAGATTGCCGCTCTCGATACCGCAACCAGCGCCTTCTTCTCTCACCGAGATCCCGCGATGGTGAAATGGCTGACGGGCCGCAAACTTGATGTTTAATCTGCGATAAAAGAGATATTCATTGAATGCAAAAACGGTATCTGGCTAAGTCTGGATTTGACATCCTAGCCCTTGGGCTAGGTTGAATGGGTTTAATCCATGGCAACGGCCCGGCTATCGATGCTCGGCAGGCAAGGGAAATCATCCTTTTGCTGAGTAGCTCACGTTAGATAACACAGGCGCTTGAAACGATTGAAATCGTTGGCGAACGTTACTTTGCTGAACATCAGGTTCGCATAGAGCGTTAATTCCTGGGGGCAGGTCATTATCACCAAACGAATCGCAAAATCGATACTGGAAAAACGCTAAAGATGTGGCCTGTTGTTGTTGAGCACTACACCGGTGCTAACCGATTTGAATCAGAGCCTCAAAGGCCAATCTGATAACGGATTTCTTGTTGCTAACGATATATTTCGCTGTACCTGACAAGCGAGTATCCGATTTTCGCAAGCCATTATTAACAAAAAGATAATTAAAAAGGTAAGTATCAGGTTTATTTTAGAAATAAAAGCCATAATACTTACACTTTAGTGAGTATTTCTAAGAACCGCCTCCGCGTTAATCAGAACTAACAATAATCTCAATTAGATTTGGTTGCCCGCTGGCAATTGCTGCCTCTAAAGCAGGGGCGATATCTGCAGCACGGCGAATTTGTTGGGCCGGTAATCCCATAGACTTCGCCAAAGCTAAATAATCAATTGTTGGATTAACAATATCCATCGCAATAAATGTACTAGTCTGTGAAGAGGAATAATGTTCTTGATTACGCATAAAATTTTTCAGAATATTATATTCCTGATTATTCATTACGACATAGGTAATCGGTAAATTTTCATGCGCGGCTGTCCACATTGCCTGTGGGGAGTACATGGCTGCTCCATCGCCAACCAAACAAACTACCGGTTGCTTGCCTAGACCTAGCGAATAACCAATTGCCGCAGGCATGCCCCACCCCAATGCCCCTCCGCGCATGAAAGCGTACTGTCCAGGGTTATGGCTTGTCAGAAATTTACGCATCAAGGACGATACACATAATGCTTCATCGACAATTGCTACATCGGGGCCTATCGCCCTCACAACCTCATGTGCTGCGACAATGGGTGCAATGACCGGCAAAGAAAATTTTTCAGTAATAGTTATTTCTTGCTGTTCGCGAGCATATTTTCGTTCATTAGCGGCTTTTTTTATCAAGGCGTTGTAATGCTCACGCCGCAGCTCAGTTAAATCCTTTAATGCCGGCAACAATGCTTCAAGAGAAGCTTTGATATCCCCAACAATCGACAGTTTTGTTGAATAAGAACGGCCCAGATCATTAACATCTGCGGAGAGTTGGTAAACACTACAGCCTTCTGGAACAGCGGGACCTTCACTGTATAAAATAGTAATTAGCGACTTACCCCCGAGTGCAAAAATAGCTTCGTAGTTATTGAGAATTTCGGAAATACCCTTCGCTGTTGTCGGCATGTTGCCGCGCCACAACGGGTGTGAGGTAGGATAAGGAATACGTGAAGGCCATGAAGATCCATACACGTGCGCGCCAAGTAATTCAGAGACCTTTATTGTTTCTGCTGTTGCCTTGCTGGCATAGATCTCATCCCCGGCAATAATAGCTAATTTACCTGGAGTACAGGTTGCCAGTATATCTGCAAGGCGTGGCAATGAACTTCCAATTGCCCGACGGTCTATTTCTGAAGGTTCGCCGATATTGACATCACTAAGCTGATCCATGATATCCATAGGTAGAGAAAGAAACACAGGGCCACTTGGCGCTGCATTAGCGTCATGAAATGCACGACGTAAAAGGACTGGGAGTTGGGATGCGTTTGAAACATCCTGCGCCCACTTCACCGCTGGAGAAGCAATGCTAACGAGATCATCATAGAGTAGCGGATCACTAATCGAATGACGCGTGTCCTGCTGCCCAGCAGTCACTACCAGTGGAGTCTGAGAAACCTTAGCATTAAGCAAATTGCCCATACCATGTCCGAGTCCACCCGCAGTATGTAAATTGAGGAACCCTGGTTTACCTGATGCTTGCGCATAACCATCAGCCATCGCTACTGCGCTGGCTTCCTGCAATGCAAGGATGTATTTAAGTGAAGGATTACGCAGCAGGGCATCCATCAACGGCAACTCTGTTGTCCCTGGATTACCGAAAATATACTCTACACCCTCACTATGGAGTGTTTCGAGTAAAACATCTGCACCACGGCGATTGCCCAGGCAGCTTGCTTTTGAAAAAGTCATGACGGTAGCTCCCAACGATTATCGTTTTTAGCCAAATCAGGTAATAAAAACGATAGGCTTTTTTTTCTGTTCTCTGGGGAGCATGTGCTGAGTTTGTACTCTAAGGCTGTGATCTTAATCAGTATTGATCGTAAAGCCTGCCCTAAACTTGCGTATCCACCAACAAAATAGTATTTCCCCCCCTTGCTACCAATGACATGATGGCGCTGCAAATACTCAAAGAGTGCTACAGATGACCGTGCATCGTAGTTTTCCTGAGGGGTGGCTTGAAGTGGATAACGGATTAAACGCTCTGCAAGGATGTACTGTATGGAGGCCCTTAACACGATATCGTTTGACTGGAGTTCCAGAAGCGCAAGGATAGAAAGAATGTCTACCCGCAACTCCTCTGCTCCCGCCCCATTTCTTGTACTTTTATCTTTAAGAAACTCAGGAAGAGGTAGATAGCCTGTTTTATGGTAATGCTCATGCATATGGACCCATATTGCACTCGCACTAGTGAGTAATGAATCATCGGCCATAAGTATGTCGGGAAAAGCAGTCGGGGACCAAGTAGCCTCAATGGCGGGTCTTGTAAACGTTTTAAAACGCTTAACAAATTTCTCGATAAAGTAATACGCTTTATGATGTTGCTGGACCTTTGCGTTAACATAATTTTCTGGAAAAATGGCTACAGATAATGGATTTTCAAATCCATCAGTACAGCAATGTAACAATACAGGCATTGCTTCAGAGTCAGGGACGATATCTAAAATACTGTCTGGAATAGGAATTGCCTCTATTACAGCCGCCTCCAAAAAAGCATCTGGATTATAGGGGATATCAAAAAAACCAACAATAAATTCAGGATTTACATCATTGGTCAAATTAAGTAAATTGTTTGAATTTAAATCTCGGCTTTCCATATTCTTTAACAAAATTTTAATGTGCGTATTTTCCTGGAATGTTTGAAGGTGCTTTTCCACACATAGTGCTATTCTCTCAGGATCCATCGTGAGGCCCTCAGTGATTATTTCATCCCTGCACTTATTAATCTGTTTAACTATTTTAATAGACTCGTTTTTCATGATTTAATCCATGCTGTTAGTCATTATTATTGCCATTAAAAACTGGCAATAATAAATGTCGAATGTCATAATTAATTTTTTAGTTTGAAGATCACTTAACTCAATGACGCTTAGGTAAAGAGTCGATATGCTCAAATAAGCTCACCTGATATTGATAAGATAATTTGCTGTCACAAACGCCTTGCAACAATAGTTCGCGGTAACGAAGGCTAGGCGCTGCCTCACCATCGAGTATTGCCAAACCAATATAAGTAAATGCTATGGTTGTTCTACCATTATTTAAAGACAAGCGTACTAGCTGGCGCTTATAACGCTTTAGAAAAACACCCTCTCTTTTATCAATCTTTTCCAGATGCTCTATGGGTAATTTAAATAATGCTCCTTCGACCACATAGCCATTTTCGGGTCGAATATTTGCACAACAAACTGGTTCATTAAGAGAAGCGTAGTCAAATACAATTTTATGATGTTCCAGGTATGCAGGACCTATAAAATACTCATCCACTCTTTGACCTAAAGTCTTAGCAAGACTTTCGTGATTCATACATGAGCCATACGCAAACAATTGGAAATGTGTGTTCGACTGATAGCCAACATCCTTAAACATTTACCCACCTCGATACAAGGTTAAATAAATTGAGAATACCATTAATGAGTGATGATCACTCAAGCACATAATTATCGTAAATAGCGCTGATTGTTTTAATTGAATTCAATTCAAAATCACCAATGGGGATCTCTCTTTTCAGGACTTCTTCAAGGAAAATCACAAAATGCACAATAGATAATGAATCCAGTAAATCATTGTCTATAAGATTAGTATCAACATTAACTTTCTTATACTTAATGATATTCATACGCGATAAAAAATCATTCACCGTATCTAATAGAACATCCAAACTAATTAAAACCATGATTTTTTCCTCAATTAAAAGATTCATTAAAGATGAGAAATGCGTTTTATTGATTTACGATTCTAATTCCAAACAGAAATACCTTCTGCTAACAAAGTTTTTTGCACCGCAGGCCGTAAAAGCATACGTTTTACATGAGCGGTCCAATGACTGAATTGGGTCATGTCGAGGTTTAATAAATTCCCCCACTTAAAATATATGAAGAGAACGGGATCGACTATTGAATATCCTTCTTTAAGTGCCCAACTTTGGTTTTCAAGTCTGCTGTTTATTTGACTAAACACATCCATAGTTCCAATGCGCCCTTTTGTACGTATACCTTCGTGGGCTTTTTCATCCTCTGTAAAACGAGAGGGGTGAAAGTTCAATGACAGAATGCTTGTCAAGGAACAACTCAGCCAATTTAACCACTCGATTGTTCTGGCGACTCCCTCTGGTGATGAGGGTAATAATCTCTTATCTTGGTTTGACAATCCGAGATATAACAAAATAGCCGTAGACTCCGTTAAGATCTTATTATCTATTATTAGTACTGGGACCTTTCCTTTGGGGTTAATTTTTTTGAATTCTTCCAGTTGGTTGTCTCCATTTTTCAATGACAAACAAAGAAGTTCAAAGGGCTTACCTAATTCGTTTAGAATGACATGCGGTGCAAAAGAGAGATGGCCGGGACAATAGTAAAGCTTAAGGTCAGTATGCATGGTAGTAATAGCCTTTTCGAAAGTTTATAGCACAACGATCTAGATAATAACTCTTGAATATTTAAATAATCGCTTTTGTTAAACTGACAGCATTCAATATCTAGCCCTTTAAAAAGAGCTAGCCATGCCCTACCCTAAAATATTTTTATAATATGGGCGATGTTAATATCTTTAATCCTGTTGGAAATAAGCATTGCAGCTTAAAAACCAGCATTTGATTTAAATTAATCAGGCTTTTCCATGGCCTTGAGAAAAGGGACCTTTAGAAAACTCTTGCAAAGCTTCTTTGTTCAATTCGAAACCTAAACCAGGTGAGGTAGGCATTATTATTTTTCCATTGTCCCACCGAGGTAAACCCGTAAAGAGTTTTCGACAGATATCAATAACAACCACATGCCACTCAACCATCCCCCCGTTTGCTACGCCAGCATGAAGATGCATATTTTGGAATGGGAAGGTCCCGCCGTTATCAATGGGAACACCGAAAGATCGTGCTAAACTTGCGGCACGAAGGCCGGCGGAGTAGCCACCACAGACACAAACGTTAGGCTGGAGAATATCAATTGAACCTGTCATGAGCATATCTCTAAAGCGAAAGAGCTGACCTTCACTTTGTCCCGCTGCAACGGGCATTTCAATATTTTTACGAAGGTCGGCAAGCTTAAGAGGATCATTATCTGCAATAGGCTCCTCAAAAAATGCAATATTGCAGTCAGACAAGTCTTGAGCCAGTCTTAACGCATGGTAATGATCAAGACCACAATTTGCGTCAATATAGATCTCAATATTATCCCCAACCGCCTCTCGCACTGCGCGTACCCTGCGGGCATCGTCTTTTATCACATCGTCTAAAGAGCGCCCCTCCTCTCGTCTTGCCATTGCATGGTAACCCACTAACATTTTGATTCGCTTATGCCCTTCATTAACTAACGTCCTTGCAGCATGGACAAGTTGTTCCTGATCAAGCGATGCAAATCCAAATGTAGTGTAAAGGGAGACTTCTGACCGTGCGCCCCCCAATAATTGCCATACAGGTAGATTAACGGCCTTACCAATAATGTCCCAAATAGCGATGTCAATCGCCGAAATAGCATGACTCGCATAACCGGTCTGACCACGTGGGGTTAATAACCAATAAAGTTTCTCCGAGATAGCTTCACGATTGATAGCATCCATCCCCATCAAATTAGGTGCAACCACAGCCTTGATAATAGTTGCGATGACTTCTTCATCGGTGATGGCTGTAAATCCATGGCCTGTCAAACCACTTGCCGTTTCAATTTCAACGATAACCCCTGATAATTTACCGGCAATCGCTAATCCAGCGATATCAACTTCTCCTGGGACAAAAACAGGCGTTGCCTCAATTCTGATAATCTTGTGTAACATATAACCCCCTGATTAACTCTATTAGAAAATTTATTAATTTATAATGCGGTTAGTTAACTGATTTATTCTTGAACAGATACAGCATGGCTATACCCACTAATAATCCCCAAAAAGCGCCGCCAATACCCCAAAACGCATGCCCTCCAATGGTGACTAAAAAGGTCACGATTGCCGCATCTCGACTGCTTTTATCTGAGAGTGAATTAACGAGCGAATTGCCTAGCGCCCCCATTAGTGCCAATCCTGCAACGGCTTCAATAAAAATAGGAGGGGAAACAGAAATGAATTGCGTTGCGGCACTTGCAGCAAGCCCATATACAATATAAGCGGCACCACAAATTACCCCTGCCCAGTAACGTTTTGAAGGATCGTCACCGGCTTCCTCTCCCGCACAAAGAGCAGCAGTTATTGCAGCAAGTCCTATGGCAGGACCACCAAAGGGAGCCGCTAAGAGGCTGCTGAAACCTGTAGTCGTAAAAAGAGGAGTGGGATCAGGTTTATACCCATTCACATTCAATACCGCCACACCGGGGATATTCTGCGAAGCCATTGTCACAATAAATAGAGGTATTGCGATACTGATTAAAGACGAGATGTTAAATTCAGGCATTGCCAGCATTAAGTGTGGCCATATATTGGTATGATTTACATGGGATAGGTCTGATGTAAAATAAATCACGATGAGTGTTGCGACCGCTGCGAAAGGAATGGCTAATATCTTTTTTAGCTTGAGCATAACCAACCAAACTAGTAAGACAGGGGTGAAATAAATAGGATATTTTGCCATTGCATGAACAGGTGCAACGCACAGATTCAGAATAATTCCCGCAAGCATTGCGTTCGCCACTGCAGAAGGTATTTTGGAGATAACTCTGCCCAATGTTTTCCATAGTCCTGCTAATGTCAACATTGCTCCAGCCATAATAAGAGCACCAATAGCGGCAGGAAACCCTCCTTTAATTGCACCAATACCCAATAATAAAGCAGCGCCTGGCGTTGACCAGGCTACGCTCACCGGCATTTTATTTTTAATACTTAACATTATCCCGGCTACGCCCATTGCAATAGAGACAGCCATTAATCCAGATGCAGCCTGCTGTTGAGTCGCTCCCACATTAACCAATGCCTGGACAATCAGCGTAAATGTTGATGCGAATCCAACAAATGAAGAAAGCAAACCGGCACCAGCAGCATGCCAGGAAAAATCCGTTTTATTATTCTTGAGGACTAAATTAGTCACGTTAATAACTCCTGATATAAATTATATTCGTACCTGTTTTTAATACGCCTCAAAAAAATCGCAGGGGAGTTCCCTTCAATACTAACAATGAAGCAATACGTTATGAGGAAATTTATTTTAAAACTACTTTATAAATCTATCGGGCTAGAGGGTCGTGGTAGCCCAATATTTTCACGCAAGGTATTTCCTTCATATTTTGAGCGCATTAATCCGCGACGCTGTAACTCAGGTACAACCATGGTTACGAAATCATCGTACCCATCAGGCACAGTGTGAAACACGATAATAAAACCATCGCATGCGCCTGTGAGGAGCCATTCCTCCATCTGATCGGCAATTTCAGAGGGAGTACCCACCATTTCACCGGTTCCGGATTCCGCTGCTCGTTTTGCCAATTCTCTTACTGTAAGATTTTCTCTTCGAGCAAGCGCAACCCATTCGCGCTGATTCCCTTGTCCTTGTTCGGTAACGGGAAGATCTGGCAATAATTTGTCAGGGTCGAATCGAGAGCAATCTACACCCAAACGAATGGACAGGTTGGGGATATTGCTCTCCACATGGACTAAATCATCCATATACCTTTTTTTGGCGAGTGCTTCTTCCCTGGTATTGCCTACATAAACCTGATTAGCGGGAAGAATCTTGATATGGTCAGGATCCCGCCCATAGGCTATTGCACGTGATTTCATGTCCTGATAGAAATCGCGAGCAGTCTGAATACTTCGGGCATTACCAAAGACTAAATCCGCTGACTTCGCTGCCATCTGCCTCGCGCCTTCTGAAGCACCTGCAAGCGCAATGACTGGCCATCCTTGCACAGGACGAGCAATGTTTAGCGGGCCTTTCACTGAAAAATATTTTCCTTTATGATTCAGTGGTCTAATAGCGTTAATATCTGAAAACACACCGCTTTCTTTGTCCATCTTCAATGCATTATCTGACCAACCATCCCACAGCCCGGTAACGACATCGAAAAATTCATCTGCACGCTCATACCGTTCAGCATGCCTGAGAGCTGTCTCAAGGCCAAAATTCAATGCCGCCTCAGGGTTCACCGTGGTGACGATATTCCATCCTGCTCGACCATGACTTAAATGATCAAGTGAAGCAAAACGCCGTGCCAGAAGATACGGATCTTCATAACTCGTTGACCCAGTGGCGATTAGCCCTATCCGATCGGTACAGGCAGCAATCGCTGATAACATCATCAAAGGATCAAAAGACGTTACTGTGGCACTTCTTTTTAAAGCGTCGGGTGGCATGGGCATAAGGGCCAAATGATCTGCAGTAAAAATAGCGTCAAAACATGCAGCTTCAAGTTTCTTGGCCAGTGACTTGATAACAGGCCAATTGAAATTGGCATCTGCTTGAGCTTCTGGATGCCGCCACCATGCTGTATGTAAACATATTGGGCGCATAAAGCCCCCAAGACAGAGTTGTTTTGTCATCAGTAATGATTCTTATAGTCAATTTTTAAGGTTCAATACTTAGCTGCGAGCGGCATTGAAACGTACAAGACCTGCCTCCAGATCCGCGATTAAATCATCAACATTTTCCAAACCGATATATAAACGAACGCATGGGCCTTGAGGTTTTCGAAAAGAAACGCTTCGATAATTACTGCAGTCAAAAGGAAGTATCAAACTTTCAAATCCACCCCATGAAAAACCCAGACCAAAATATTTCAAACCTTCTAGAAAGGCTGCAACTGCGCTGTCTGAGGCTGGCTGTAATACAATCGAAAACAGGCTAGAGGCCCCTTTGAAGTCCCTTAACCACAGCGAATGCCCTGGATCACTTTTTAGAGCGGGATACCAAACACATTGGACTTCAGGCCTCCCCGCTAACCAGGTAGCGACATGTAGTGCACTGGTTTGATGCTGGCGCAATCGAACACTCAAGGTCCGGAGCCCTCGAAGCGTAAGCCAGGCATCATCAGGGCTAATGCACATTCCTATATCTCGTCTGTATTGCTCCAGCTTTGGCAATGCACGAGTAGAAGCTGATACCATGCCGATCATGACATCCGAATGCCCTGAAATGTATTTAGTTCCTGCCTGAATGACCAAATCGGCACCTTGGCCAATAGCGTCAAAAAAAAGAGGCGTCGCCCAGGTGTTATCCATTATTACCAACAGATTAAACTCACGGGCCACGGTCACTATCGCGGCTATATCAGACATTTCCATGCTCTGAGAGCCTGGCACCTCCAAATAGATAGCTTTAGTTTCCGGACGTATTAAATGGCGTAACGCTTCCCCGGTCAGAAAAGGGTGGAAATAAGTCGTATCAATACCGTTTCTTTTTAATACGCCATCACACAAATTCCGCGTAGGACGATAGGCGGCATCCGTCATTAGTAGATGATCACCGGTGGAAAGACATGACATAAGGGCAACAGAAATAGCAGCAAGGCCCGATGGGCAAAGCACTACTCCCGCGCTGTTATCCAGCGAACGCATGGCTTCCTGTAATGATTCCGTAGTAGGTGAACCGACACGCCCATATACAAATTTTTGCCGATAATTCAGCAAATCATCTATTGTTGGGGCAATCACCGTAGACCCCCTGAACACAGGGGGATTCACGAATCCAAGATTTGACGCGGGATCTCTTCCCGCGTGTGTGACAATTGAATCCGCGCCAGCCTGCAAAGCTAAGCTGTTTGCATCGCGTTTCATTCATCGTCCTCGATAATTCGTACCGCGCCTTTAGCCGCGCTTGAGGTCATTGCGGCGTAGGCTTTCAATGCAGATGAAACTCGACGCTGGCGTGTGACAGGCTTCCAGGCCTTACGTCCCAGGCTTTCCATATTTTTCCTGCGCCGTTCCAATTCAAAATCATCAACTTTCAATTGAATTGAACGAGACGGGATATCAATCTCAATCAAATCTCCATCCTCTATCAAAGCGATGTTTCCGCCTTCTGCCGCTTCAGGGGATACATGCCCAATTGATAATCCTGATGAACCACCCGAGAATCGACCATCGGTAATAAGCGCACATTTTTTGTTTAAGGCTTTTGATTTAAGGTAGCTAGTTGGATAAAGCATTTCCTGCATGCCTGGCCCACCACGAGGTCCCTCATAGCGAACAATCACAACATCTCCCGCTTTCACCAGGCCCGAAAGTATCCCTTCCACGGCTTCGTCCTGTCCCTCAAACACCCTTGCAGTACCGGTAAAACGGATCATGCCTGGGTCAACGCTGGCAGTTTTAACGATACATCCCTCAGAGGCTATATTTCCAAATAACACTGCTAATCCGCCATCATGAGAGAAAGCGTGCTCTAAATCTCGCAGGCAACCGGTACGCCTATTGGTGTCCAACGCTGGGTAATAATTATTTTGACTAAATGCGACTTTGGTTCTTACACCGCCTGGGGCAGCGCGGTAAAATTGCCTGACGGTATCAGACGTTGAAGATTTTATATCCCAGTGAGCCAAGGCTTCTCCCAAGGTTGCTGCGTGCACCGTTGGCAACTCGGTATGTATTAATCCAGCACGTGCCAACTCCCCCAGAACCCCCATCACTCCGCCCGCACGGTGGACGTCTTCCATGTGTACGTTCTCTACTGCAGGCGAAACTTTACATAAAACAGGCACTTTCCGAGACAGGCGATCAATATCTGCCATAGTAAAATCGACCTTCCCTTCATAGGCTGCCGCTAATAAATGCAGGACAGTGTTGGTCGATCCTCCCATTGCCACGTCAAGTGCCATTGCATTTTCAAAAGCTTTTACACTCGCTATTGCACGAGGCAATACGCTGTCATCTTTTTGTTCATAGTAGCGACGACACAGTTCGACTATTTTTCTACCCGATTCCAAGAAAAGCTCTTTACGTAGCGCATGAGTTGCTAACATGGAACCGTTACCAGGAAGAGCCAATCCCATAGCTTCAGTTAAGCAGTTCATCGAGTTAGCGGTAAACATCCCTGAGCAAGAACCGCACGTTGGGCATGCTGCTTCTTCAACGGCTTTAACCTCTTCGTCAGACATGCTGTCATCGCCAGCAACCACCATCGCATCAATCAGATCAAATGAACGTTTTTCACCGCGTAACGTCATTTTTCCAGATTCCATAGGGCCGCCTGAAACAAAGATAACCGGAATATTTAAGCGTAACGCAGCCATCAACATACCAGGTGTGATCTTGTCACAGTTCGATATACATACCATTGCATCAGCACAATGAGCATTGACCATGTATTCGACACTGTCTGCAATCAGTTCACGTGATGGGAGGCTATAAAGCATGCCGTCATGACCCATTGCTATGCCATCGTCAATCGCAATCGTGTTGAACTCTTTTGCAACACCTCCCGCCTCTTCAATTTCTCTCGCAACCATCTGACCCAGATCTTTTAAATGAACATGCCCAGGAACAAATTGCGTAAAGGAATTGACAACAGCAATGATCGGCTTATCAAAGTCGGCATCCGTCATACCGGTTGCTCGCCATAAGCTTCTTGCGCCAGCCATATTACGGCCATGCGTTGAGGTGCGTGAACGATACATTTATAGGGTGTCCTGTTTTTATAATTGAACTCAGAAGGCACCATATTAGAATCGACAAAACATCCTGTGAAATATATTCTGCTATACCAATTAAGTTACTGGGGATATTAATCGTGGATATAAGACAACTGAAACATTTTGTTACTGTCGCCGACACGCTTCATTTCGGCAAAGCTGCCGAACGGCTTAATATGACGCAACCTCCGCTTAGCCAATCAATAATGGCATTAGAGAAAGAAATTGGTGAGGCACTTTTTTTGAGAACGAAAAGGAATGTCTCATTGACCCCTTTTGGTGAGCAATGGTTGTGTCACGTAAAGAGTGTCTTAAACAGCGTGAATGCTTTGCCCGAGATTGCGGCAAAATTGCGTAAAGGCGAATCAGGACGGCTTAACCTGTCTTTTATAAGCAGCGCGGGCTATAACATACTTCCTCAGCTGGTAAGCAATTTTAGAGAAAATCTGCCTGCTGTCGAATTAGTTTTGACTGAGGCTACCAGCGACGTTCAAATGACTGCATTGCTTAACGAAAAAATTGATGCAGGTATTGTTATACCGCCAACAGACATGAAGTTCCCTTCTGCTATTCGTTATAAAAAAATCTTTTCCGAGCCATTAATTGCTGCCGTTCCCGAAACGTGGCTACATGAAGGTAAGATAAAGATAACAGAGGGGAAACTGTGCCCAAACATGGTTATTGATTCCCCACTTATTATTTTCCCTCAACAAGTTGCTCCTTCACTGTATGCCCTAGTGATCAGCTACTATGCATCCCATGGTGCTAAGCCAAATATTGTTCAGCAAGCCATACAAATGCAAACAATTATTAGCCTCGTTGCTTCTGGTATTGGTATTGCTTTAGTGCCTAGTTCCCTTCGCCATTTAGCTCGAACTGGCGTTGTTTATCTTGATCTACTGGAGATCCCCCCCACGCTGGATATAGGGATAATGTGGCGTGCATGTAATTTTTCTCCTATTATTCAACACCTCTTAAATGTGGCTTTGGCGGCAAACTGAGTTAAACTCAAACAATCAACGAAAATAACCGAACAAGTTAAATTT
>CAWUIY010000102.1:0-14305 GCA_963922555.1 uncultured Serratia sp. | reverse complement strand
CCGTGGCTTTGGAAGTGTTAGCTGGTAAAAACTTGACCCCAAGGCAAAAGGCAATTACGCCGATCGGCAGGTTGATAGCAAACAGCCAAGGCCAGTTAGCGAAGGACAAAATAGCAGCGGCGACCGTTGGCCCGGCGGCAGAAGACACTGCCACGATTAGCGCATTGATCCCCATTCCTCTTCCGAGGAAACGTTGCGGATAAATAATCCTTACCAGCGCCACATTAACGCTCATGATGCAGGCCGCACCGAATCCCTGAAGCACCCTGGCTACGGTCAAGGTCATCAACGAATCCGACATCGCACAGGCCACAGAAGTGAAGCTGAATAATACCAGGCCAATCATATAGATGCGGCGATATCCAAATATTTCACCCAATGATGAGAGACAAAGCAGTGAAATAGTGATTGCCAGTTGGTAGGCGTTAACTATCCAGATCGAGGAGGCCGGGCTGGCGTGCAGATCTTGTGCAATCGTCGGCAGCGCCACGTTGGCAATGGCCCCGTCTAAAACTGACATAGTAATGCCAAAGGCGATAGTCAGGATCGCCCCGTAGCGTTGAGGTATTGGAAGTCCGTCAGAAACCGTGGTTGTCATGTCTGATTGTCAGCGTTGTGCTTATGAGAGAGAAAGAAATATTACCACGCTAACTACTCTGCGTCAGAAGCGTGAGGCGTTGAGTTAACTTTATTAATTGTAACCAGAGTTAACATTTTTATCACAAAAAAGCGCAGCGGGGTTTATTCACATAGAAATAGCGTTCCATTTTTTATGAAACAAAAAAAGTATCCGCCGGTTAATTATGAAATAATGCAAAAAAACAATCTTCTGGCAGGTAAAAGACTATGGCTATCGCAGACCTTGATAAGCAGCCCGATTCCGTTTCCTCTGTATTGAAAGTGTTCGGTATTTTGCAAGCTCTGGGCGACGAGCGAGAGATTGGCATTACCGAACTTTCGCAGCGTGTAATGATGTCAAAAAGCACGGTTTACCGTTTTCTGCAGACGATGAAGTCATTAGGTTATGTCGATCAGGAAGGCGAGTCAGAAAAATATACGCTGACCCTTAAACTGTTTGAACTCGGCGCCAAGGCGTTGCAAAACGTTGATTTGATCCGCAGCGCCGATATTCAGATGCGCGAGATTTCGCGCTTGACCCGTGAAACTATCCACCTCGGGGCATTGGATGAAGACGGCATCGTTTACATCCATAAAATTGATTCGATGTACAATCTGCGTATGCATTCTCGCATTGGTCGCCGTAATCCATTGCACAGCACGGCAATTGGGAAAGTTCTTTTAGCCTGGGGGGAGCAAAATGATGTACAGGCGCTGCTGGCCGATATGCAGTTTACCCGCAGCACCGAGAATACGATTCTGGATGCGCCAAGCCTGGTTAACGTGCTTGAGAAAGTTCGCGAGCAGGGGTTTGGCGAGGATATAGAAGAGCAGGAGCAGGGGCTGCGCTGTATCGCGGTGCCAGTATTTGACCGTTTTGGCGTAGTGATTGCCGGACTAAGTATCTCTTTCCCGACGATTCGTTTCTCAGAAGAAAACAAGAAAGATTATGTCGCGATGCTGCATACCGCTGCGCGTAATATTTCCGAGCAGCTGGGTTTCCATCAGTATCCTTTCTAGATCCTGCCCTGAGCTATAAAAAAGGCGAAGCCCGCAAGCTTCGCCTTTTTATGGCTATCACAACCGATTAACGATGTGCCAGTTCGGCATGCTCGTCTTGATCCATCACTTGCTTATCGGTGAGTTTAAGCAGTTGGCTGGTAATCGTTCCGGCAGTCATCGATCCGCTGACGTTCAAGGCAGTACGGCCCATATCAATCAACGGCTCAATGGAAATCAGCAGCGCAACCAGCGTGACCGGTAGTCCCATGGCAGGCAGTACAATCAGCGCGGCGAAGGTCGCGCCGCCGCCCACGCCGGCAACACCCGCAGAGCTTAAGGTGACGATGCCAACCAGAGTTGCGATCCACATTGGCTCAAACGGGTTGATGCCAACCGTTGGTGCAACCATTACCGCTAGCATGGTTGGGTACAGACCGGCACAGCCGTTTTGTCCAATGGTCGCGCCAAACGATGCCGCAAAACTGGCGATGGATTCAGGGATCCCTAAACGACGGGTCTGCGCTTCAACGCTCAACGGGATCGTCGCGGCGCTTGAGCGGCTGGTAAAGGCAAAGGACAGTACCGGCCACACTTTGCGGAAGAATTTTGCCGGATTAACGCCGGTGAAGGACAGCAGCAACGCGTGAACCGCAAACATGATTGCCAGGCCGAGATAAGAAGCGACCACGAAACTGCCAAGCTTGATGATGTCGTGGATATTAGAACCGGCAACTACTTTGGTCATCAGCGCCATCACGCCATAAGGGGTCAGTTTCATGACCAGGCGTACCAGTTTCATGACCCAGGACTGCATGATATCAATAAAGGCCAACACTTTAGGGCCTTTTTCGGCATCATCTTTGACCAGTTGCAGTGCGGCAACGCCCACAAAGGCGGAAAAAATCACCACGCTGATGATTGAAGTAGGGCTGGCCCCGGTCAGATCGGCAAACGGATTTTTCGGGATAAATGACAGCACCATTTGCGGCACCGTCAAGTCAGCGACTTTACCCACGTAGTTGGTTTGAATCGCGGCCAGACGCGCGGTTTCCTGAGTTCCCTGTACCAGACCTTCGGCCGTCAGTCCAAACAGTTTGGTGACAAACACGCCAACCAGCGCGGCAATAAGGGTCGTAAACAGCAGCGTACCAATGGTCAGGAAACTAATTTTTCCCAACGATGATGCATTGTGCAGACGAGCCACAGCGCTGAGAATTGAGACGAAGACCAGCGGCATTACAATCATCTGCAACAGCTGAACATAGCCATTACCGACGATGTTAAACCACGGGATAGAATTTTTCAGGACAGTGCTCTCTGGGCCATAAATAAGCTGCAACGCCAGACCAAACACTACGCCGACCAACAGGCCCACGAGGACTTTCTTTGCCAGACTCCATTGCGAACGGCTTGATTTAGCCAGCAGCAAAAGGAGGGCAACAAAAACCACCACGTTTAATACGAGCGGAAGATTCATACCCAAAGCTCCAGAGAAAACTTATGAAATTTGTCCTGAGAATACGGCCCGCAGAGGGGGCATTTCAGGATGTTACGATGGGCGTAGAATAGCAGAACAGCATGGTGCGCCATTATAACCAAAAGGAATTGGCTATTCCTTTTGGTCGTAATTCGTCTGAAATATGGGCGATTAGGGCTTTTTTTAGCCTTTGTTAAGTCAAATACTTCAAAATAAAGTTTAGACCATGGGGATTGATTGCATCAATGATGGGCGACCAGTTAGGCCAGAACAGCGTCAACCCAACCATGATCAGGCAGAACATTCGCTCGAGCTGATTGCCTTTCTGGCTGGTGATCAGTGGCAGGCGAAAACGCCAGCGGCAGGGCCAGAGCAATGGAACACCGGCCGGGGTGAGCATATCAGCGACAATATGACTGAGATAACCAATCACCATGCCGTGCAGTGCATCAATAGGGATCACCCAATCGTGAGGAAGCCGGGTTTTTAGCAAAAACACCCCAGCGGCGACGGCCAACAGGCTATGGGTAAATCCACGATGGCCAAACATGCGTGCTATTGGCTGAGATACCCAACGCAGCCTTTGCCCAAGCAGCGATTTTGGGTGATCGATATCGGGAAGGAGGGAAGTCAATAGCGACGCCGGGATAATATGCCACCAGTCACCATGAGCAAGCTCTGGCGACAGTTGGGCCTTTTTAGCAAACACTGCGCAAGCAATGGAGAAAATGAGATGACCTTCCGCAGTCATAATGCATCCGAACTGAATAACTGTTATTTTATCCAGTATAGATGAAAGCCATTTTACGCGGAAGGTGTTACGCTGTAACTATTTGTCAATTTATTGATAATTAAATGAAAAATAGTTTCATTGTGACAGTGTCATGTGTGTGTTTTTTCCCTATCTCGCCAGCCAGCCACCGTCAACGGCTAACGTATAGCCATTGACGTAATCAGAGGCGCTGGAAGCCAGAAATACCACAGGGCCCATAATATCCTGCTGCTCGCCCCAGCGCCCGGCAGGAATTCGCTCCAAAATTTCCTGACTGCGGCCTTCATCGGCACGCAATTGCTCGGTATTGTTGGTGATCATATATCCGGGTGCGATGGCGTTAACATTAATATTGTACTTTGCCCATTCGTTGGCCAGTAAACGGGTTATCCCCATCACCGCGCTTTTCGATGCCGTATATGAGGGCACGCGGATGCCGCCCTGAAATGACAGCATTGAGGCGATATTAATGATTTTCCCGCCGCTGCCCTGAGTGATGAATTGACGAGCAACCGCCTGCGCCATAAAAAATAGCGTCTTGCTGTTGACGTTCATGACATCATCCCAGTCTTGTTCCGAAAACTGTAGAGCATCTTCGCGGCGAATAATGCCTGCGTTATTAACCAGAATATCTATCTTCCCAAGCTCGCTGACCGCACTTTCGATCAGTCGCGGAATAGCTTCAATACGGGTTAAATCGGCACGCAAATCAAGAAATTGCCGCCCCAGAGCCTGTACCTTATCCAGAGTTTCGGCGGGTTCAGATCGGTTAACTCCGATAATGTCACAACCGGCCTGCGCCAGACCGATTGCCATTGCTTGCCCAAGCCCGGTATTGCAACCCGTGACGAGTGCCACCTTACCCTGTAGATCAAAGCTGTTCAGCACCATAGCGTTATCCTGTCTGACGTTTTTGGAAAATTTATCGGAGCGCGTTAACGGCAACGTGGTCCATATCATCAAACACCTGATTCTCGCCGACCATGCCCCAGATGAAGGTATAACGTTTGGTGCCCACACCGGCATGGATCGACCAGCTCGGTGAAATTACCGCCTGCTCGTTATGAACCAATAAATGGCGCGTTTCCTGCGGCTGCCCCATCATGTGGAACACGGCGGTATCGTCATCCATATCAAAATAGAAATAGACTTCCATGCGGCGGTCATGGGTGTGGCAAGGCATGGTGTTCCACAGGCTGCCTTCTTCAAGCTTGGTCAGTCCCATGGTCAACTGGCAGGTTTCCAAAACATCGGGAACGATAAATTTGTTGATTGTGCGGCGATTGCTGGTGCTGGCATCACCCAGAGTTTGCGGTGAGGCTTCCGCAAGGGTGATTTTTCTGTCCGGGAAGCGCGTGTGCGCGGGGGCGCTGTTGTAATAAAACTTGGCCGGACGCGCGGCGTCGATACTACTGAATTCAACCTCTTTGGCACCTTTGCCGACATACAGCGCTTCCTGATTGCCAATTTCATAGGTTTTGCCATCCACCTTAATCAGCCCAGGCCCGCCAATATTGATGACTCCCAGCTCGCGTCGTTCGAGGAAATAGCTGACGCCAAGCTGTTTGCCCACCTCATCCCCCACGGTGACGGTTTTTTGTACCGGCATGACGCCACCAATAATGATGCGGTCAATGTGGCTGTAGGTCAGGGTATAGGCATCTTTTTCAAAGATTTTTTCGATCAAAAACTCGCGGCGCAGCCCTGCGGTATCGAGTTGTTTGGCATGATCGCTGTGAATACTTTGGCGGACTTGCATATCGGGACCTCTCCATCGTCAATCAAGGAATATGAAATGGCAGTGAATGCCTGCCGTATTGCGTCGATGAAAAGAGCATAGAAGTATTGAGATATGAATTCAATAAAAATGAAATGATGTTTTATTTTTATTGATTGCGAGTTGAAGGTTTGTGATGACGGTCAAAAAAATAGCGGCTTTAAGAGGCCGCTAGACTAGAAGCAGACCCAATTATTACAGGCCTAGATCGGCCGGGGTCAATTCACTTAATGAAGACAGTTTGGCATCCGCCAGCGCCCAGCGCGGATCCGCCGCATGTTGTATATCGGGCACTACAATAGAGCGCATGCGGGCTGCCTTGGTCGCGATCATTCCGTTGAATGAGTCTTCCAGGGTGACGCAATCCAGGGGATCGACCCCCAGTTCTGCCGCCGCCAATAAATAGACTTCTGGATGAGGTTTGCTATAGGCCAGATGTTCGGCTGACTGGCGGGTCTCAAAGTAAGATTGCAGATTAAACATGTCCAACACCTGATTGATCATATGCAGCGGCGACGCCGAGGCAATGCCAATCTTCAGATCCTGTGCCTGACAAAGTTTCAGCGCATGTTCTACGCCGGGTAGCAGGGGGCGGGTTGCAGCAACTTTCTCAATCGTGTTGGCGATAATTCTTGCCGTCACTTCTGCCTCGCTGGGTCCTTTCCAGGGCAGAACGCGGGCCCACATGCGGACAGTCTGATCGATGCGTAATCCTAATGTACTGGGAACAAGATACTTTTTGGAGATATCGACGCCGATACTGGCAAAAACTTCCAATTCGGACTCCATCCAAAAAGGTTCTGAATCAATCAGAAGTCCATCCATGTCAAAAATTGCGGCCTGAACGGGTTTTACATGACTCATTTTTACAACTCCCGGTTACACTAAATTAGCTTGATGATAAAAAGAGCATAACACAGTGAGAATTCTGTGCTGGTCGCGGAAATTCTGAGCTATTCAAAGATGTTAACTAAAATTTTGGGCGTCTATCGTTAACTATGGTTAAACTGACGCTTCTAATGAGACGTCCTAACAAGGGGAATTCATGACGTATCAACAGGCAGGCCGCGTTGCCGTCTTAAAACGTATTCTGGGATGGGTAATCTTTATCCCCGCTTTGCTATCGACGGTTATTTCGATGCTGAACTTCTTTTACGCCCAAGCCAAGGGCGAAAAGGGCATCAATGCGGTAATGATTGATTTCGTCCACGTCATGGTGGATATGGCCAAGTTCAACACCCCGTTCCTGAATGCATTCTGGTATAACGCACCTCAGCCGGTTTTAGGGCAGGGCATCACCAGTGCCAACCTGATGTTTATTGTGATCTACTGGCTGATTTTTGTCGGGCTGGCATTGCAGGCCAGTGGCGCGAGAATGTCTCGTCAGGTACGACACATACGCGAGGGCGTGCAAGACCAGCTTATCCTGGAACAAACCCGCGAAGGTGAGGCAAGAACTCAGCAGCAAATTGAAGAGAAGATTGTTATTCCTCGACACACCATCTTCCTGCAAATTTTCCCGCTCTATATCCTGCCACTTATTATCGCAATAATTGCCTATTTCGTTTTGAAATTATTAGGTTTACTGGGTCAGTAAGTGCCAATAAAAAGCCTGAGCATAGGAATATGTTCAGGCTTTATTTTACTCTGCATTTTTCCGATATATCGCCACTATTTCTCGTGCAATAATCTCTCTATTGCCCGATGGGCGACCATCTCATGCTGCCCACCAAAAAGGTTACTGCGATTCAATAAATAATAAAGCTGATACACCGATTGGCGCTCAATATATCCGCCTGGCAGAGGCGTAATACTTTGATATCCGTCAATTAGCTGATTAGGAATATTCGGATAAAGCGGCAGCATCGATAAATCACATTCCTTGTCTCCCCAATAACATGCTGGATCAAAGATTATGGGGCCATGCGCAGATTGGCCACAGTTGTGGGGCCACAGGTCGCCATGAAGCAGGGAAGGTTGCGGCTGGTGGTTTTGAAGCTTTGAACGTACCTTTTCAATGATCAGATCGATATCCCCGAAAATCATGCCTTTTTCCGCCGCCAACTGCAGCTGCCAGCCTATACGTTGCTGAGAGAAAAAGGTCGACCATTTTCGCTGCCAGGCGTTGGGCTGCGGGACGGTAGCCAGTTCGTTGTCAAAATCGAGGCCAAATTCCAGCTGCTCGCTCCACTGATGCAGCGCGGCAAGCTGCTGACCCAAAAGGTAGGCATTATCGACGTCGAGTGGCTCCAAAGGCAGATATTCAAGCAATAAAAAGCTGTAGTCACGATCGCTGCCTACGCCATACACTTCGGGCACGCGCACCGTTTTACTTCGGGAGAGCAGGGCAAGCTGGTCTGCTTCGGCTGCGAAAAGCGGCAGAAGCTCGCGTGAGTTACATTTCACGAAGACGTCTTTCTCGCCATAGCTCAGACGCCAGGCGGCATGAATCTCCCCGCCCGGTAGCTCGACGCGTTCACGAATTTCTGCACTACCAAGATGTTCACTCAACAGACGATTAACGGCTTGCCACATGGTATCACCCCTTAGGACTGGCCAGATAATTCATTAAGTTAACGGTTATATTGTAGGAAAACTCCGATCGAGCGCACAGCGCTGCAGACTAAATCGATATTTGAACGCCATCGAATAATACTTCTCTTTTAATCGAGAATAAGACAACCACAATATTAATTGGTTTTAACCTAAAACAGACATTAATACAGGAATTATCCGATCGACTAATTTCTTAGATTCTTGTTTCATCTACCATTCTCAATAATAGCTGAAAAAAATATTCTCGTGTTCAAAAAATGTGTATATGCTGGCTTTCGTCCAAGTCGCGAGAGATCTCAAGTGAAACTCAAATTTCTTTATTTGATGACTGCGCTATTTTTGGCGGGGTGCGCGAAACAAACCCCCATAGAAACAAGTAAATTGATTCAAAAACCCATCGTTCAGGAGCCACCCTCGTTAATGCACCAAGGCCCTTATGGCACGGTGATTAAACAGGCAGCCAGCACCTACGGTGTTGATGAAACGCTGGTTAAAGCGATTATTCAGGTTGAGTCAGGTTTTAACCCAGGTGCAGTCAGTAAATCCAACGCCGTTGGGCTGATGCAGCTGAAAGCCTCTACCGCTGGGCGAGACGCCTACCGGTTGAAAGGGCGTGACGGGCAACCGACCACACACGAGCTTAAAGATCCACGCGTAAACATTGATTTGGGTACTGCTTACCTAAGCATGTTGCAGCAGCAGCTGGCCGGGATTAACAATCCAGAGACCTTGCGCTATGCCACTACGGTTGCTTATGTAAACGGAGCTGGAGCACTACTGAGATCCTTCTCGAAAGACCGAGTTTATGCAGTGGCGCAAATTAATCAAATGACACCGCAACAGTTCTACAAACACATAGAGAAGAATCATCCTGCCGCGCAGGCACCTCGATACTTGTGGAAAGTGAACAATGCCTATTTGGCGATGCGTTAATTAAGTTTAATTAAGTCAAAAATCTCAAACGCCCCGTTGTGAACGGTTCACAACGGGGCGTTTGATCTTTATGTGCGCTGGTAAATTCAGCCATTCGCCGCCATGACTGGCTTTGCGGCATGCGGTCGGGGGTTTCCTGAAAAAAGCCACGTAAGTTGCTGGAAAAATGCGCTTTACGGGTGTTACACTCTTGCGAGTTCTTTGCGTCACACCCTGTGTTCTGCTGTTTTTAGAATCCAGGCGTGTACATATTTGGCAAGGTAAAGTCGAATAGCGCAATCAACCAAATGAATTCAAATACAAATAATTTTCTATATGTGCTCTGTCGTGTGGGGCACCACTGTAGATGAGGAAAGATCATGCCTGTTATTACTCTCCCTGATGGTAGTCAGCGTCAGTTTGACCATCCTGTTTCTCCTTATGATGTGGCACTGGATATCGGCCCTGGTCTGGCGAAAGCCTGTATCGCGGGGCGCGTAAACGGTGAGCTGGTTGATGCCAGCGATCTCATCGAGAACGATGCTCAATTAGCCATTATCACAGCCAAGGACGATGCCGGTTTAGAAATTCTCCGTCACTCCTGTGCACACTTGTTGGGTCATGCAATTAAGCAACTCTGGCCTAACACTAAAATGGCTATCGGTCCTACAATCGACAACGGTTTTTACTACGACGTTGATCTCGACCACACGCTGACTCAGGAAGATATCGATCTGCTTGAAAAGCGCATGCACGAACTGGCTGAAAAGAATTACGACGTCATTAAAAAGAAAGTCAGCTGGCAGGAAGCGCGTGACACCTTTGAAAGTCGCGGCGAGCAGTACAAGATTGCCATTCTTGATGAAAACATCAGCCATGACGACCGTCCGGGCCTGTATCATCACGAAGAATATGTTGATATGTGCCGTGGTCCGCACGTGCCGAACATGCGTTTCTGCCATCACTTCAAGCTGCAGAAAACCTCTGGCGCTTACTGGCGTGGCGACAGCGACAATAAAATGTTGCAGCGCATTTACGGTACTGCCTGGGCTGACAAAAAACAGCTGAACTCCTACCTGCAGCGTCTTGAAGAAGCAGGCAAGCGTGACCACCGTAAAATCGGCAAGGCGCTTGACCTCTATCATATGCAGGAAGAAGCACCGGGTATGGTGTTCTGGCACAACGACGGCTGGACTATCTTCCGTGAGCTGGAAGCCTTCGTGCGCATGAAGCTGAAGTCTTATCAGTATCAGGAAGTAAAAGGCCCGTTCATGATGGACCGTGTGCTGTGGGAAAAAACCGGCCACTGGGACAACTACAAAGATGCGATGTTCACCACCTCTTCCGAGAACCGTGAATACTGCATTAAACCAATGAACTGCCCGGGTCACGTGCAGATTTTCAACCAAGGGTTGAAGTCTTATCGCGATCTGCCGCTGCGTATGGCTGAATTTGGTAGCTGTCACCGTAACGAGCCGTCAGGTGCATTACATGGCCTAATGCGCGTTCGTGGCTTCACTCAGGACGACGCCCACATCTTCTGTACAGAAGAGCAGGTTCGTGACGAAGTGAACAGCTGTATCAAAATGGTCTACGATGTGTACAGCACTTTTGGCTTTGAAAAGGTTGTGGTTAAGCTCTCAACTCGCCCTGCCAAACGTATTGGTTCAGACGAGACCTGGGATCGTGCGGAAGCCGACCTCGCCGCTGCATTAGTCGAAAATAACATCGCTTTCGAGTATCAGCCGGGTGAAGGGGCGTTCTATGGTCCGAAAATTGAATTTACCTTGCATGATTGTTTGGATCGTGCGTGGCAGTGTGGTACCGTGCAGCTCGACTTTTCATTACCTGAGCGTTTAGACGCAACTTACATCGGCGAAAGCAACGATCGTAAGACTCCGGTAATGATTCACCGAGCCATTTTGGGTTCAATGGAGCGCTTCATTGGTATTCTTACCGAAGAATACGCGGGCTTCTTCCCAACCTGGATTGCACCGGTACAGGTAGTTGTGATGAATATTACCGATTCACAAGCACCTTACGTCGAAGAATTGACCAAAAAACTGCAAGATGCAGGTATTCGCGTTAAAGCCGACTTGAGAAATGAGAAGATTGGCTTTAAAATCCGCGAGCACACGCTGCGTCGTGTTCCCTACATGTTAGTTTGTGGCGATAAAGAGGTCGAAGCAGGCAAAGTTGCCGTTCGTACTCGCCGCGGCAAAGACTTGGGAAGCATTGACGTTAGCGAAGTCGTTGACAAACTGCTGGCGGAGATCCGCAGCAGAAGTCTTCATCAACTGGAGGAATAAAGTATTAAAGGCGGAAAACGAGTTCAACCGGCGCGTCCTAATCGCATTAACAGAGAGATTCGCGCGCAAGAAGTTCGCCTAACTGGCGTCGATGGCGAGCAGATTGGTATTGTCAGTCTGAATGAAGCTCTTGAAAAAGCTGAGGAAGCTGGTGTTGATTTAGTAGAAATCAGTCCGAATGCCGAGCCGCCGGTTTGCCGAATCATGGATTACGGCAAGTTCCTCTACGAGAAGAGCAAATCGACTAAAGAACAGAAAAAGAAACAAAAAGTTATTCAGGTTAAGGAAATCAAATTCCGACCTGGTACCGATGATGGCGACTATCAGGTCAAACTACGCAACCTGATTCGCTTTCTGGAAGATGGCGATAAAGCCAAAATCACGCTGCGTTTCCGCGGTCGTGAAATGGCGCACCAGCAGATCGGTATGGAAGTGCTTAACCGCGTCCGTAAAGACCTGTGTGAAGATATTGATCTGGCAGTGGTCGAATCCTTCCCTACGAAGATCGAAGGCCGTCAGATGATTATGGTGCTCGCACCCAAGAAGAAACAATAAGGCTCTACAAGTAGCCTGAACCACAGCGTGCTTGCATGTTGTGGTTCATGTTCGCCTTACTGATTCATGTTATTAACAATGCGAAGTGGAATTATTAATAATGCCAAAGATCAAAACAGTACGCGGCGCCGCTAAACGCTTCAAAAAGACTGCCAATGGCGGTTTTAAGCGTAAGCACGCTAACCTGCGTCACATTCTGACCAAAAAATCGACTAAGCGTAAACGTCACCTGCGTCCAAAAGGCCAAGTATCCAAGAGTGATTTGGGTCTGGTTGCTGCATGCTTGCCGTACGCTTAAAAATATATCCTTAAAGATATATCACTTTTTTTTAATCAAGAATAAAACTCAGGAGAGCATATGGCTCGCGTAAAACGTGGTGTGATTGCACGTGCACGTCACAAGAAAATTTTAAAGCAGGCGAAAGGTTACTACGGTGCCCGTTCGCGCGTATATCGTGTTGCATTCCAGGCTGTTATCAAAGCTGGTCAATACGCTTACCGTGACCGTCGTCAAAAGAAACGTCAGTTCCGTCAGCTGTGGATCGCGCGTATCAACGCAGCAGCTCGTCAGAACGACATGTCTTACAGCAAATTCATTAACGGCTTGAAAAAAGCTTCTATTGAAATTGACCGTAAGATTCTGGCTGACATCGCAGTATTCGACAAAGTGGCATTCTCTGCACTGGTCGAAAAAGCGAAAGCAGCTCTGGCGTAAGTCAGGTGAAAGAGGGAGCTTGCTCCCTCTTTTATATTGCACTGATAAAACAGCAAATATTTAAGGTAATGCAAGCATGAATGCTGCTATTTTCCGCTTCTTTTTTTACTTTAGCGCCTGACTCAGGAAGGCTTTCGCGCGTAAGAGAAGAAACGGAAACTAGCGCTAAAGCCTCCCCTGTGGAGGCTTTTTTTTTGCTATTACCTTTCGAAAATCAGTCACTTATACTTTTATTTCACATCGGGTCACATCGGCCAGAAGAAGAGGAAAGCAATGTCACATCTCGCAGAACTGGTTGCCAATGCCAAGGCAGCCGTAGAGAGTGCCCAGGACGTCGCCGCGCTGGATTTAGTGCGCGTCGAGTATTTAGGCAAAAAGGGGCATTTGACCCTACAGATGACTTCACTGCGCGAACTGCCAGCGGAAGAGCGCCCGGCAGCCGGTGCGGTCATCAACCAGGCCAAGCAGGAAGTTCAGGATGCCCTGAATGCCCGCAAAAATGACCTGGAGTCTGCCGCGCTTAATGCTCGTCTGGCTGAAGAGACTATCGACGTCTCGTTGCCTGGCCGTCGTATCGAAAATGGTGGCCTGCATCCGGTGACCCGCACTATCGATCGCATTGAGACTTTCTTCGGCGAGCTGGGTTTCTCTGTAGAAACCGGCCCTGAAATCGAAGATGACTACCACAACTTCGACGCGCTGAATATTCCAGGCCATCACCCGGCACGTGCCGATCACGACACCTTCTGGTTTGACGCGACCCGCTTGCTGCGTACCCAGACTTCTGGCGTGCAGATCCGCACCATGAAAAATCAGCAGCCGCCAATTCGCATTATTGCACCGGGCCGCGTATATCGTAATGATTACGACCAGACTCACACCCCGATGTTCCATCAGATGGAAGGCCTGATCGTTGATAAAGATATCAGCTTCAGCAACCTGAAAGGCACGTTGCACGATTTCCTGAACAACTTCTTTGAAGCTGATTTGCAGATCCGTTTCCGTCCATCCTATTTCCCGTTCACCGAACCTTCAGCAGAAGTCGACGTCATGGGCAAGAACGGCAAATGGCTTGAAGTGCTGGGCTGCGGCATGGTTCACCCTAACGTATTGCGCAGCGTGGGTATCGATCCCGAGATCTATTCCGGCTTTGCGTTTGGTATGGGTATGGAGCGTCTGACCATGCTGCGTTACGGCGTGACCGATCTGCGTGCATTCTTCGAAAACGATCTGCGTTTCCTCAAACAGTTTAAGTAAGGCGGGAATATCACATGAAATTCAGTGAACTCTGGTTGCGTGAGTGGGTAAACCCAGCCATCAGCAGCGAAGCATTATCCGAACAAATTACTATGGCCGGTCTGGAAGTTGACGGCGTTGATGCCGTTGCCGGTGCCTTCCACGGCGTTGTCGTGGGTGAAGTGGTCGAATGTGGCCAGCATCCAAACGCCGACAAACTGCGCGTGACTAAAATCAATGTCGGTGGCGATCGCCTGCTGGATATCGTTTGCGGCGCGCCAAACTGCCGTCAGGGCCTAAAAGTGGCCGTGGCGACCGTGGGTGCCGTGCTACCGGGTGATTTCAAAATCAAGGCAGCGAAACTGCGCGGCGAGCC
>CAWUIY010000101.1:0-14321 GCA_963922555.1 uncultured Serratia sp. | reverse complement strand
ATCCGCCAAGGTTCCGCTGGCCCCGTTTGAATTTACCCGTCGTGATCCGCGAGACGATGACGTCGTGATTGACGTGTTGTATTGCGGCGTTTGCCATTCCGATTTGCATCAGGCTCGCAATGACTGGGGATTCAGCCAATATCCGGTGATACCCGGCCACGAAGTGGTCGGCCGTGTGAAATCGGTAGGCAAAGACGTCACTAAATTCAAACCGGGCGACAACGTAGGCATTGGCTGTATGGTCGATTCCTGTCGCGTCTGCCAGCCTTGCCAACACGGCATTGAGCAATATTGTGAAGAAGGCTGCATTCAGACCTACAACGGGTTTGACCGCCATGATGGATTGCCGACTTACGGCGGTTATTCCAAAATCATTCTGGCTTCGGAAGATTTTATTCTCAAGATGCCGGACGGGCTAGACCTGAAAGGGGCCGCGCCGCTGCTTTGTGCCGGGATCACCACCTGGTCGCCGTTGCGCCATTATAAAGTGGGCAAAGGAAGCAAGGTGGCTGTCGTCGGGCTAGGCGGACTGGGCCATATGGCGCTGAAACTGGCGCACGCACTCGGTGCTGAGGTTACGCTGTTTACGCGTTCGCCGGGCAAGGAGGATGACGCCCGCCGTCTTGGTGCTCACAAAATTGTGATCTCCACCGATGAGCAGCAGATGGCATCGGTAGCCGGTCAGTTCGACCTGATTATCGATACGGTTCCGTATGAGCATGATATCAATCCGTATATGCCTACTCTGACCCTCGACGGTACGCTGGTGTTTGTGGGTTTGTTAGGGGATATAAATCCCGTATTGAGTACTCTGCCGCTGATTATGGGACGTCGTTCAGTGACCGGGTCGGCGATAGGCGGGATCAGGGAGACGCAGGAAATGCTCGATTTTTGCGGTGAACACGGCATTGTCTCGGACATCGAAATGATCAAAATGTCAGAGATCAATGACGCCTATGAGCGGATGATCAAGAGCGACGTGAAATATCGCTTCGTTATCGATATAGGTTCACTGCAGGCCTGAGCCGTTAACGGATCGTTTGAAAGAGTAGCCTGGTGAAAATTCAGGCTGATTCGGCAACCTTTTTTTACTCGGCGTGCCGCTTGGTCGTTGGATTTTCATCGAAGATTCAACGGCTAATCTCTCCCCTTGAAGTAATCATTTTTTGATAAAGTTTCTGGCTTGAACCCGAGGGTAAAAGGTGCGATTATTGCGCCGATTTATTTAAATCAGACGCGTTATTTTCTTTCTTCGCGACAGCTCAAGAGGGTTGCGGCACATGACCGGTTTATCACATCGCACTGTCAATCAGTGCTTCAAATCATTGATGATGACGCCAGGGTGCAGTGACCTCGCTATTTCCTGTTTTTCTCCTGTAGTAAATCCTTTCATGCGGTAAGGCTACCCTTTGCTCGCTGTTAGGCATTATTAAAAATAGAGCGTTGCTCTGATTTTACTGATGTCTATCAGACGTAGCTGAGACGGTACATCGTTCTGTAACAGCAATGCTTAATGATAAGCATTGCCTGACCCAATCCGACATCACCTCTTAGCTAACGTCACTTTGCCGGGCCGGTCTCTGTAAACATACCTGCTCATTGCCGTGCCAATCTGGCACACCCTCATACTTAACCGTTTGAGAGTCCTGTAATATGAAACAGTTAAAAATAGCAGCAAGCGCCTCCGTGGCATCCCATCTCGACACACCGCGCGGCGTTGTCAGCCTGGAAAACGCGGACTATACCGACATTGCGGCGATAGTGATTTCCGTGGATGACCTTAATAACGGCAGACTGGCAGAGGTTGAGGCCCTGGGATTCAGTATTCCCGCGTTTGTTGCAGTACAGGGTGCGGAACAGGTTTCCCCTAATTATCTCTCGGCGTTGAAGGGCGTTTTTGCGCTGGCCGATGCCAATCAGGCGTTTTATGCCGCGCAGCTTGAAGCCGCAGCCGACGAGTACGAGCAAGGTTTATTCCCACCGTTTTTCGACACGCTGAAGAAATACGTCGAAATGGAAAACTCGACGTTTGCCTGTCCGGGACATCAGGGAGGGGAATTCTTCCGTCGTCATCCGGCGGGCCGTCAATTCTTCGAATTCTTCGGCGAGAATATCTTCCGTTCAGATATGTGTAACGCCGACGTGAAACTTGGCGATTTGCTGATCCACGAAGGTTCCGCCAAAGACGCGCAAAAGCATGCCGCGAAAGTGTTTAGTGCCGACAAGACCTACTTTGTGCTGAACGGCACTTCCGCCGCCAATAAAGTCGTGACCAATGCGCTGCTGACCCGTGGCGATCTGGTGCTGTTTGACCGCAACAACCATAAATCGAATCATCACGGTGCGCTGCTGCAAGCCGGTGCGACGCCGGTTTATCTTGAAACTGCGCGTAACCCGTTTGGCTTTATCGGCGGTATCGACGCGGCCTGTTTCGACGAGCGCTATCTGCGTAAGCAAATTCAGGACGTTGCCCCAGATCGCGCGGCTGAAAAGCGCCCGTTCCGTCTGGCAATTATCCAGCTCGGCACCTACGACGGCACGGTGTATAACGCCCGTCAGGTGGTGGAGAAAATCGGCCACCTGTGCGACTACATCCTGTTTGACTCTGCCTGGGTTGGCTATGAGCAATTCATCCCGATGATGAAAGAATGCTCACCGCTGCTGCTCGAACTCGACGAAAACGATCCGGGGATCATTGTGACCCAGTCGGTTCACAAGCAGCAGGCTGGGTTCTCGCAGACCTCGCAGATCCATAAAAAAGACAACCATATCAAAGGCCAAAAGCGCCACTGCAGCCATAAAAAGCTTAATAACGCCTTTATGATGCACGCCTCGACCAGCCCGTTTTATCCGCTGTTTGCCGCGCTGGACGTCAACGCCCGCATGCACGCGGGTGGCAGCGGTAAACACATGTGGATGGAGTGTGTGAAGCTTGGGATCGATACCCGTAAAATGCTGCTTGACCAATGCTCGATGATTCAGCCGTTTGTGCCGCCGATGATTGACGGCAAGCCGTGGCAGGATCACGACACCGAGCAGATGGCCAGTGACGTACGCTTCTTCGACTTTGTGCCGGGCGAGCGCTGGCATGCCTTTGCCGGGTACGCCGAAAAGCAGTATTTTGTCGACCCGTGCAAACTGTTGCTGACGACACCGGGCATCGATGCCAGCAGCGGCAAATATACCGAGTTCGGTATCCCTGCGACTATTCTGGCTAACTATTTGCGTGAGAACGGCATCGTTCCGGAAAAATGCGATCTTAATTCGATCCTGTTCCTGCTGACCCCGGCGGAAACTCCGGCGAAAATGCAGCATCTGGTAACGGAAATCGCCCGTTTTGAGCGTTATATCGAGGAAGATGCGTTGCTGAGTGAAGTTCTGCCAACGGTGTATCGTAAAAACGAAGAGCGCTATCGCGATTACACCATTCGTCAACTTTGCCAGGAAATGCACAACCTTTATGTCAGCTTCGACGTGAAAGAGCTGCAAAAAGAGATGTTCCGTGAGAAGGGATTCCCGCAGGTAGTGATGAACGCGCAGGATGCACACAGCGAATTCATTCGCGACAACGTTGAGCTGATCCCTATCAGCCAGGCGGAAGGGCGTATCGCAGCAGAAGGGGCATTGCCTTATCCTCCGGGCGTTCTGTGCGTAGTGCCAGGCGAACTGTGGGGCGGCGCGGTACAGCGTTACTTTATGGCGCTGGAAGAGGGCATTAATATTTTGCCGGGCTTCTCCCCGGAACTGCAGGGCGTTTATGTCGAGAAAACCGTGGGCTGGAAGCGTGTCATGGGTTATGTGATCGCAGAATAAATCGTTTTCGGCTTCCACAAAAATCAGAACGGAGCCATATGGCTCCGTTTTTTTATGCCACCCTCAGGCATCGGATAAATCGGGTTTAACTGCGGGAGCGGCGAAAGTTGCCACAAAGCTGGGGTACAGACAGCCTAGCAGCCCGGCGCAAAGAATATCATCGATCTGCGCTAGCGTTGATTCATCGAAGTACTCTGCCAGCGCAGTTCTGATCGCGGAGCTGATCATGATTGGCGTATTCATTAATGCCAGTCGTGCAGCTAACGCATTGAAAATCGCATCTGTAGCCCGCTTTTGATCCGGCAATCCTACCTCTAAATCATTGTCTAGCTTTATCCCGCTTTGCATTGCACTCAGCCCGCTGTAAACGGTTAAATCGACCGCTTCACCTAACGTATTCAGTGCTGAACGGTTGAGATCATTGGTCAGAATATCAAGATAGCGGGCATGCTGAAGGGCGGCGGCGCTGCCAGAAGGCGAGGCGATAGCCGACATACTCAGCGAAACGGCTACTTGATTGGGAAAATACAGCGTGGCCGCCCCGAGAGTACTCGCAGCCTGCATTGGCGCGTGACTGTTGATGCGAAAAATAGACTGTGCGCCTTCCCGCAGAAAACTGTAAGCCTGAAATGACATTAACGTCGGAGCCAGACCCGCTAGCGCGCCCGTTGAAGCTGCTGCAATCATTGCCGCGGTCGAGACGCAAATAGTAAACGCTCTTGAAAGGCTGCTTAATACCGTTGCGGTTCCCTGAACGTATTCCCGCACGCCGCCTGCAAGATTTAGCACCAGTGGCAACGTCCCGGCAAATGCCGCCAGGATAAACCGCATATCCTGACTGTTCGGCGTCGTTACCAGCAGAGACTCGACCTCGTAAGCGACGATTTGCCGCAGCAGTGTCGGCAGTGCAACGCAAAGCACGCTGCGAATACAAATATTTTTGGCGTTATGCAGATAACGACACAGATTGCCGTCACTGGCTATCGTCAGCACATTTTTAAATCTGGCCCAGCACCCCTCTGAATTGCTGACTGTGGTGGGGTTCAGGCAGTCTATGTCGCGCAATTTGCTGCAAAGTTCGCTGTCGACCAGCGAGCCATTTTTAAAAATATAGTGCGCAAATTCGCCATATAAATGCTGATTGTCGGGGGACAGATCGTCAAAGGGATCCGCGCTGAGTTCTTCAGCCGCGGCCAGAATTGCATTAAGCGCATTGAGCGCAGCGGTAATTTCGGTTTCTGCGGGTTGTTGCAGGGCCGCCCACAGTTTATCAGTCAGCTGTTGACTGGATCGGGCGAGATCGAGATATTCGAGAGGATCATTTTCGTTAACGAATCGTTCGTTAGCGGATAGTCCAGTCGATGATTGAAAGACGCAAGGCTCTGACATTGAGCGCTGTAAAGGAAATGAAGAGGCTGCATTTATAAACATGATCCATCCATGAATCGGGCGCCGATTAAAGCGATCGGCAAGCTGAAAGAGGACATACGTCATTGCGTTAGCGGTAAGCGTATAGAATGACTATAAAACGATTTCTCATTCGTAATTTTCAAATTTCGACCAAAATTAAAAATTATTTATCCTTTTGGGCAGAAGCGAGGGTTAACAGAATAAAAAAACGGAGACCCAAGGGCCTCCGTTTCATGTGATGCAAAAGTATCGTTAGTCGGTACGACGATAGCTTCTTTGCGTATTGTTAACTTTGTACAGATAACGGCGCGATTCTGCGGACGGATGGCGATTGATCAGCGTGTCGTAAACGTCCCCCGGCGACATGTTGTTAATGATGTTGAACGCCTGGGTTTTATCATCCGAGAATACGCGCAATACGCTGCCTGCGCCGCCGTTGTAGGCGGTAATGACGGCGTAGCGTCGCGCGGTCGGATTGGCGATCCCTGCCAGATACGAGTTCTGCAGAATGGCCAGGTAAGCCGTGCCGGTGTTGATATTGTTTGCCGGGTCAAACAGATAGCTACGGCTCGGCGTGCCCCAATGACCCTCGGATCTAAACACGTCAGCTCCGGCAGTGTGCTGTACAACCTGCATCAGCCCCAGCGCATCGGCGTTGCTCACCGCATACGGGTTGAATGCCGATTCGGTCTGCATGATGGCCAGAATCAGTGACTGGTCAACGCCGTAACGCGCCGCCGCCTCACGCACTAATGGCAGATATTTATGCGCACGTTTGTCCAGGTGGTTTGGCACCATCTGAATGGTCACGGAATAAATAATATGTAAGCCAGACTGGCGCTGTTGCAGCTTGTATTGCAGCAGATAATTAGCAAAGTTGGTGGCGCGACCCTGCCAGCGAATTGGCTGCCCGGTGTTGTCGAGAACCTGACCGTAAAGCATCGGCTCTTTGCTGATCTGAATATCGTTGGCGTCAGAATAAAGGTCTACGCCACTGGCGTCTTCACCTACCAGCAAGGTTTTGACGATAGCCTGGCGCAGCTTATCGGTAGGATCGATACCTGAAATGGTTTCAATGGTAATGGTACCCGCCTCAAAGTTAATGTGGCTGCGGGTCTCATACTGATCGCTATATTTTACGTAGTCTTTAGGTCCGGCGATCAGAACTTCATTAATGCCCCAGATGTTTTCAATGTTGTGGGCAAATTGGCCCATCAAAATGTCAAAACCGTTGGTGTCTTTGACGTAAGCTTCGTTGAATTGGTCTTTATGGCTCGAACAGGAAATCAGTAAAGGCGCGATTACCAGCAACGCTAAAATTTTCTTCATCTTAATAGCCGTATCGTGATGAAAAATAGGGCCAGATCCAAACGGATCTGGCCCCTGTCAAAAAGATGTTATTCAGAAGGAGGGGTATAGCCTTCAATATGCACATCGTGGCCTTCGAACAGGAATTTAATCATTTCCTGCTCCAGCAGTTTGCGGTCGTCGGGATTCATCATGCTTAATTTTTTTTCGTTAATGAGCATGGTTTGTTTCTTCATCCACTCGGACCAGGCTTCTTTAGAGATTTCGTTAAAGATGCGTTTACCGATTTCACCTGGATAAAGTTGGAAATCTTGACCTTCGGCTTCTTTATTCAAGAACGTACAAAAAATTGTCCTGCTCATAACTGATTCCTCATCATTGGCCCGGTGAGCCGTATCCTGCTTGTCGACATGGAAATTATTTAACGTTGTCAGCAAGTTAGGTTTAAAATGTTGCTATCGCGGCAGTGCTTTGGTCAGCTCCGCCAACAGGCGTTCGACCGGAGCGGCCAGTCCGACAGACTGTGGCTGCGCTAAGTTATACCAGAGACCCGTGCCTTCATCCATGCAACCCGCCGCCGAGTCGACATTTATCCACATCGGGACGATATCGAGATGAAAATGGCTGAAAGTATGGCGAAAAGCGACAAGTTGCTGCATCGACTTGCGTGGCACCTCGTATTTCTTGCCTGCGCCAATCAGTTCGTCTTCATTACTGAACTGCGGGAAGCAAAAAAGACCGCCCCATAAACCGACCGGCGGGCGCTGCTCAAGCCATACCTTGTCGCCTTGCTGGATCATCAGCATCCAGGCGGTTTTCTCCGGCAGTGTTTTCTTGGGTTTTTTGCCAGGATAGCTCGCCCAGCTGTGATTGGCATAAGCAACGCAGCCAAAACTCAGTGGGCACAGCTCGCATTTCGGACGAGAACGCGTGCAGACCATGGCACCAAGGTCCATCATTGCCTGATTGAACTGTTGCACGCCCTCGGCGGGAGTCACTTCTTCGCTAATCTGCCACAGGCGGTTTTCAACTTTTTTCTCGCCCGGCCAGCCGTCAATGGCATAGCAGCGGGCCAATACGCGCTTGACGTTGCCGTCGAGGATTGGATGATGCTGACCAAGAGACAGGGAAAGCACCGCGCCTGCTGTCGAACGGCCTACGCCCGGCAGCGCGTTAACTTCTTCAAAAGTGGTCGGGAATTCGCCGTTATGTTGTGCCACAATAGTCTGCGCGGCTTTGTGCAAATTGCGGGCGCGGGCGTAATACCCCAGTCCGGTCCACAGATGCAGAACTTCGTCTAGCGGGGCAGCGGCCAGCGCTTTGACGTCTGGAAAATGTTGCATAAAGCGCTGGAAGTAAGGAATTACCGTCGCAACCTGCGTTTGTTGCAACATGACCTCGGAGAGCCAGACTTTATAAGGAGTTTTTTCGAGCTGCCACGGCAGGGTCTTACGACCATAACGTTGATACCAATCGAGTACCGCAGGCGCGAAGCGATGCGCTTCCATCATAGGCGTATTACAGCTCCCATCGGGGGTTAAAATTCAGCTAAGGATTGCAGCATAGAGTGATATGCGTGTAAACCGGAACTTTCTCTTTATCCCCGTCATTCTTCACAATGCAGGGTTGATGGCGGATGTTGTCGGCCGATTTTAAACGATCACTTGCTAAAGCTGGGTATCTTTGGATAATGCGCCTTTCCCTAAATTTATCGCCAGACAGATAGAAAGCATTATGAAAAATGACGTCATTTCACCGGAGTTTGATGAAAACGGTCGCGCCATGCGCCGTATCCGCAGTTTTGTGCGCCGCCAGGGCCGCCTGACCAAAGGTCAAGAGTATGCGCTGGAAAATTTGTGGCCGGTGATGGGCGTTGAATATCAGTCGCAGCCTGTCGAGATTGCCTCGCTGTTTGGCCGTGAAGCTCACACCGTGCTGGAAATTGGTTTCGGAATGGGGACTTCGCTGGTGACGATGGCCCAGCAACATCCTGAACAAAACTTTATCGGCATTGAAGTGCACTCGCCGGGCGTGGGTGCGTGCCTGATGACGGCGAAGGAAGAGGGCGTCGAGAACCTGCGTGTCATGTGTCATGACGCGGTAGAAGTACTCGAAACGATGATCCCCGATGGCTCACTCGACATGGTGCAGCTATTCTTTCCTGACCCTTGGCATAAAGCGCGTCATAACAAGCGCCGCATCGTGCAGACCCCGTTCGTCGAGCTGGTGCGTCGTAAATTAAAGCTGGGTGGCGTATTCCACATGGCGACTGACTGGGAACCTTATGCGGAACACATGCTCGAAGTGATGAGCGGCGTTGAGGCATACGGCAATCTGTCGGCGGAAGGCAATTTTGTGCCACGCCCTGAGTCGCGCCCGGTTACCAAGTTCGAAATGCGTGGTCAGCGTCTGGGCCACGGAGTATGGGATCTGATGTTTGAGAGGAAGCAATAATGGCTAAGAACCGTAGTCGTCGTTTACGTAAGAAGTTACACATTGAAGAGTTTCAAGAGCTGGGTTTCTCAGTAAAATGGCGCTTCCCGGAAGGCACTGACGTTAATACTATTGACGAATCTCTGGACGCATTTATCGAAGGCGCAATCGAGCCAAGCAAGCTGGCTTTTGACGGCAGCGGCTATATCCAGTGGGAAGGGTTGGTTTGCCTGCAGGAAATCGGTCTTTGCACCGATGAGCATCGTGCGCTGGTGAAAAAATGGTTGGAAGACCATAAAATGCAGGACGTTGAAGTTAGCGAACTGTTCGATATCTGGTGGGATTGATTTTCTCTCGGTAACACAGCTATCTAAAGCGCCTTCATGGCGCTTTTATTTTAATCCCCGTCGTTATTGAAACTTCAGCTATGTTGGCTGCTCTTACTCACCTGAATCATTTAACTGAGTAAGCTCATCGGAACCTGTTCGATGACCGCCTTGCTGAAGCCTCAATAACATTGGGGATTGTTTTACGCATTTTGTACACATCTAAAGGAACGACGGTGGTGACTGAATTAGATAACGGACTGCTGGAAGAGATTTTATCGCAGGTTCGGCCTTTGATTGGTCAGGGAAAAGTGGCGGACTATATTCCGGCGCTGGCCTCGGTCGATCCCAATAATCTGGGGATCGCAGTGTGTACCGTTGACGGTCAGCAATTTTATGCTGGCGACGCCAACACGCGTTTTTCTATCCAGTCAATTTCCAAGGTGCTCAGCCTGACGCTGGCGCTGGGCCGCTATCAGGAACACGAGATTTGGCAGCGCGTGGGTAAAGAGCCTTCGGGCCAGCCTTTCAACTCGCTGGTGCAGCTGGAGCTGGAAAAGGGCAAGCCGCGTAACCCGTTTATTAACCCCGGCGCGCTGGTAATTTGCGATATGCTGCAATCACGCCTGGCGGCACCCAAGCAGCGAATGCTTGAAGTGGTGCGCCAGCTGTCGGGCGAGCAGGATATTCACTACGATCCGCTGGTGGCGCGTTCAGAATTCGAACATTCGGATCGTAACGCCGCCATTGCCTATCTGATGAAGTCGTTTGGGAACTTTGAAAATGATGTCATCACCGTTCTGCAAACCTATTTTAACTACTGTTCGCTGAAAATGAGCTGCTGCGAGCTGGCCCGCACGTTCTTGTACCTGGTCAATAAAGGCCAGGCTCCGGGTAGCGATGAGCCTCTGCTTGAACCGGGGCAGGCACGCCATATTAACGCGTTGATGGTCACCAGTGGCATGTACGACGGCGCGGGAGAATTTGCCTACCGTGTAGGGATGCCGGGCAAGTCTGGCGTTGGCGGTGGGATCATCGCTGTGGTGCCGGAGGAGATGTGTATCGCCGTCTGGTCACCTGAACTTGATCCCGCAGGGAACTCTTTGGCAGGAACTGCTGCCTTAGAACTACTGGCGCAACGCATTGGCCGTTCAATATTCTAAATCGGGTGCGGGCAGATACTGCGAAAGTTTCCAGCCGCCGCCTGAACTCAAGGGAGTAAACATGTTAGCAAAAACGGGATTAAAACACGGCCTGATTGGCCTGCTGGCACTGACTGCGATTCAGGCTCACGCAGAGTTCCAGTGTAGCGCGAAGCCGCAGGACGACGTCGTCATCAAGCAGGATAGCGTGCAGGTCGTTGGCGCCAGCGGTAATCTGCTGATTTCTCCTAACGGCGATCTTAGCCAAAATGGTAAGGAGGTTTCGTTGACGGCTAAACAGCGTCAGGAAGCCGTGGATTATCAGGCCGCACTGCGCCGCGATTTGCCGTGGATCGATCAGGGCGCCAAAGCGCATCTTGAGAAGGCTCGCGTGGCGATGGATGGCGTGATCGTCAAGCAGCTTGGCCCTGAAAGCAATGTTCGCAATCGCCTGAAGACCCTGGATGGTCAGTTGAAAGAGCAGATGAATCGCATCATCGAGCAGCGCCCCGATGCGCTGGTATTCCACCATCAGGCAATCGACCGGGTACAGCAAGACGGCCAGCAGCTGATTGACCAAACGATGGGCGGCGTGATGCAGGACAGCATGAACGAAATGGGCAGTCGTCAGTTGTCGAGCGGTGGCAATCCGCTACAGGCGATGATGAGTAATCTCGGGGGGTTGCAGCAGGCAGTGAAAGCGGAATGGCAACGTCAGCAGGGCGAATTCGAAGGTTTTGGCCACAACGTCTGTAATCGCGTGACCTCACTGGAAGAGCAGCGCCGCGAATTGCTGGCAGATATTAAGTAACCCGAAGCCATTGGGTCAGCGTTGTTGATTCCGACCCGATAGTGCCACTGACTGATAACTTCCCCGCGTTTTGAACAAGTCATAAATTGCGGGGAAATCCAGAAGAGACAACCCCTAATCCGCTAAAAACAGTTCCAGCAGTGAGTTCAGGAACAGTTTTCCCTTCTCGGTGATCTGCCAGTGGGTCGCCGTTTCAAGCAGGTACTCTTTGGCGATCGCCTCGTCCAGCGGTTGGCGGATGCTGCTTTCTTCCAGTCCGGTATAAATCGCAAACTCTTCACGCGGGGCAGCTTCGAGCAGCCTGAAGCGGTTCATAAAGAACTCGAATGGCAGCTCTTTGCTCTCAACTTCGTGCTGTTTATCCATATAGCGACCTTGCATATAACCGCGTGGGTGCTTGGTTTTCACCGTACGCAGAATGCTGCCGTCTGGCTGAGTCAGCTTGCCGTGTGCGCCACAGCCAATACCCAGGTAATCGCCGAATCGCCAATAGTTCAGGTTGTGCTGACACTGATAGCCGGGCTTGGCGTAGGCCGAGGTTTCGTATTGCTGATAACCGGCGGCGGTGAGCAGCTGATCGCCTTGTTCGAAGATGTCCCACAGCGCATCATCATCGGGCAAGACCGGCGTTTTGTAGGCGAACAAGGTGTTCGGCTCGATGGTCAGCTGATACCAGGATAAATGCGGAGGGTTCAGCGCGATAGCCTGGCGTAAATCGTCCAGCGCCTGTTCCAGCGTTTGATCCGGCAGGCCGTGCATCAGATCGAGGTTAAAGCTGCGCAGGCCGAGACCGGTTGCCAGATGCGCCGCTCGTTTGGCCTCATCCGGGCCGTGAATGCGCCCCAGACGCTCTAACTTCTCGGCACTAAAGCTCTGCACGCCTATCGAGATGCGGTTAACACCGGCGCGCTGATAGCCGCTGAAACGATCGGCTTCAACTGTGCCAGGGTTAGCTTCCATGGTGATTTCGACATTGGGGGAGACCGGCAGGCGTGCCCGAACACCGTCGAGCAGGTTCTGCATCGCTTCGCTGCTCAGCAGGCTTGGAGTCCCGCCGCCAATAAAGATAGTCTCAATTGTGCGGCCTGAGGTCAGGTGTACGTCGGCATCCAAATCGGCCAGCAGATGAGCGACATAGTCATCGTGAGGCACTTCGCCCTTAAGGGCATGCGAGTTAAAATCGCAGTAAGGGCATTTCTGCACGCACCAGGGAATGTGCAGATAAAGGCTTAACGGCGGCAGCTTACGCATTTTTTTCAGCAGCCCCGGACATGGCTTGCAGTAACTGAGCCAGTGCCAGACCACGGTGAGATACTGCGCTTTTTTCTTCGCGCGTCAGCTCGGCGGCCGTTTTGCCGAGTGCGGGCACATAGAAAATAGGATCATAGCCGAAACCGCCTTCACCAGCCGGAGCGCGAATGATTTCACCGGCCCAGCTGCCGTGGCATACCAGCGGCGTTGGATCTTCTGCATGGCGCAGGTAAACCAGAACACAGTGGAACTGCGCCTGACGCTGGCCGTCTGGCACGTCTTTTAATGCATCAAGCAGCTTCTCGAGGTTCTTATGATCGCTCGCGCCCTCGCCCGAGTAGCGAGCAGAGTAAATGCCCGGCGCGCCGCCGAGAAAATCCACCGCCAGACCTGAATCGTCAGCAACCGCAGGCAAACCGGTGATCTGCGCCGCATGGCGAGCCTTGAGGATTGCGTTCTCGATAAAGGTCAGGCCGGTTTCATCTGCGTCATCAACGCCCAGCTCGGTTTGCGCCACGACTTCAAGACCAAAGTCGGCGAGTAGGTGAGCGAGTTCACGCACTTTTCCGGGATTACCGGTGGCCAGTACTACTTTTTGCATTTCTACTTCCTGAATTAAAAAAATTTACGCCGCGAGCAGGAACGCTCCTGCCCGCGGCGTTTTAGCGGCCGGGAATTACAGCAGGAACCAAAGCTCGCCTAACAAATCCATGCCGAGATAGTTCAGCATATACAGAATAAGGATAACGACCATTGCCGAGAAATCGATACCGCCCATTGCTGGAATAATGCGGCGAATCGGTGCCATTAGCGGCTCGGTCAACTGCATTAGCACGTAATCCATCGCGCCACGACCCTGGCTTACCCAGCTCATTAACGAGCGGATGATGATCAGCCAGAACACCAGATAACCGGCTGACTTGACCAGTGCTATCAGCCCAAACAACAGGTTATAAGGGCTAAGCGAGATGCCCCCGCCCTGAATCAGCAGCAGCAGCGGATACTTGATGGTCATTAGCAGGAACGCCAGCAGCAGCGAGGCGCTGTCGATCGGCCCCAGTGGGGGAATGATTCGGCGCAGCGGCGCAATAATCGGCTGGGTTATTTTAACAACAAATTGCGAGAATGGATTGTAAAAATCGGTTCTCGCCCACTGCATCCAGATGCGTAAAAGTAAAACCATGACATAGAGGTCAATCAGTGTTTTGACCAGAAAAGTCAGAGTGAGCATAAATAACCTTATTCTTGTGATCGGAAATTCAAAGCAACCGTTTGAATCGTTGACGCTTTATTGCTACTTGCTTCAGGCCGGCCGCAGCTGGCCCGTGTTAAAACTAAACCTTTAAAACTCAATCTCAAAACCTAAAAAAGCTTTTCCATTTCTTGCGCGCGGGTAATCGCGGCCTGCATCGCTTCGGAAACAATTGCCGAAAGTTCGCGATCGTTGAAAACTTTTAGTGCTTCGAAAGTGGTGCCGCCTTTGGAGGTCACGTTTTCGCGCAGCGTAGACAGCGGCGTGTTCGGGTTGGCTTCAACCAGCGCCGCAGCGCCGCTCGCTGCTTGCTGGACCAAAAGGCGCGCGTTTTCGGCGCTCAGTCCCTGACGCTCGGCTTCTTTCTGCATGGCTTCCATAAACAGGAAGAAATAGGCCGGAGCACTCCCCGCGGCGGCAATCACGTGGTTGATGCCTTGTTCTGTATCGACCCAGCAGACTTTGCCAACGGCGGTCATCAGCTCGCCGCTGAAGCCTTTATCTTCTTTGCTGACGTGCTCAGGTGCGAACAGCCCGCTCATGCCTTTGCCCACCAGAGAAGGGGTGTTAGGCAT
>CAWUIY010000100.1:0-14344 GCA_963922555.1 uncultured Serratia sp. | reverse complement strand
TCGCATTAGCCCAGCTTTCCGCGATCCTTGCGGCGTTTTTGCCCGGCATCCTGCTGAATATTTTTGGCAAAGATAATCCCCTGTCCTTTTTCTATTCCAGCCTGGTGTTTTCGGTGATTTGCGCCATCGTATTGAGCCTGGTGTGGTGTTTTACCTGGGAGCGCGCGGCGGGCGATTTCTCCGAGGAGTCACGCCGGGCGCAGGAGGAAAAGCAAGGGCTAACGCTGCAGCAAAGCCTGAAAAGGCTGTATGTCGAGTTGGCCTCGACTTTCCGCATTCGTATTTTCCGCCAGCATCTCGGGATGTATCTTGGCGGCTATATTGCCCAGGATATGTTTAACGCCGTGTTTACCTGGTACGTGGTGTTTGTGCTGATGCAAAGCGCGCAGATTGCCTCTGATCTGATGGGCACCATGGCTATCTTGCAGTTTATCGCGGTGATGGCGATGATCCCGCTGTGCATCCGCCTTGGACCCGCGCCGTCTTATCGACTGGTGGTAATACTGTTCGCCGCCAGTGCTCTGTCTTACGCCGGGCTTTGGTATGCGGGAATGAGCGATAATATGTCATTACTGCTGCTGATTTCGGCCATAGCTGGCCTGGGGCGTGGCGGTATCAACTACGTGCCATGGAATATTTATACCTATATTGCCGACGTTGATGAGGCGATCACCGGTCAGCGCCGCGAGGGGATTTTTGCCGGCATTATGACCCTCACACGCAAGGCATCGCAGGCCGGAGCGGTGATGCTGGTTGGGATCGTGCTGCATCTCTCGGGTTTTGTTTCCGGCAGACCGATACAAAGCGAAACCGTGACTCATACTATTTTGTTTATTCTCAGCGCGGGCACCGTCTGCACCCTGGCGGTGGGTTTTATCATCTCGCTGCGCTTCAAATTGAATCTGCAAACTCATCGTATCCTACGCGAAGAGACGCTGAAAATGCGCCTTGCCGACGGCATCGTACCCGAACAGACCACACCTCAAACGCGCGCCGTTGTCGAAACGCTGACCGGCCTGCCTTATGAAAATCTCTGGGGAAACAACAACATTGGTTTTCTTAATCGCTACAAAGCTCCCGCGTCACCGCTTAAGGCCACTCAGCACGGCATGACGCCTCTGACTCAACCGGTAAAAGACAGGACTCGCTATGACCATTAAATCCACACCGCCCCACCTTACTCATCCCGCGCATTTTTCAGAAACGATTGCCGCACAAAAGCCAATCGTGTATCCCGTCAAGCACAGCGCCCTGCTGCGACAGCCGGAGTTTTTACTGCCGCGCGAAGAGATTGTGAAGCTGATTGGCAAACTTGGCGACAATCTGCTGAATATCCACGATGAAAGCGGCGAGTTTTTACTGCGCCTGGATGATGGACGCGTGATTGATACCAAGGGCTGGGCCGGCTGGGAATGGACCCACGGCATCGGGCTGTATGGCATGTATCAGTATTATCAGCAGACTGGCGATAAAAAAACGTTGGCGATTGTCGATGACTGGTTCAGCGCGCGCCTGGCAGAGGGCACGCCAACCAAAAACGTCAACACCGTTTGCCCGTTCCTGACACTGGCCTATCGCTATGAAGAAACGCGCAACCCCGCTCTGCTGCCAGTGCTGGAACGCTGGGCCGACTGGGTGATGTATGAAATGCCCCGCACCACCTGCAACGGCCTACAGCATATTGTCTATAACAACGAGAACCATCAGCAGCTGTGGGACGACACATTAATGATGAGCGTGATGCCCCTGCTGAAAATCGGTAAGGTCTTGAACCGTGAGGATTATATCCAAGAGGCCAGCTATCAGTTTTTACTGCACGTGCAATATCTGATGGATCGCAAAAGCGGTCTGTGGTTTCACGGCTGGACCTTCGACGGGCAGCATAACTACGCCGAGGCTCGCTGGGCGCGCGGCAACAGCTGGATTACCATCGCGATTCCCGAATTTATCGAGCTGATGGACTGGCCGGAACAGCATGCAACGCGGCGTTTCCTGCTACAGGTTTTAGAAACCCAAGTGCAAGCATTACAACAATATCAGCATGCCAGCGGGCTGTGGCATACGCTCATTGACGACAGCAACGCCTATCTTGAGGCCTCCGCCAGTGCCGGGTTCGCCTATGGGATCATGAAAGCGGTGCGCAAACGCTACTTGCCTCGCGACTTGCTGCCAATGGCGGAAAAAGCCGTGCAGGCCGTTGTGCGGCACATTAATGCCGAAGGGGAGCTAACCCAGGTATCGTTCGGAACGGCGATGGGTAGCGATTTGGATTATTATCGCCAGATCCCTTTGACCTCAATGCCTTATGGGCAAGCCATGGCATTACTGTGCCTTACCGAAAGCCTGCGTAGCTATTTATAACCGCGTTTTTGAGCAAAAAAATGCCTCCTCGTATTTTGAGGAGGCATCAGTTTACGCGGCTGTTAAATTAAGGCTTAAAGCCCCAGCGCTTTAAAATCCGCTGCATCATGGCGTTCAGCCAGTTGTTTCTCCCCCCAGGTGCGGTTGACGATATGTCCACGCGCTACTGCAGGTCGAGCTTCAATTTCATTGGTCCAGCGGATCAGGTTAGTGTAAGACTTGGCATCGATAAACTCCGCCGCCTCATACAGCAGGCCCTTAACCAGCGCGCCATACCAAGGCCAGATTGCCATATCCGCGATGGTGTACTCGTCACCGGCAATAAAGCGATTCTCGGCCAACTGCTTGTCGAGCAGGTCAAGATGACGCTTGGCTTCCATCGTGAAACGGTTGATGGCGTACTCGATTTTCTCTGGCGCATAGTGATAGAAATGGCCGAAACCGCCGCCGACATACGGCGCTGAACCTTGCAACCAGAATAGCCAGTTCAGGGCTTCGGTCCGCTTGGCGCGATCTTTTGGCAGGAAGAAACCAAATTTGTCGGCCAGATACAGCAGGATCGCGCCGGATTCAAATACGCGGATCGGATCGTCACCGGAAACATCCAGCAGCGCTGGGATCTTGGAGTTTGGATTCACATCGACAAAGCCTGAAGAAAACTGATCGCCTTCGTTAATACGGATCAGGTGCGCATCGTATTCGGCACCGGTCACGCCTAGTGCCAGCAGTTCTTCCAGAAGAATCGTCACCTTCTGACCATTAGGCGTCCCCAGCGAATACAGCTGCAACGGGTGTTTGCCGACCGGCAAGGTTTTTTCATGAGTTGCGCCTGCTACAGGGCGATTAAGCTTACCCCATGCGCCGCCGAGTTCGTTGTGGGTCCAGACTTTAGGTGGTTGATAACTCATAATACTTCCTCTGTTTTAATAGTTTTAATGCATTACCTTTCCCAGTGTAGATCAGGCCCCTAGACGGCGGATACCCAGTCAGTGCTAAAGAATAACGTCATAATGTTGCCGACTGATTTCGCTAAATCCGGTAATCAACGCCGGGCGGCACAGCGGCTGGTATCTTGGCTCACTGACCAGTCTTTTCAGCGCTTTTTTCAACCCGGAGATCTGGCTAGGTGAAGTGTCAGCCCCGGTAATTAACGGCAGGCCGGGAGTCAGAGGGGTTTCGCCGATGACTTTAAGATGAGCCAGCGCCTGCGGCTGGAATTTCTTCAATAGCGCAAAAGTGACGCAGTCGATGGCGGCAATATCCGCCTCGCCCCGTTGAATCGCTAGCAAGGATTGCCTGTGGCTGCCGCTGAAGATGATTTTACGAAAGAAGTTGCCATTTTCTCTCAGCGGTTCAACCATTTTACGCAAAGAGTTAAAGCCCGACTGGGAGTCTTCACTGTTGCAAACCACCACACGCTGGCGAAAATCGGCAAGCGCGGCGCCCATGTCTTTCTGTCGGGTGACCAGAAAACTGCAATAACCAACGCCTTCACAACCCGGCGCGGCATAGTGAAAACAGCCCAGCGGCTGCGCGTTTTTCAATTGAGTCACCAGCGGATAGCCACAGGTTTGACTTAGCAACAGCTTGGGCTGCTGCCAGTGCTGAATGAGGTCGTCTGGCCAGGATAAATCGAGATGCTTTTCGTTAATCCCCTCTTCCAACATCAGCTCGCGCAATCCAGACCACAGCGCGTCGACGTCCGGCGGGTTTACCGCGTACATCGGCAAAGAAACCGCGTTATTCATGCTTTTTTCCTATCGTTTTTAGGAAAGATTGCCTCGGATGGACGTTAACGTCGACCGAGCGGAACAAGAATTGCCGCAGCCACTCCCGATAGCCGCCAATCAAAAAGCCATGATTAAGTTAGAGATACTCCTCAGGATACGGCAAATTAATTTTTCGCAGACCGTATCACGGCACGCCGGGAAGATTATGCTGCATGGCGTGATAATTTAGATTAAGTAAAAGTACCCGCCAAATCAAGGCCGCTTAATTAATCGCCGATCGCCGCTGCGGATCCACCGCCAGCAGCCCCTCACATCAGCATGGCCTGGCTCTCTCATCATAAAAATCCGCTCAACATACTTAAGATAGTTTGAACAATATCTATTCATCACAATTTCATATGACTATAAAACAACCGATTGTTGACAATTTTTTGTCGCTGGTCAAAGATTCGATCACGCCTTTAACATTGTTGACAATCAACCATTTTAAAATGAGCCGTTTGTTGATAATCAACGCTACCGATTGCATGTTTTGCGAGGATTCAATTGTGGAACAGAGAGTTAAAGAAAATTTCCGTCATTGCATGAGAAGGCTGGCAGCTACGGTCTGCGTGATTACCTGCCAGCATGAAGGAGTCCGCTACGGGATTACCGCAACCGCAGTGACATCGCTGTGTTTTGATCCGGTTTCAATTCTGGCGTGCATTAACAGCTCTTCAAGCCTGTTGATGCCGCTGCTGGAAGGAAAAAAATACTGCATTAATTTGCTGAACCACAGCCATGCGCCGATTTCTCAAAACTTTAGCACCCCGCTCGCGCCGCATGAGCGTTTTGCCACCGGTGCCTGGCTGGAGAATGAGCATGGCGTCCCGTACCTCGCAGATGCGCAGGCTAATCTATTTTGTGAGTTAGATCAGACGGTTCCCTATGCCACCCACCAGATTGTCATCGGCCGGGTCAGCGACTGTCAATTCAGCGAAACGATATCCCCTCTTATTTACCAGAACGGGGCTTACGTCACCTCGTCCCCTTTGCTTGAAACCCTTGTGGGTTAAACCCTTTTATTAGCGGAGAACATGATGCAACTTGGATTATTCAGTCTGATGACCCTGCGCGACCACCCGGAAGGCGTGAAAGGCGTAATGCGCGACACGCAAACCATGGTGAAAACGGCCGAAGAGGTCGGGTTCGATATTGCCTGGTTTGCCGAGCATCATTTTGCCAATTATTCCAGCAGCCCTTCGCCGCTGATGATGGCAGCCAACGCCGCAAACTGGACCACAAAAATCAAGCTCGCGCCCGGCGTACTGGTGCTGCCGCTGTATCATCCGCTGCGTCTGGCGCAGGAAATTGCCTGTGTCGATGCCATGACCGATGGCCGTCTGGTGGTGGGTCTTGGAACCGGTTACCAACAGTACGAATTTGACCGTTACGGTGTCGAACTGGATAAAAAGGTCGAAATCTTCCTCGAATATTGGGACGTGATTGAGAAAGCGCTGGTTGAGGGCGAAGTGGAATACCAAGGCGAATTCCTGTCGATTCCCAAAACCTCCTTTGCGATTACCTCCTATCAAAAACCGCTGCCACCACTGTATGTCACCTCATCAAATCCTAAATTGCTGAGCCGATTCAAGAAATGGCAAGCAGTGCCTTTCCTTGCTGCCAGCACGCTGGGTTCACCAGTGCTCTACAAAATGGCCGATGGGCTAAACCAGGCATGGGAAACCATTGGTGAAAATCCGGCCACCAAACCACTGGCGATTATGCAGTATGTTCACGTCACCGACAGCCGCGCCGATGCGATGGAAGCGGCGGAACGCGCTCGTTACGTTGGCCGTATGGCGCACCACCTGCGTAAAGCCGAACTGCCGCTGGATGCAGAAGGCTATATTCGTAATGATGCCTTTGAGGGGGAATATTCTCTGGATGAATTCGCCAATAATATGGTGGTCGGTGACGCGCATTTAGTCGCTGAAAAAATGATTGCCGATATTAAACGTCTTAATCCGGTGAATTATACCTGCAATTTCCAGTTCGGCTGCCTGCCATTAGAGAAAGCGCAAAAATCTCTTTATAAATTTAGCAAAGAAGTTATTCCGTTAATCGAGAAAGAGCTTGGCCCCATCGCCGACATTGGCAAAAACAATCAGTAAGCTTCATTGAATGAGTCACTTTTTATTTTAATAAAATTCGTTCTAAAGCAATTATCTAAAAAAATAAGATCCAGGAATTATAAGTGAATTAATAAAAATAATTTTAACCATCGCGAGGGCTTTTACATGTTTAAAAATAACGTTACGTTAAATAAAAAGATCGCATCGACCGTGTTAATTGCTATCTCCGGCCTGTTTTTTGCGCATAGCGCGATGGCAGAGTCGACGCTGGATACAGTGATCAAAAACAAGAAACTGCGCTGCGCCGTGGTGCTTGACTCCCCGCCGTCTGGCTACATGACGCCTGATAACAAGCCAGACGGCTATGACGTGGCGTATTGCGATGACATGGCAAAATCCCTCGGCGTCGAACCCGTGATTGTCCAGACTCCGGCTTCCGACCGCATTCCCGCCCTGGTATCAAAACGCGTCGATATTGTCGTTGGCTCGACCACTATTACGCCGGAACGCGCCATGACCGTGGCCTTCACCCAGCCTTACGTTAATTACACCATTACCGTGGTGACGCGCAAAGGCACCGGCATCACTAGCTATGATCAGCTAAAAGGTAAAAAACTGGGCGCGGTGGTTGGCTCCACTTTTGAACAGTTATTTAACAAGGAATTACAGGGCCGCTGGAAAAACACCGGCACGACCTATACCGGTTTCGCCAGCGACAATGAAACCTTTATGGCACTGCAACAGGGCAAGGTCGATGCCATTCTGCAAGCTTCATCAGTGTATAACACGCTGGCCAAAAGCGGCCAGTTCCCGACCTTTGTCGACGGCGGTCTGGCTCCTCTGACCGATATGGATGGGCTGGCCGTGCGCCGTGGCGATCCTGATTTCCTGAACTGGGCAAAAGTCTTTGTCTGGCGTCAGGTCGTTACCGGGCGCTATGCAGAACTGTATAAAAAATATATGGGTGATGGTCCGCTGCCTTCTCTCAATATGCCAGGTGTCGATTTCTGATAATCGGTTAATATTCATCTGACTTATTAGGTAAACCCAATGCAGGATTATCAATTTTATTGGTCAATTGTTTTTAATGCATTGCCGGAATTATTGTCAGGTGCCTGGGTGACGTTGCAGATAACCGTGTTTTCGGTGTTAATCGGCATGGCGTTTGCCATGCCAATGTCTGTAGCAAGACAATCAGGAACCGGGCTGGCCTATTATATTTCCAGCAGTTGGATAGAAACGTCGAGAAATACGCCGGTTTTATTTCAGGTCTATTTAATTTATTTCGGCCTCGGTGCCATAGGCGTAAATATTTCAAGCTATCTGGCAGTATTGGTAGCGATCTCATTTAATAATGCCGGTTATCTGGCGGAGATATTTCGCGGTGGTCTTAATGCTATTCCCCGCCAACAAATGGCGACGGCCCGCTCGCTGGGAATGAACCGGTTTCAGGCGTTTCGCCACGTGATATTTCCACAGGTTTTTAAAGTCATTTTTCTGTCGTTTGTCACGCAGGCGGTATGGGCAATGCTCAATACCTCGATGGGGATGCTGGTCGGGCTGCGCGAGCTGTCGGGTGCGACCCAATATGCCCAGTCGGTGTCATTCCGCACCTTTGAGTTCTTTATTGTCACTGCGGGTATTTATTACCTGATTGCCAAAATTATCCAGTTTGGCGCTCTGGCAACTTACAGACTGATGTATCGGAGGTAGCCATGCAATTTGTTCTCGGATACCAACCGCTCCAATGGTCGGATTCTTATTATCTGCTTTGGGGCGCACTCAATACGCTGGCGATGGCCGCCACCTCGGGAATTATCGGCACTTTATTAGGTATTCCTCTTGGCTGGGCGCGCGCGTCCTCGTTAACGGTGCAAATCGCGACTGCGCCACTGGTGGATATCTTTCGTAGCGTGCCGATGATTATCACCCTGATCGTGCTGAACAGTTTCTTTTCACTGCTCGGCATGCCGCTTTCACCCTATCTTCTGGGCAGCGTGGCGTTGGGCATCTGGATGGCGTCAGTCACTTCGGAAGTCGCGAGATCCAGCCTGCTGGCGGTGCCACAGGCCTTTAAACGCGGTGCTCGTTCACTGGGCATGAACTATTGGCAGGAGCTGCGACATATTTCTCTGCCCCTGATGCTGCGTTTTGGGCTAACGCCGTGGATTGGCTTGTTACTTAGCCTCATCAAGGACAGCGCCCTCGCCAGCGTAGTCGGTTATATGGAATTTATGCACGCAACGCAGGTGCTGATCACCCGTACCCATGACACCTGGCTGCTGCTGATGGGCACAGGCGTGTTCTATTTCCTTATCTGCTATCCCATTTCCCGCTATAGCCGTTATCTCGAAAAAAAGGTGGCGATATGATTGAAATCAAAAACGTACAGAAGACTTTCGGCCAGATCAGCGTGCTTAACGGTATCGATCTGACCATCGAGAAAGGCGAACTGGTCTGCCTGATTGGTGCCAGCGGCTCAGGCAAATCGACCCTGTTACAGTGCATCAACGGGCTGGAAAACATTCAGCGGGGCGACATTATTGTCGATGGCGTCAGCGTGCATGCTTCAGCGACCAACGTTAACCAGTTGCGCCGCAAATTGGGGATCGTCTTCCAGCAATACAATGCTTTTCCGCATCTTAATGCCATTGAGAACGTCGCACTGGCTCCGCGCGTGGTCGCGAAAATGGGCAAAAAAGAGGCGATGATTCTGGCCCAAAAACATCTCGAGCACGTTGGGCTAGGCGAGAAAGCCAAAATGATGCCCTCCCACCTCTCTGGTGGACAGCTACAGCGCCTGGCTATCGCCCGCGCGCTGGCAATGTCCCCGGAATACATGCTGTTTGATGAGGTCACTTCCGCGCTCGACCCGGAACTGGTCGGCGAGGTACTGGAAACCATGCGGCTGCTGAAATCCGAGGGGATGACCATGATTGTGGTGACTCACGATATCAATTTTGTTCGCGAGTCGGCAGATCGCGTGGCCTTCCTGCATCAGGGCAAGGTCTGTGAAATAGGCAGCGCTCAACAGGTTATCGACCATCCGATTCAGGAGCAGACGCGGAAATTTATGCGCCGTGAGACCCGCACAGAACGAGCAGCCTAACCAGTAGTTAACTTTCTGATCTCAAGGATATTTAGCAATGATGACTTTTAACCTTGCGGGCAAAACCGCGCTGATTACCGGTGGTGCCAGCGGCATTGGCTTTGAAACCGCGCAGCTGATGGCGCGTTTTGGCGTGTGTGTTGCTATTAATTATCTTCCCAACGATCCGCGCGGCGAGCAGGCGGTTGCCGCCTTGATAAATCAGGGGCTTAAAGCGATCGCCGCACCGGGTGACCTGTCGGTGCCCGAGGAGGCACAGGCTATGGTCATCAAGGCCGTCGCTGATTTGGGCCATCTGGATTTGCTGGTTAACAACGCAGGCACGCCGGGGGTAGTCAAACCTATCCCGGTTAAAGACCTTGAAGCCGTCAGCGAGGAGATTTGGCAGACCTTGCTCAACGTTAATTTGATGAGCGTTTTTCGCTGTTCCAAAGCGGCAGCGGCAAGCCTGGCGGCCAGCGGCGGCGCAATTGTTAACACCGCCTCTATCGCTGGTTTTGGCTCGATCGCCAGCACCATCGCCTACAGCGCGTCAAAGGCGGCAGTGATTAACCTGACCAAAAATCTCGCCCACGCATTAGCCCCTGAGGTTCGGGTTAATGCCGTCGCTCCGGGTTCGGTTGAAAGCTCATGGGCCATCGAATGGTCTGACGAACGTCGTGAAAGCACTATCGCCGCAACCCCACTAAAACGTTATTGCACGCCTGCCGACGTGGCAGAGCTGATCGTTTATCTCGGTTTCGCCGGCAGCATGATAACCGGACAGACGGTGATTATCGACGGCGGCGTTTCTATCTAGGCATTGGGCCTGTTATCAGTAAAACATCAGAGAAAAATCAGGAAAATATCATGATCGAAGAAATTATTAAGGTTAAATCAGGCAGCATTCTGGAAGATAAAGAGAGCTATTCGCGCGTGCTGGTGTTAGGGGACTGGATTTTCATGTCGCTGACCGCCGGTCGTGATTACAAAACCCGTAATATGCCGGACACCGCCGTCGGGCAGGCCGAGCAGGCATTTCGCAATGTCGAAGGCGCACTTGCCTCGGTGGGTGCCTCTCTGGCCGACGTTGTTCGTTCAAGACTGTTTATCCCACGCCAGGAAGATGTGAAAGGCGTGATGGAGTTTATTGGCGAAAAGTATCGCGGTATTGATCCCACCAGCTGTGTTACCTGCTCACCGCTGGGTGGCCCGGAATATCTGTTCGAGATAGAGATTACGGCCTATCGCGGAGCGTCGGAACTGCCGCAAACCCGTTTAACGATTTCCCTGTAAAGTTTGCTCTGACCATAAAAAACCGCCCCACAGGCTTTGGCTGAGAAGGCGGTTTTTTTATGCAAAAGAGTCTTTGTTACTGCTGAACCGCGCCTTTAATCGTCTTGCTGGTTTTCTTTTCTTCTTTCTCAATCAGCGCGATATAGCGTGATACGGCTTTGGCGAACTTGTCTTTCCAAATCTCCAACGCGCGGTCCAGATCGCGCGCCTTGATAGCGTCGAGTAGCCCCACGACGTAATACTGGGCATCAGTTTCACGCTCGGTATAAACGATGCCAGTCAGGTTATTAAAACGCTGAACCTCGACTGTAGTTTCGGAAAAATAGCGCGCGCAGCGTTCAAGCCCGCTGGCCGCCACAATCAATTCCTGAAATTCGAGATCGTTGCTGATAGTTGCCTGCTGATTCTCCTGACGCGCCAGTTTGACCGCCGACGCGGCCATTTTCTCCAGGGATTTCAGATCGCTGGCGGCAGGCAGATCAGCATGTTTTTGCAGCTCTTTTAACGCTAACTCACCCAGCGCAGATCGAATGGCGTAAACCTCAAGAATGCTGGCGGGATCGAGTTTGGCCACTACTGCTCCACGATTGGGCCGCACGTCGACCAATCCTTCCTGGCTCAGCCGGCGCAGGGCTTCGCGCACCGGATGACGAGAGAGGTTTAGCTCATCGGTCAAACTCTTTTCGATTAACCGATCGCCGGGCTTGAAGACGCCCTGAATGATCGCCTCGCGGATCTGATCGGCAGCATGGTCGGAACTGGCAATATTGTTAACGGGGACAAGTTTGGCCCGACTGGTAGGTTCTTTTTTGACTGCCATTACACTCAACCATCCTTGAAATTAGACAAAAATGCAGCTTAGCATGGCTGCATTTTTCAAGGTAGAAATAGATGATCATCAACAATCGTCTGTTAAAAGACCGGCAAAAAATCGCCGTTACGTTTTAATCCAGTCAAAGAAAATTAGACAAGAATGACGCTTTTTAGCCGCTGAAAGAATCAGTGCCAGGCGATTTTCTTCATAAAATCCTGGGTTCTTTGTTGTTTCGGCGCGGAGAAAATTTCATCAGGAGTGCCAAACTCAATAATCTTGCCCTGATCCATCATGGCAACCTTGTGCGAGACTTCACGCACAAAACTCATTTCGTGGGAAACCAAAATCATGGTCATCCCCTCCAGAGAAAGCTGGCGCACAGTATTCAGTACCTCGCCCACCAGCTCAGGATCGAGCGCCGAGGTGACTTCGTCGAGCAGTAATATTCGCGGCTTTAACGCCAGTGCGCGACTGATGGCTACTCGCTGCTGTTGGCCGCCTGAAAGGTTAGCCGGATAGGCCTCCGCTTTGTGCTGCATGCCAACTTTTTCCAGCAAGGTCACCGCCTCCTCACGCACCTGCTTTGCATTTCTTTTCTGCACTTTTACCGGCGTGACCATGACATTTTCCAATACGCTCATATTCTGGAAAAGATTATATTGCTGAAACACGATGGCGACCTTCTCGCGAATATCCCGAACGCTTTGCGCCGAATCATAATCAACTTCAATGTTCTCGACTCTGACGGCTCCCGCTTCGGGCTTGGTCAATCCCATGATAACGCGTAACAAAGTGCTTTTTCCCGAGCCGGATCCGCCGATCAGGCTGACGATTTCACCGGGTTTGATGGTCAAATTAATGCCGTCTAATACCCTATGTTCGCCGTAAGAGCATTTTAAACCGACAATTTCTAACTGTGACATAGTCATACTCCTGCTATTAATTGGGTTCTGCCCAGCACTAGGGCGGGGTGAGTGTAGAAACCGTTTTAGTCAGCGGTTCGCTGGAGAGTCTGGAAGGCGCGGGGCCGGTTTTTGCGGCCAGTTTCTTCTCGATGCGCTGACCCAGACGACTTAACGGATAGGACACCAGGAAATAGATCAGCAATATCAGTCCATAGATCAGAAAGGAGGAATAGCCTCTGCTGATCAGGATCTTGGCCGAAAATGTTAGCTCGACGACGCCCAGTTGCGAGGCCAGTGCCGTATCTTTGATAAACGAAACCATAAAGCTGAATGCGGGCGGGATCACCACCTTCCAGGCCTGCGGTAAAATCACATACTGGATAAGTTGACGATGGCTAAAGTTGAGCGTTTGTGCGGCCTCAATCTGTGTCTTAGCCACCGATTCGAATCCAGTACGAAAAATCTCAGCCATATAGGCGCTGGCAATCAGGCAGACGGCAATCAGCGCGATAAAATAAAACGATAGCTCGAATCCCAGTCCCTGAAATATGAAAAATATCAAAAACAGGGTGACCAGAAATGGAATGCGACGTAACAGTTCTACCAGCAAAATAGTGACAATACGCAGCGGTAAAAAGGCAATATGCCGAGTCTGGCGCAAACAGGCGATGAGAAAACCCATTAACAGGCCGACTGAACAACCTATGGCCGACAGGCTCAGCGTATTCAGCGCCGCCTTGAGAATAAACTCCAGGGTGAACTGATTGCACAGATTCATTAATTGCTGAGATAAAGTAAGCATCAAATAAACCTCGCTCTGACGCGAAAGCACCAATACCCGACGCCATACAGCACCGCGCTGGCAATAAAGGTCAAAATCACATACATCCCTGCGGCGACGGTAAAGGCCTCGATGCTGCGGAATGTCGTTGAACTAATATCGATGACCGCCCCCGTCAGCTCATTGACCCCAAACAGGCCCCCTATCGAACTGCCCAATAAAATCCAGATAAAGAAATTGGAGAGCAGCGGATAAATAGTCTTCGCCAGATGCGGCAGCGTGACATAGCGGAAACTTTGCCACGTCGACATATTTAACGATGCCGCGGCTTCTAGCTCGGTTTTACTGACCGAGACCAGACCGCTGCGCATAATGTCAGTCAAATAGGCGCCAGCATTAAGCGACAGGCCAATAAGCACTGCAGTCATTGGTGACATCACAATACCGACATCGGGTAAACCATAGAACAAAACAAAAATCTGAATCAGCGAGGGTGTATTGGTGAAGAAAATAACGTATCCGCGTACTATTCGTCTGACTGCGGGTTTTGCATGCTGCTCCGCCAACGCACCCAGCAAACCGATGACGCAACCAATCCAGAATGAAATGAACGCGACGAGTAGAGTGATGACAGCCCCTGAGAGCAATTCATTCCAGTGTTTTAGCACTTCGCCAAACTGAAAACTGTAATGCATAAGCCATGCCTCCCGGCCGCTGAATACGTTATCTGAATAAGCTAAAGATCTTGATAATTAGAAGTACGGGTTTGGAATCACTTTCACCAGCATCGGAGCCTTAAACCATTTCTCCCAGGTTTGATTCACAAAGCCACTGGTGTGCATGTCATACAGTGCAATATTCAGCACATCACGCAGCGCATAATTTCCCTGAGCCAGGCCCACGGCGTCGTAAGACGTATTAATGGCCTCAGGCAATACTTTCCAGTGCACATTCGGATAGTTTTGAGTAAACGGCACATAGAATTCGATATTTTCGACCAACGCATCGGCGCGGCCCTGAGCCAGAGCACGAATGGTGTCAGCCATGGTATCGACATACAGAATTTTAGCGTTTGGCAAGTTGGCTTTTAAAAAGTCTGAGGTCCAGACACCCCGAATCAATACCAGGGTATATTTTGCGTCGTTAAGATCCTTCCAGCTTTTAATATTAACTTTATCGGTGGTTAAAACGCCCATTGATTCAGTATGCAGCGGCACCGTATAGCTGATCGATTTGGCGCGCTCAACGGTTCGGG
>CAWUIY010000099.1:0-14361 GCA_963922555.1 uncultured Serratia sp. | reverse complement strand
GCGATATTTATCTCAAATTTATCAAGTCCTGACTTTCAGGCATTTAAAAATCTAAGGAGTCTCCATGTTTGCAGTAATTTTCGGGCGTCCTGGCTGTCCTTATTGTGTTCGTGCAAAAGAGTTGGCGGAAAAACTGACTGAAGAACGTGATGATTTCAATTTCCGTTATGTTGACATTCACGCGGAAGGCATCTCTAAAGCCGATCTGGAAAAGACCGTAGGCAAACCTGTTGAAACCGTTCCTCAGATTTTCCTCGATCAGAAACACATTGGTGGCTGCACTGATTTTGAAGCCTATGCTAAAGAGCATCTGGCGCTGTTCCAGCAGTAATTTCGCCCTGCGGTCATTGCGCTTCAAAATTGAAAAAGCACTCTGAAAAGAGTGCTTTTTTTATACTTGCTGGTTAAACCCGGCGCTTATGCCTGCGCGACTGCTTTCCCCAGACCTGATACAGCAACACCAGCATGACACCCAGCATAGTCCAGAATACGGCGCTGATCAGATAGGCAATTTCTTGCCAGTCACTACGGATTTCCAACAGGAAGTAGTGACGAATTAACAAACATAACGGGACGCTAATTATTGCGCCTAAGAATAAGGCAATAAAATTCTGACCACGGCTTAATAAACAGGCAATCATTCCCGGCAGAAGATAAAGCAGCATACATAAATCACTCCGTGGAATAAATTTATTAACACTGCCGACATGACCTTTTAACGAAATAAAAACAATTATAAATAAAATAGCATTTATAGTGCCGTATAAAAGGGGTAAATACCGTTTCATGTCTTCTCTCCATAGTTAATGAACACCTGCACCTTGGGGTCATGGTTGACGTCAGATAGTCAAAACGAAGCCGTACAGCCTCTGTCCATTTGGCTATACAGTTGTTTTTCTTCTTAAACACTTGCTAAGACTGGCTGTAATCCGCGGCAAGGACTAGAATACTGCCCGTGATTTCGGATAAACAGTAACAGTCATTGAGTGCGATCCATTAGCTGCGTGGTTTTCATAAGTAGCATCAATGAATTTATCTCTTGCCGTTATATATTTCAATAAATTGCTGGTAACCAATAAGTAATACTCTGTGAATATAAATGTCGCTAGTTTGTTAAATGGTAACTACATCCTTTTACTTTTTGTGGTATTGGCCCTCGGCCTGTGCCTGGGGAAAGTAAGACTAGGATCGGTACAATTAGGTAATTCCATTGGGGTTTTAGTCGTTTCCCTGCTTCTTGGGCAACAGCATTTCAGTATCAATACTGAAGCACTCAATCTCGGCTTTATGCTGTTTATTTTTTGTGTCGGTGTTGAAGCCGGGCCAAACTTTTTTTCAATTTTCTTCCGCGATGGCAAAAACTATCTGATGCTGGCTTTGGTCATGGTAGGAACGGCAATGCTGTTGGCCTTTGGGCTAGGCAGGCTGTTCGGCTGGGATATCGGTCTTACTGCCGGTATGCTGGCAGGCTCGATGACCTCAACGCCGGTACTGGTTGGCGCGGGGGATACACTGCGCAATACCCTTGGCAGTACTAAAATTCTGGGGCCAGAGCTTGATAACCTCAGCCTGGGTTATGCGCTGACCTATCTTATCGGGTTAGTCAGCCTTATTTTTGGCGCACGTTATTTGCCGAAGTTGCAACATCAGGACCTGTCTACCAGCGCCCAGCAAATCGCTCGCGAGCGCGGCCTGGATGCTGATAGCCAGCGTAAAGTTTATTTGCCGGTGATCCGCGCCTATCGCGTGGGGCAGGAGCTGGTTGCCTGGGCAGATGGTAAAAATCTGCGCGAACTAGGGATCTATCGCCAGACCGGTTGTTACATCGAACGCATCCGCCGTAACGGTATTCTCGCTACTCCCGACGGCGATGCCGTGCTGCAGTATGGTGATGAAATCGCACTAGTGGGTTATCCCGATGCTCACTCACGCCTTGACCCGAGCTTCCGTAACGGTAAAGAAGTATTTGATCGCGACCTGCTGGATATGCGCATCGTTACCGAAGAAGTGGTGGTCAAAAACAATAACACCGTGGGTAAACGTTTAAGCCAGATCAATCTGACCGACTACGGATGCTTCCTCAACCGCGTAATTCGCAGCCAGATAGAAATGCCGATTGACGACAGCATCGTGCTAAACAAAGGCGACGTGCTGCAGATTAGCGGTGACGCAAGACGAGTGAAAAGCCTTGCTGAACGCATCGGCTTTATCTCTATTCACAGCCAGGTGACCGATTTGCTGGCCTTCTGCGCCTTCTTTATTGTCGGTTTGATGATTGGTTTAATCACCTTCCAGTTCAAGACGATCACCTTTGGCATTGGCAACGCGGCAGGCCTGCTGTTTGCCGGTATCATGCTCGGCTTCCTCCGGGCCAACCACCCTACTTTTGGCTATATCCCGCAGGGTGCATTGAATATGGTTAAAGAGTTTGGCCTGATGGTATTTATGGCTGGAATCGGGCTTAGTGCCGGTGCAGGGATCAATCACGGGCTTGGTGCGGTGGGCGGACAAATGCTGCTATCTGGTCTGATTGTCAGCCTGGTACCGGTGGTGATCTGCTTTATCTTCGGAGCCTATGTGCTGCGGATGAACCGCGCGCTGCTTTTCGGCGCAATTATGGGGGCACGCACCTGCGCACCGGCCATGGAAATCATCAGCGATACCGCGCGCAGCAACATTCCGGCACTAGGTTACGCCGGTACTTATGCTATCGCTAACGTTTTGTTGACACTGGCGGGTACCTTTATCGTCATTATCTGGCCAGGAAGCTGATATAACGCCATGACTTTAAAGATAGTTTTAAAAAGGCAATAAATAATTGTGTTTTTTTTGAACTGCTGCGAACTTTCTATCTGAGAGGCAGTCTTAACTATTGCCACTGCTTTTCTTAGAAGTCCCCATGTTGGAGAGCCCGATAACCCCGCCTCTATTAGGTTCAAGGTTACCGGGTTTTTTCTTGGGTGAAATAAAAACCCATTATAAACAGTACATTAAAGCCACTTCCTAGCCTAAACGGCGACAAGTTTAATGGGTGATCGTTCGCTGTTAATCTTTAATTTGGCAACTGCTAATTAAATTTATCGATGGTATTTATCTGTCGTTGAGGAGCCGTATGCGCGTCAGTCTCTGTTTTGGAAAGGGGATTGCCTGATAAATTCACCCAATCAGCGCCTAAACGCTGCGCAGATGCCCAGTACTTCCCTAACGGCTAAATTGCAAATATATGTTTAGCATTGACCTCAAAAATCTGCCTTCTGGTTAGTCTCTCTCCACCGGCCATAAGGTAAATTAAAGCACCGTGTTTTTGCAAAGAACGCATCAAAGCCTCATATTGCCGTCCTATATTAAAGACATTCAAGGTAAGAAGATTTGGGAGCAGTTTTAAGTGGGGTATTAAGGCGTATAAATCTGTGCGGTCTTGAAATGCCAATCTATCGAAAATAACTGGCATTTTTCATTTTAATAATAGTTAGTTTGGCAATCGTTCATAAGCGATTTTGAAGTGCCATTCTGTTGTAGATAATATTAATTGGTCAAAATTGACTCAACCCCCTGTATAAGCGCTGGAAAATATGACTGGTCCAAGGCGATTCCACCATTTAAAGTCCAGCCATCACTCAAATGTGGCCTGATAGTAAAGTTTAACCCGACATAATCTCCGCCTTCTACCTGCAAACATTCGATGGTGAAATTTTCTACTCTTGGTGAGAACTGGAAAGGCAAAGGTCTAAGACCCGAGTTAATCGAGGCGTAAAATTTAGAGAGTGAATCTCGAAGACTTTCTAAATCAAATAGAGTGAGTTCACACTGGCATTGCAAATTTATGTACGGATCTACAACCTCCAGCCAGCACATGACTAAATCTAGTCGTCGATTTGAAGGCTCTTCAATCCGTTCGATAAATGAGAGACGGAATAAGGCATTTTCGTTCTTTATTTCAAACATTATTTGCTCTTAATTGATGTGGATATGTACGACTGTCCAATCACGCTCATTGACAACAACGTGTAAGATATAATCTTTATGATAATAAACAATCCTAGTTCCTTCTATTCTTTTGCTAAGACGGCTCATTCCTATCCTGTACTCAAATTGCCCAGCCACCTCTTGCACATCAGGCCTTCTACTTCCAAATCTAATTGCTTTTTCAAGAATTTGAATCGGTATATAACGGCCAGGATCAGCCATCCGTGCCGCCGTAGTTCTTGTGAACTTTAATCTTATAGCCGATAGCCCAAATTTAAAGCGTCCCTTTAAAATATTGAGGCTTGCTTCACTTAGCGCAATACTCATTCGGCTACTGGCTGCGGTCTCAAGTAATGCCCTTCCTGTACGGAGTAAGCGAAATGCGCCAAATGTAAATAAAACTATATCAAGCGGGTCGATGAAAGGGGTTTCAAGAGGAGATTCTTCCAAAGTAGCGAATCGTCCCTCAGCATCGTAGATGCGCCATAGTCCAGGCCCGTGAGCAACAGAATAGCCAATACAAACGCCTGTTTGGTCATCAACTACAGGTTGGGCATTGTGGGGCAGCTTGTAAGTAGGAGTAACTGCAAAACATTCACCATTTGATAGCTGGGTTCTAAAAGTATAATACTTTCCTTGTTCATTAGAGATGGTCTGATTATTAACAGCCATTTACTCACTCCATTCTCAATATCGTTTGTTGCCACCTCCTGGTTAACGCCTACCTACCTTAAGTAGCTGGCATTAGCCTCAGGCTTACATGAAGGTGTTAACTTCCTTAAAACACTTTGAATGCTTATTGATTCGAAGGCAAAACATAACACGTTGATTTTACATTCTCTAGCACCTTTAAGGTCAATAAGGGTATGAAAGCCATCAATTAGTGGAATGATTCATGACTAGCAATAAAAAACCCGCTTGGCGGCGGGCTGCAAGAAAGAATTTTTAACAGGGTTTATAGCCTCTAACTGTGAGGCCGGGAATATCTGAATCTAAAGCTGACTTATCCACTAAAGTCTTACTCTCCCAAATGACTTGGCCACCAACAGCCTCAATCCCGCTTCGTGTTCCCCATCTTCGTGACAAAACACTCTTATCTTTTTCAACGCTATACATTTTAAATTGATATATTTCGACACGATGATATGTACTGACTGATTGCTGGAATGGCATAACATTCTCCAAGGAGCAGTTTTTCTAAAATGTCATCCAAGCATAGCCCGATATTTTTGTTTGAGTATCTCATTAGAGACATCCCTCTGATGAATTAACGCTGAAATGACCGGCCCCACACTGTTTCTATGCGTATGATTAGCGGTTAATTCTGCAAGTTGTTTCACTACATCCAGTGTCTCCAACATGAGTTGCAAGACATTCAAGCTGATACTGTCGATCAAGACAACAGGCGCTATGACTTTCTGGCGTACAGCAACTACGCTGCTGCGATTGCGGTAAGACCGAATACTTCAATGTAGCCAGGCACTGTTTTCAGGCAAGATCAACCCGGATATCTATCCGGGTTGATCTTGCCTGAAATAAAAACAGCCCTACAATTAAAAGCTAACGTTTGTGCTAATCCATCAATCCCTGACCTGTCAGAAGGTAAAGTTCAATTGAGCTACGGCTCCCAGAGTGCGATCGTTACCCCTCATCGCAGCAAGATCCAGGTGCACCTTTTTAGTCGGTGAAATACCCAACCCGGCGGTTACTACGTTGGTATCGTTCGACTTCATATCTGCACGATACCCGCCCCGCAGTTCTAGCCAGTCCAGCAAGCGATATTCCACACCGACTCCAGCATACTGGCTATCGCCTTCTGATTTGAATCGTTTAGTTGGCGTAGCGTCAACATCTACTGCGGCGGTCAAGCGGTCGGTGTGAAAAGATATACCAGGAGTTACGATTGGGCTGATTTGATAAGTATCTTTATTACCATCAACCTCTTTGGTATCAATATTTCGCGAGATAAGGTTCTGCGCACTAATACCCAGCGTCCAGTTGTCGCCTATATCCGTGGCTGCACCCGCATCAATGTTGAAACCTGTATCGGTATTTCTGTAGCGTCCCTTGAAAACATCCGATTTATTAAAGCTATAAACCGTCGCGTTGTAATTATATAGAGAAGTTTGCTGCAGCTTTGGTGTGATACCAAACGAAACGGCATGACCCGCAATAGTAAACTCGTGCGCAATCGCGATGCCGTAATCATAAACAATCGCCGCTCGCGCCTGAGCAGTGGATGTCAAACTACTCTGATCGCTGAGCTTCGGGATGACAGTGCCGTCAGCAACGCCTTGAAGATAATCGATATCGCTCTGGGTAACATCGGTTGTGGCGTAGCCAGTGCCATATGCCTTGGTCACAAAGGCAAACGGAATATCTCCATTGGCGATAGTGACCGCGAAAGCAGCGCCGCCTGTTCCTGAAGCCTGGCTCCCCTTAATACCGCGCAACTGGCTTGCCAAATCGCCCGCCGCCGCTTGTACTTTTGCATAATCTGCAAAACTGGTCAGGCTGCTGGCAAGGGCTTTGTAACTGTCAATACTGTCATTAAGGTCATCGACCTTATTCACTAGCTTGTCTTTGTCGGTAACCTGTAAACCTGCAGCAGGAAAAATAACGCTTGCTGTATCACTGGGTTTCGCTTTGGTCATCAGAGCCGGGTTAGCTAATACAGCTGTGCCGTAAGTTGACGACGCAACCCCTGTTCCGCCCATCGCATCATTACGAGCATCGTAATAATTATCAGCGGCTGAAGCAGCAAACGGAACCAGGAATAAGATTGGAAACACTGCAGGACGAGAAAAACCCTTTATAGCACAAATTATTTTTGCCATTTTGCCTAAAGCCTATCGAAAAGAAAGAAAGCCCTAAAAAGAGCAACATGTTTTCGCTGCCATAATAATTGAAATAGAGACAACAAATTATTGCTGTGAAATTAATAGGAAAGTTATCAACTCTGGGCTGATTTATTGTTATTGAAGGGACTATTCTTTAATTTAGCTATTCCTGTTAGCAAGAGGAAAATCCGTTTCATCCTCATTGGTCAAAAGTACAATTAAAACTTCAGTGATGCAATTCGCAATCACTTTATTTCCTTAAATTTAATGAAATTGTAATGTTACCTGACATTATGTCAATTTAAATTCTAGCTTAAGTGCATTCTATGATATTTAAATCTATTACCCTGCATGTTCATGCCACTTGCACCTGTCACTTCTTCAATAAATACAAAAGCTTTTATACGCATAAATCAAATTCAACGCGCCCTGTTTTCAATCAAAGTCATCTTATGAAATGATCTAAAATGAGGTCAGTTAATGTTGTTCATAAAATGATTCTCCATACACCGCAGGAACATGATGAGAAAGAGACTGGTAAGCTGATTTATTGCACTGCGATTTAAAACCTCATAACTTATTGACCATTAATTATTAACATCACCAAAACAAATTGCTCAGCAGACCACGCTGTTAGAGTTAAATATTTATTAGATTAACGCTGTTGATATCCCTGGATATAGCATACGGACCACAGAAAATAGAACCCGCACCAGGCGGGTTTCGATTAATAGTGACTATTCTGACGTTCATTTCCCTATAAATATCGGCTAGCAAGCAAAGCCTTGTTTGCCTTGCCTGCTTGGCCAGCATATTTACTCTTTTAAATGCTTAGGCACTGGCGGCGTTCCATGAGTATGGAAAGTTTCGATGGTCTTTAATCCCCAGGCTTGCCCTTTCTTCCGCTCGCTCTCTGTCCAGACTACCGTTTCCCAATCTGGCGCTAAAATCAAACGGGCGCCTGAGTTTGCCAACTCGACTCGGTTACCAGCAGGCTCCCAGACATACAGGAAAAAGGTGCCTTGAATGGCGTGCTTGTGCGGACCCGTTTCAATATGTACGCCATTTTCTAAAAAGATATCCGCGGCGCGGAGAATGTCTTCTCGAGAATCAGTGGCATAAGTAACGTGGTGCAGGCGACCGTTGCCGCCGCCATGCTCTTCGGTGCAGGCCAGATCGTAGGTTTTATTATTGATAGTAAACCAGCAACCGCCGATTCGGCCGTTATCTAGCTTAATCATCTCGGTCACGCGCGAGCCGAGACAGGTTTCCATAAAGTTTTTGAATTCACTGACGTCTGAAGCCAGCAAATTGAGATGATCCAAACGACGAGGAGAAGCGCCACGGCCATGATAGCGCTGCGCCAGGTTTTTAAGTGATGGACGTTCGCTCTCATCGGCCTGGTATCGCACAGTATCATAATAAATTTCAAAGATATGACCGAATGGGTCTACAAAACGGAAAGCCCGACCGTGGCCTTGTTCATCATCGACCCAACCAATAACGTCATATTTGCTGGCCTCAATCGCCGCGACACGTCGCATTAGTGCGGCTTCTGATGAAGCACGATAGGCGATATGTCCAACTCCGGTGGTGTGATGGCGGCTGAGTTTCAATGTATGAAATTCGTAGTCATCCCAGGCTCTTAACCAGGCATGGTTCTCATCCTGAGCCGAGACGGTTAGGCCATACACATTAACGAAGAAATCGAGGCTCTCTTCGAATTTATCGGTATACATTTCGACATGCGCCAGATGAGCAATGTCAAAGCAAGGTTCTGGAAGTTGATTCGCCATTATGATCTTCCTGTTGTGTAGGCATACAAAGATTTGTCACGATATTTGGAAACAGGTTAACCGGCGATGGCTATGCGGGTCTGTTGGCTTAAGCTGATAGAGGTATGAGTTCCATTTATATTGTGATCGCTTTAACAAACAGATTTCTCACAATTTCAAACGCATCGTTCTCAGCATTGTTTCTTAGTTAGTTTTTTTTAAATCGAGTCTTGGCTATTAAACAAGACTAAAAAACTCATTTAAAAGAATCTTATTATTTCTGCAGTTTGTCCTAAATAGGTGATTAAAAGCTGATTCACACCGTCTTTTTTGAGGTTTTAAGCGTTCTATCTGCTATTATCCCGCCTGTACAATAAACAGGCAAAATGTGTTTATCTTAATGAAATATATAAAATTAATTAACCATCAGTTTCTCTTTTGAATACCATAAAATTTACGGCGTTTCTACTCTTCATCAACACCCTTCCCCATCAGGGATGGTGCATAATGCGTGAGAAACCTGGTTTCCATTAAGGAGTCGCGGTTTGAAAAACGAAGGAGACAACAATATGTGGGTAGCACTCGATAAAAGAGTCGGTAAACTTGAAAGCCAGATCAGTGAAATAAAAATTGACCTGGCAACCCTAACCATTCGTTCAGAGCAGTTTGCCACTAAGGATGACGTACAGGCTTTACGCGTTGAGATGCATCAGACCTTTTCTGCGATGCATAAGGATTTTTCGAGCTTGCATAAAGATTTTTCGGGTTTACATAAAGAATTTTCTAATATGCATAAAGACATCGCTGGACTACACAAAGAATTTTCGGCTCAAACTAAATGGATGGCTGGCACCCTGGTTGGTGTTGCTGCAATCTGTATGACGGCAGCTAAGCTGCTTTTTTAACCCCAAAAACATTTAGTGATGCAACAAAAAAACCCACATTTCTGTGGGCTTGATACTTAAAAAGTTCGGCAATTCTCGATTAACGAGGTATTTGCCATTTATGCCCTTCGATAGGTGGGTTATCAGGGTCGTTTATATAGCTCGCCTTAAGCTCTTCGATGTAACTCAACAGACGCGTTCTTACTTCTTCGTTTTCTTCTGCATCCACTTTCTTAGTCACGTTAGTCAGGACTTTACCCGCAGCAATAACACCAAGGCGGTTGAGGATTTCGGATAAAAACAAAACAGTAATTTGATCGCGGCAAGACTGTTCGAAATCAGAGGTAGTCGTCATATTCTCTCCCTTTGTAACAGGTTTTCACCTAAACTCATGATTTTAGCTGTGCTTTATCGCCTAATCAGGCAGTAAAATTTAAAATAAACGATCACCCGTATTGACTTAAACATTGGTAATCATTTAATGGTGGCGAACATTTCCGTTGACCATACCATTAACCAGCATACTAAGGTAGAAATGCATTCCATTACAAGGGGTTAGAAGAAATTATTGGCTCCTGCACAACCTTGAAAACAGGCTGACAGTGCACAGGGAAGTTAAGCGAATTTGCAATGTAACAAAACTCATGAGCCTTGTGATGCAACTCGGTTGCTAGCCCGATATCCTTTTCAGACGTCAAGGTAACAACCGGCTTTAAGACAATGCTGGTAAATTTGCCCCTCTCTCCTTCTATCATGGTTCCTTCCGCAAGATCAACATACGCCTTAACATTAATCCCAGCATCGGCACATAAATGCAGGTACCACAACTTATGGCAAGCTGCGGTGGAAGCGACTAGCAAGTCTTCAGGATTCCAGCGAGTTGGCTCTCCGAGAAACGCAGGATCGGACGACCCCTGAATATCCATTTTAGCCTGTGAACTAATAACAAAATCGCGGGAGTACGCTTTGTAGGAAGAGGTGCCACTGCCTTTATTTCCGGTCCATTCGATTGAGACTTGATAATGATGTTCGCGATGTTTCATATATCATCCTTCAAAAATAAGGGGGTGAGATTTTTTCGGTATTAAAGGTACGCTTTATCGCCGGACGGGAAGTCGTCAGAAAGAAGAGCCATTTATAAAAAGGAGCACGTGCATAAGATGCGGGAATTGGAGCGAAGTTTTTTTCAGGATGACGGTCTGCGAGATAAAGGCAAATAGCGGCTGTTTCGGAGATTTTTAATTCATTGTCGATTAACAGCGGGATCTTACCAAAGGGGTTCAGCGCCAGATATTGCAAGGTTTTATGCTGGTTATTTTTCACATCAATAGGGACAAGTCGGAAAGGAACGTCGAGTTCTTCGAGCAGCATATGCGGGGCGAGGCTAGCCTTCCCCCGGCAATAATAGAGCAGATACATTCAGATGAAGCCCTCTTACCTATTCCACTTCTATCACCGGAAATGGTGGTCCGGCAGCTAAGGCGCTTAGTTGAGCACACCCTATCTGCCAGATCAATGAGAGCATCTAAATTTATAAGCTTATTATTTAATCATTGGCTTCGGCACTCTTTGCCGTTTCTGTCGACGCTGTTTTATTGCTGGAATAGATGAAGAACAGCGCAATACCGAGGCAAACAACGGCCCCAAGGCGGGTCATCGAGAAATGTATTGCGGTGTTACCCAGCCAACCAAAGTTATCAATCAGCATACTCATCGCTAATTGTCCAAAAATAACCGCCACGGTTGCCACTGCGGCGCCGATACGCTGAACTGCCAACACCATTATTACAATATAAGGCACGCCGCACAGAGCGCCCAGCAACTGCCATTTGGGGACATCTAACAATGTCTGGGCATGCTTAGGCTCAAAGAAGAAGATCAACAGCGCAGTCACCAAAGCGCCAATGGAAAAAGTCAGAAAAGCGCTGCGGAAAACGCCTACTTTACTGCCAAGCTGCCCATTAACCGCTGCCTGAATGCTCAGGAAAGCACCACCCACTACGGCAAGAAGGATCATTAATATCGTCATCTGATTACCTCAACCTTTTGCCACAAGGGCCAATGCAGCAATAATAAAAATAAGCGCGATAATACGTTTATTATCAATTTTTCGGTGTGCCGTACCAAAAAGCCCATAGTGGTCAATAATCAGGCTTTTAAATACCTGACCCGCTAAAATACCGATCATTGTCAGCGCGATACCCACTGCAGGCACGGCAACGGTAAGAATAACCACGTAGACTGGGCCAAGAATCCCCCCTATTAATTGCCAGGCGGGCTGTGCAAAAAATGAGGGACTATTGCGAGGGCTAAAAAATAGCATCAATAGAAATGTCAGCGCCGCACCCACGCCGAAGATGCTGAACGTTGCCCATAAATCGCCCACTTCGCTTCCCAGTGGCCCCAATAATCCTGCTTCAACGGATAATCCCATCCCGCCAGCAACGACGAGTAATATAAATAAAAGCTGCATCAAACAGTCTCCAGTAGTTTAGGCGGAGAATGATAGAGCAACGGAGATTAATGAAAAACAGCATAATATAAGAAACACTTGTGCAGAAAATGAGATAATTAAATTTAAGTCTTAATAACATTACCAAGCTGCTTTTTCATCGCATAATGGGTAAGAACAGCCCCCCTGACCTCAACCTGCCGCTCCTGTATCAGCATAAACCCGTTTTTTTCAAAAAATGGCTTCGCAGTGATACTGGCGTGAGTTTTTAACGTTTCTTCACCCTGATCAATTACTGTTTTTTCAACCCTTTTAAGCAGACAGGTCGCAATGCCCTGACGGATAAAAGTGGGTCTGACAAACATCAGATCGAGATAATTGGGTGTCTCAAGGCTGGCAAACCCCACTATTTGCCCGTCGAGAGCAGCAACCCATGACACCGCTGTCGCCATCCTGTATCCCCAGCGCGCTTTGTCGACTTGCGCCCAGGCGGTAATTTGTTCGTCGTTATAATTGTTCGAAGCGGTCTTTTTTATCGCCAGCAGAAATACCTCAATCACAGACTCCAAATCTTCAGGAGCATAATGCCTAATAGTGATATTTGTGTTCATGACTCAATCCTTTCGCGCCACGATTCTGCGGATAATTTTTCCAGAGGATTGACTCACAATTTTCTCATCCATCAATAATTGCGCACCCGCCAGCCCATTAATAACCACTCTTTCATCAAAAGCGGAATAGAGTCTCTCATGTTCGTCGCGACGATCCTCCTCTTCTGTAACCCGCCAACTGAGATACAATATTCCCTGGCTCTTAAGCAATTTTAAAAGCTTGCGCACTGAAGGCTCAATCAGATCAATCGGCAGATGCATAATCACCGTTTCACATAGCACATTTTCATAGCTATTTTCGCTGACGCTGTTTAATTCTGGCAGCGCGGCATAAAACAATTCTAACTCGGGATGGCGCTTGCTGGCCTCGAGCAATAATCCTCTGGAAGCATCGACACCCACTGTCGGATAGCCGTTCGCATTGAGCCACGCGGCATCGCGGGCACTGCCGCAGCCGACATCAATAGTCGGTCCATGAGTAAAGAAAGTCTTAATGGTATCGTGCAAATCATTACCCATTGGCTGTGATTCCCATTCGTTGGCGTACTCAGCGGAATCGCGGTCGTAAGTGGCAAGCGTTTTAATATCCATGGAGTTTTCGCTCTCGTTGTTATCATTGGTTATAACGAAGAATGACAATAGGCAAGTGTCTTCGCCCTGAGTAATGAGTGTGGCTCAGCGAGTAGGAAAATACTCCAGCCCGCGTCAACGAAACAGCTTTTACCTGGCCAGGAATGTTAAGAAAATGTTTCTTTTATTTATATAACTTTAATATTGACGACAACCCGATACCAATGAGATATTGATTTCATGAATATTTTTAGCGCACTGACTCAGACAACCACCACTACGACTACCTCAAACGGTGGGTCGCAGGTTGTTGTGCGCTGTTAAACGACAATCTCAACCCCGCCAAACGTGGCAGGGGTTCGTTTTACTCCTGACATTTGCGGCTTATTCAGGAGAAGACCATGCAACAAAACCTTTTAGCGAAAAAAGCGCTGTTAGTTATCGATATGCAAATAGGCCAATGTTCTGTTGAACCGCTGCCTTATCAACGCGATGCCGTGATTGACAACATTAATCGCCTTATCGGCCACTTCCATCATCACCAACAACCGGTTTTTTTCGTCCGCCACGCTGGACCGCCAGGATCGCCTTTTGCAGCCGGTGAAGCCATTTGGAATATTATTTCTGAGCTGAATATCGACTCCTCCCGCGATAGATATATCGATAAATCACGAGCTAGCTGCTTTGACGGTACTCCTTTGGCAAACATACTTGAGGAAGCAGGCGTTCTGGAAGTGGTTATCGCCGGTCTTAAAACTCAATATTGTGTCGATACTGCCTGTCGTTCAGCTTTAGCGCATGGATTTAAACCTATTCTTATTTCGGATGCGCACAGCTGTATTAACACCCCGCAACTCACTGCTGAAAACATAATTGCCCATCACAATGCCTGCCTTAATGGCCCAATTGCTCGGGTAATGCCCACAGCGGAATTCTGCCAGAGCGTTCTTTAGTTATTAACTTTGCAAAAATGTAATGCTTGATAATAGGACAAGTTAAAACTTGTCCATTTTTATACCTATCAATTAGCGCAATTAAAAACCCATTAAATTCAGACAATTCCTGATTATTGCTCATATAATCACCTCACCCCACATCCTTAAGTTTTCCTTAATTTATTTGTTGTATTATCAATGCCATCAGTTTCTTATACGTAGGTTAAATAAGGTGCGATAAGTGATTCAGATCCTCTTTACGCAACTTATCTTAAGCCTTAATGTTGAACTGAATTAATTTCTTGCGGTCAGCATTTCAGTAAAATCG
>CAWUIY010000098.1:0-14392 GCA_963922555.1 uncultured Serratia sp. | reverse complement strand
AAAGGAGGACCGGATATGGTAGATCAAATAGAAAAGCGTGTTCATGAGCTAATAACACCCTACAACCCGCGCCGCTGGCTTACCAACAAAAGGGCTCCTCTTACTGGTGAAACATCTCTGAATATGACCATAGAGATGGATGAAGAGGAGGCTTACGAGCTGCTAATTGAGATATTTGATGAATTTGGCATGAACATAGAAGATATCAATTTTTTTGCCTATTTTCCAAAAAGCCTTAAGCGTAAAGACATGGATAAGCCACTAACGATTGGCATGCTGGTTGAGTCAGCAAAAGCAGGAAAGTGGCTATACGAATAATGGCTATTTATAGGAAACACAGCCGGTTAGGCATCCCGGCGGGTGTCGAAGTTGGTTATAAAGAGAAATAGCAAAAGTGCGGTTTTTTTTTAATTACCTGAAGATTCAATAACTTGGTCACTAACGTCCACTGACCACGCTCTTAGCAGACCCACACTCCTTAATATGGTCTGCTTCGTGCCAAAAGTGGAACTTGTAAACATTTCAGGGCAGCCTGTTAGGTGCAATCCACTTAACTTTACGAATTAATCACAGTTTAATTTATTCGACATTGATAAAAAAGCCTATTTATTGAGCCCACATGTAAGTGACACTTTGCAAATCTTAACTCCCTCATTACTGATTGAAGAATTTAAGTCTCCAAAGTGATGCCCATACAGGTATTTCCGGACATCATGAATTACTGGATGATCACCTCGCCAAAATCAGGCCAAAACGAATAACAGATTACTGACGTTATTTTTTTATTTCACTTTTGCGATGTATTTCGTAGGGTATCTCCATGCAAAATAAAAGTACGCTGCTATTACTGACCCTGTCAGTGGCGGTATTCGGTGTCATTACCACGGAAATTGCAATCATCGGCTTATTGCCGATGCTGGTTTCACAGCTACATGTCACGCCAACCCAGGTCGGATTTCTGGTCAGTATTTATGCCATCATCGTTGCAGTAACAGGGCCGTTCATCACCTTGTTGCTGTCAGGTTTCAATAAAAAAACTGTGCTGTTATCCATTCTGGTCGTGTTTATCATTTCCAACCTGATTTATGCCACCACGGATGTATTCAATTTGATGCTGCTGTTCCGCATTCTCCCTGCGCTGGCACATGCCGTATTCTTTGCAGTAGCACTGGTAGTTGCAGCAAACTCCGTACCTAAAGAGAAAAGTGCCGGCGCCGCGGCCAAGGTATTCGCAGGTGTTGCTATTGGATTAGTACTGGGCGTGCCGCTAAGCTCCCTGATTGCTGAACATATCTCTCTGGCCGCCGCATTTTACTTTGGTGCTGCTGCATGCGTCGCTGCTTTCATCGGTGTTTTACTGTTCGTCCCGTCCATGCCCGCCAAAGAAAGGGTGTCATATGGCAGCCAACTCAGAGTATTACGTAATGGCAAGCTGTGGATGACCATTGCTACAGTATCAATGATATTCGCCGCGATGTTTTCGAGCTTCAGCTATGTCGCAGACTACCTGTCAAAGATCACGCATCTCGATAATAACTACATCAGCGCCATGCTTATTCTGTTTGGTCTGTGCGGTTTTATCGGCAATTTCGTATTCAGCAGTTTCCTGCAGAAAAGCGTTGTCAAGACAACCTATCTCTATCCACTGCTGTACACCGTCGTATTATTACTGGTTTGGTGGCTGGGCTTCTCTCCACTGGCGATGTGCCTGCTCACCGTGTTCTGGGGTGCTTGCCATTCATCCGGCCTTGTCGTGAGTCAGACCTGGTTGATGCGCGAGGCCAGTGAAGCGCCAGAGTTTGCAAACAGCCTTTATATGTCTTTTTCGAATCTTGGTATCACCATTGGTTCGTTAACAGGCGGCTGGTTTATCGCTAATCTCGGTACGCATTCCGTTGTCCTGAGCAGCATTATCTTCGCGCTGATGGCCTTCCTGAGCATTGTTATCAAGAACCGCGCCGACCGCAGTAGCTATCAAGTTGCTCAAGAAGTGGCCTGATAGCCCACTAATGTCCTGATCATAATTAACTAAAATAGTAGAATATATGGAGCATCTGTTCGGAACGGACAGCTGTTCCATTCTCCTTTTCAAACTCGCATGATGGATGAAATTTACCGTAAGGAGAACAGCATGGAAAAGTTATTCACCCCTGCCAGGATTGGCGATATCGAGGTGAGCAATCGAATTGTCATGGCCCCGATGACGCGTTCACGCGCAAATCAGGGTGATACGGCAGATGAACTCACTGCCGAATATTATGAGCAGCGCGCCTCTGCCGGATTAATCATTACTGAAGGTTCTCAGATTTCGGTTCAAGGACAAGGTTATCTGTTCACTCCCGGTATTTATAATGATGCACAGATAAAAGGTTGGTCTCGCACTACTCAGGCTGTCCATGCCAAAAATGGAAAAGTCTTTATTCAGTTATGGCATGTCGGGCGAATTTCTCATGAAACGTTTCAGGAGAAGGGCAAGCCGCCTGTAAGTTCTGTTGCGGTAAAAGCAGAAAATACAAACTGTTACGCTCTCAACAAGTCTGGTGAACCTGGTCAGGTACCCGTATCTGTGCCAAAAGCGCTTACACCGGTCGAGATCAAGGATATTGTTCAGGACTATGTTCACGCAGCTGAAAATGCCATTCGAGCCGGTTTCGATGGTGTCGAGATACATGCCGCGAACGGTTATCTCCTCGAACAGTTCATTAACGGCGGATTAAATACGCGCAGTGACGAATACGGTGGCGAAAGCCATGAAAACCGGCTGCGCTTTGTCCTGGAGGTCACGGATGCCGTGTCGAAAGCGATTGGCAGCGGGAAAACCGGTATCCGCCTGGCACCATTTGGTCGTCTATTTGATATGCATGAATTTAATGGCGAAGAGCAAACATGGTTGATGCTTGCGGCGAAGCTTGGGGAACGTAATCTGGCTTATGTACATTTGAGCGATCAGCAGAGTTTGGGTGAACAGGCGATGCCTGAAGGATTCTCGGATAAATTCAGGCAGGCATATCGGGGAACGCTGATTATCGCAGGCAGTTTTGATAAACAGCGTGCCGAAGCTTATTTGAATGACAATAAAGCCGATTTTATTGGTTTTGGTAAACCCTACATCTCCAACCCCGATCTTGTAGAGCGTTTTAAAAATAACTGGCCGCTTAATGAACCTAACCGCGCCACGTTCTACGGCGGAGGCGCCGAAGGGTATACTGACTATCCTTTCTTTCAAAAATAAAGTGAAATCAAACGCGAGCTAATCTAGCAAGCCGTCCGCCGCTGCTTTAAGTAACTCGTCTACAACATGACGTATCTTGGGCAGCAGCTGGCGGCTTTTCGGCCACAGGGCGCTGATAGGCATTTCGCCACCCGAATGGCCGGTTAGCACTTCCTTCAACTCTCCATTATCCAGATGTTTTCTCACCAGCCATAGCGGTAATTGTGACAAACCACAGCCGGCCAACACGGCGGAAAGCATCGCATCGCCATCGGCAAACTCGTGGGTTGGCGGAGGCGTGTAGCGCTTTATTCGCCCGTCTTGCTCTTTCAATAACCAGGACAAGGGCTGATTTCTTCGAAAGCCGACCACGCAATGGTGCTGACTCAGTTCGTCTGGCGTTTCAGGTTCGACATTATACGTGAGATAGTCCGGAGAGGCGCAAATCACCAGTTTCTGGGTGGTCAACCGTCTGGCCACCAGACCACTGCTGTCAGCCAGTTCGCCGATTCGAATGACCAAATCAATGCCTTCCTCAATCAGGTCGACAAATCTCTCGCTGAACGTCACTGTCAATGCCAGTTCGGGATAGCGACGCGTGATATTGAGCAGAATAGGCAGGATCCGCTGCCTGCCAAAGGCCGCTGGCAAATCAACCCTCAACCGTCCGGCAGGATGGGCAATATGAGAAGTCAATTCGGCCTCGGCCTGCTCGAGAATATCAAGGGCATGCTGGCAACTCAGCAAGAAACGTTCGCCATCGGGAGTCAGGCTTAGCCTCCGCGTCGAGCGCTGAAAAAGCTTAAGCCCAAGCCGATCTTCGAGACGCTTGACGCTTTTGCCAACTGCCGATTTGGTCAGTCCAAGCCGTTCTGACGCGGCGGTGAAACTGCCAAGCTGTGCTGTGGTTACAAAGGCGGTGATCCCGCCCAGATGCTCTGTTTTACGCATAATATTATGGGTCTTTTTCAGCGATGAAGAAGGAATACGGCGAATGTCTGTCTCTCTCTTAATTGATGTCGAGGCGAACAATTTTTAGATAGCGACCAGCCAGATCTTCCAGTTTAAAAGTCAGTTTATGACTTTCATGACGACCCCGAATTTCAAGCGTGCAACGCAGCGATGAGATATCGACTTCCCGGATGAGGATATCTGTGTGTTTTGTAGAACGAAGCAAGGTGAAGATTTTATCGAAATCCCTGCATTCTACCTGAGGAGCCAATAAGTCTACAATCGACGACTGCCCGAACGTGGAAATAAGAAAACAAAAATGCGCAATAAATGACTTCATTCTGTTCTCGTCAAAAGACGGTTCAAAAATGTGGGCAGGATTTACAGCCAGAGGCGTTTTTTGAATATAAGTAAAAGCCGCTTTGTCTTGGTCATCGAAAATCACCCGGGTTCGGTATTCGATAATGGCCCCGCCTGCCAGGAGGCCTTGTTCTTCGCGCTGATAACTCACCATCATATTGACCTCGGCAATATTTTTACCCAGCGGGAGTAAGTCGAACGTCTTTATAAAATGGGAGCTTTTCTCCTCCGGAACATTTGTTAGCCACCTTTGCAGATCTTTTTTTCCTTCTGCAAGTAGATGTACACCTGCGTGTACCAGCCTGACATCATTGGAAAAGATATCCAGATGATCAGTTACAGATTCAGTTTTACCTTCAAAAAAGGCAAACCAGCGGTGGGCTATATCTAAGGCTGCGTTTTTTCTAGCTTGGCTAATACATATATCGTTCACATTTTCTCCAGATTATGGAATGGCCTTTAGGGCAGAATTCGCCCATGACGAGCCCTAACAATACCCTTTCTGTCATACTTAAATTGTAGACAATATGTCTACAAAGTTGCGACCTAAACCGGATTTATTCTTTTATTAAAATCGACCATAGTGACTGCCGTGATGACTTTTTAGTCTTCGATTAAATATGCCGGCTGAGGAAAATTCAATGAAAGAGGCAACAATCCCATTATCGCTACTTGATCTCGCACCCATTACCGAAGGTCACAATATATCTGATGCCATCAGTAACAGCGTTCGGCTTGCGCAGGCTGCTGAACAGGCGGGCTACCATCGTTTCTGGATGGCCGAACATCATAATCTGGTTGATATTGCCAGTGCCGCCACTTCGGTGATCCTGAGCCACATCGGTGCCAAAACCGAAAAAATCCGCATCGGCTCTGGCGGCATCATGTTGCCAAACCATGCACCGCTGGTGATCGCCGAACAGTTCGGCACACTCGAAACGCTTTATCCGGGTCGCGTCGATCTCGGCCTTGGACGTGCGCCTGGTACCGATCAGGAAACGATGAACGCGCTGCGTCGCGAAACGCGTGGCAGAGGTCTGGATTTCCCCGAAATGCTCGACGAACTGCAGCGATATCTGGGGCCTAAAACACCGGGACAGCGCATTATTGCCATTCCGGGCGCAGGTCTTGATATTCCGGTCTGGTTGCTGGGTTCAAGTACCTTCAGCGCCCAGCTTGCGGCACAAAAAGGCCTGCCTTTGGTCTTTGCCTCGCACTTTGCCCCCGACGCTATGCTCGCTGCCATCGATGCCTATCGCCGTGCATTTATGACCTCTGCGAATCTAGCTGAACCTTACGTTATGGTCTGTGTGAATGTCGTGGCCGCCGATACCCAGCGCGAAGCCGAAAGGCTGGCGACCACCGAACTGCAAAAGTTCACCAATCTGGGGCGCGGCGTCGACACGCTATTACCGAAACCGGTCAACGACATGAATGCGCTCTGGCATCCGATAGAGGCAAAGCGCGTACTGACTCAGTTGCGTGAATCCGTCTGGGGAGCACCTGAATACGTACGTGAACGTTTGCAGGATTTAGTCCGTCGTACGGGTGCCAATGAAATTATGGTGAACTCCTGGATCCACGATTCGGATGCCCGCATCAAGTCTCATCAGCTGATTGCCGAGTGCTGGTACTAACGGGGAGCCCGGAATGAATCCTTTATTTAGCCGTTACGCGCTGGGTGAACACATCCTGCAAAACAGATCCGTCATGGCGCCGATGACGCGCTCACGAGCCACTAACGAGCACGCTGATGCGCTGACCGTAGAGTATTACGCTCAGCGAGCAGGAGCAGGACTCATAATTTCCGAAGGATTACCCGTTTCGCGAGAAGGCGCCGGTTATCTGTTCACGCCGGGAATTTATTTGGAAAGTCAGGTAGAGGCATGGCGTCCGGTTACGCAGGCCGTGCATGAAAAAGATGGCAAGATTTTCGCGCAGCTGTGGCATGTAGGTCGGGTATCGCATACCAGTCTGCAACCGCAGGGGCAGTCACCTGTAGGCGCCACGACAGAACAGGGCGGTACTGCGTTTGCCTATGATGATGACGGCAAGCCGGCCACCGTGCCAGCCAGTACGCCGCGTGCGCTGGCCAAGAATGAAATGCCGCGCATTGTGGCGGACTTTCGTCAGGCAGCTGCCAACGCCATCGCTGCAGGTTTCGACGGCGTAGAAATACATGCCGGCAATGGTTATTTGATTGAGCAGTTTATTAATCCAGTACTTAACACGCGCTCGGACAACTATGGCGGCAACACGCTTGAAAACCGCACCAGGCTTCTGCTTGAGATAGTCGATGCCGTGAGTGACGAGATTGGCGTAGACCGCACGGGTGTCCGTCTTTCTCCGTGCAATCAGTTGCTCGATATGCCGTTGTACGAGCAAACCTATGAAACCTATTTGTTTATTGGTCAGGAACTCGCGCGTAGAAAGGTAGGATATATCCATCTTATGGCACAGGGGCCCGTGATGTTTAATGGCTTTTTACGTGAGTTCCGCCTTGCCTGGAAGGGGACATTAATTCTGGCCGGAGGACTTACCGCCAGACAGGCCGAAGAACTGGTCAACGATAAAATAACTGACCTTGCCGCTTTTGGCAGCCCCTTTATTGCCAATCCGGATTTCGTAGAACGAATCAAAAAGGGTTGGCCTCTGGCCATGGCCAGAAGAAGCTCCTATTACGGCGGCGGGGCGGGTGGATATACCGATTACCCCGCTCACGGCGAGCCGGCAATTTAATGGGTTTAAGAAATCCAGAGTAGTGCTTTCGTTTTTTAGAAACTTACTGAATATCAAATTGTGGAGAACACCATGCCAGAAATTAAAGGTTTTAAACATGTTGGTTTGCTGACCAAGAAAAAAGGCCAGAGCTTTGATGATTTTGTAAAACACTGGAATGAGGTTCATACAGAGATTGCGTTGAAACTGCCGGGCCTGAAAGGGTACGTGCTCAACCCGATTGATCGTGAAAAGTATCCAGAATCACCGATCGACGGTTTCTCCGAACTCTGGTTTGATTCAATTGAAGATGCTGTTGCGGCATTTGACTCTCCTACCGGAAAAATCGCCTTTGAAGATGTGCCCAATTTTGCCGATCACGTCGCCGTGACCTATGTCACCGAGATAAGAAAGCGCTAAACAAGCCCCGCACATGGCAGCCATTCGGCTGCCCTATTTTGGAAATCATCAATGTCAACAAAAGTGGAACTGCATAATGAGATGCCTTCATTACTTGCCGGGCATCCAGGTTATTCGCGAGCGTTTCATCCTGAAAAACTCACGTTCGGTTTTATTATGCCGCTTGAAAGTTATCCTCTGTCGCCATGGCCAACGCTGGAAGACCATTTAGCGCTGGCTACACAGGCAGACGAGGCAGGGTTTGCCAGCTTATGGTTACGCGACGTTGCTTTCTTTGACCCGACATTTGGTGACACCGGCCAGATACTCGACCCTCTAGTCTATCTCGGTCTTTTAGCCGGTATAACCAAAAAAATATCTTTGGGTACCACGGGTATTGTGTTGCCGCTGCGCGACCCCGTTATTACGGCAAAACAGGCCCTGTCTGTCGATTTCCTCTCTTCCGGGCGCTTTGTCATGGGGCTTTCTACCGGCGACCGACCGACAGAATACCCGGCGTTTGGAGCCGACTATGACAATCGTGACGCTCGTTTTCGCGATGCCTGGCAGCTTATTGAGGCCTTGACGCAGAAAAATTTTCCAACTGCCTCAAGCGAATTTTACGGTCAGTTGCAGGGTAATCTAACAATGATGCCAAAGCCGGCGATAAAAAAAATCCCGACCTTGGTTGTAGGCCGGGCCCGTCAGGAAATCAGCTGGATAGCCGAACATAGTGATGGGTGGTTATGGCACATCGGCGACTTTGAACAACTTCCAGAATTGATTACTTATTGGCGCTCGTTGTTACCCAGAAATGTATTCAAACCCTATGGGTATGCGACGTTTTTTGACCTGGATGAAAACCCGGACTTACCTCTACAGCGTGGGTTCAACGGGATCCGTACAGGGCGTAATGCCTTGATAAGCCATTGGCAGAAACAGCAGGGGCAGGGGGTTTCACATGTCGCACTGAATCTGAAACCAGCCCGGCGCTCTGCTGCAGATATCCTGCAGGAAATGGCCGAATTTGTTTTGCCCCACTTTCCGGGGCAGTAGGACGTGGAGAACAAAATGAGTGAAGCAATCAGCCGGACCGAGGCATTGGAATTATTGGAAAAACTTCGCCACAGTTGGTCGTCGGGAGACTGGAAAGAGGCGGGTTTTTTTCTTGCGGCAAAAGTAGTCCTGCATAGCAGCCATAAAGGTGTGCGTGTGGGTTCCAATGCCGTCATCGAAGCATTTGATGAGAATATTGCAGCAGACGAGTTACTGGAGCTTGTGACGTCAAATTATTATGTCACCTACGACGGTTATGAAACGGCAATGATCAGTGCCTATCTTTACGGCGAGAAATCCGTGAATAATCGACGTAATTTACTTGCCCTATTTGGCGCCGTGGTTCGACTCACCGCCAAGACAGTCGATGGAAAATGGAAAATTACTCACGTCTTAATCAATAACGGCTGGATTGAAGGAGAACCTGTTCATTTCTCAGGCTGGACGTTACCGCAAGGTGAAAAGGGCTGGAGACCGGGCGATGCTCCACCCGTGCTGGTGAGTGAACTGGATTCACCGTGGGTATGTATTTCGAACAACGTGATCATTTCAACGGAAGAAGAACAGATAGCCGAGAGCTATTCCCGCTATTCATGGGGCATTGACCAGAATGATTTTGGCCAGTTTAAAAGCTGTTATACCGAAGACGCCTGCGGACAATTTCCTCCTTTGGGGCCGTTAAGTGGACTGCATAATATTGTGGGTTCCCTTAAGGAGTTCCGTCGTCATTGGCCTTGGATGCAGCATTTCGGAGTGCCGCTCAAAATCACTGTAGATTCTGACAATAAAACCGCTGAAATGTGGATAGGGCGTTTGATCCCCGGCCGCATTAAAAACGAGAACGGCGACTGGATGTATGGCGCGCACTATCGCATTGAATTACGCAAGGAATATGGGTTGTGGAAATTCAGTTGGAGTGAATATGTGCCAGGCTGGTTTTCAGAACATGATATGCCTTTTAAAACCCCATCAACCCCATAAATTATGCAAGTTATTAGATAAAACTGTTACTACAACAGAAGAAATGGCGCAACGAGTTGCGCCATTATAAATTGAGAAACTAATTTAATTCGCTCCCATATTTCAAGGATTATGCGTATATTTTTGCTAGAGGGATTTAAGCTTGGAATAAAATTGTAAATGTAACTTTACCGTACTTCCATTTAACGTTAGACATCGGGTCCAACGTCCGCTTCACGCCCTGAGACATTCGACAAGCTTTTTATGGCTTCAGTAAGGGCGAGTGTCGCGCTTCGAGAGCCAGCAAATACTTCGCTTCATCGTACTGGGTTCTGGTCTTCCAGCAGCGGTAAATGATCCTTATCCATTTGAAGGCAAGAGCCCGGATTGCAGACTGGTGAGATTTTCCTTTTTCTCGCAGTCCCTGATAATAAAGTCTGGCCCAGTATGATGAGTTAATCGTCTTCGTAGCCCATTCGACAAAGGTCTGCCTGACGAACTTGGCACATTGCCATCGCCAGTGAACCCATGATTTCTGGCCACTTCGTTCGGTCACCGGTGCAATACCTGCATAGTTTTGAATTTCTTCAGCGCTGTTAAACCGGTCACGGTTATCACCAAGTGCAGCAAGCATCCGTGGGCCCATACACGGCCCCATGCCCGGAAGTGATTTGAACAGCCCCGCATCTGGCAATGTGTCAAACAACGTTTCGATTCGTTCGTCATAGGTTTTGATGATTTCACTCGCGACTTTAATTTGTGTCGCCAGTGCTGTTGCCATCAAAGCATTAGCCTCTATAACACTCGGGTCTGTCGTCAATGGGATCGCATTATCAATACTCGCAACACGTTGCTCGGTAAGGGCCATTGCGCGGCCACCTTTGGCATTGAGAAAGTTGCGGATCGTGTCGCGCCTGGCTCGTTTCAGTTGTTGCAGACTGGGCCACCGGATAATCAACTCACACAACAGTAAGCTACCCCGATGTGAGAACCACTCCAGTGGCTGAGGATAATACTGTTTAAGCGTGTTGATGAGCCGATTCACAAAGCGGCGTTTGTCTTCAACCCACTGACGACGTTGCTCAACCAGTTGCTGAAGCAAGCGAATATCCGCATTGTCGGGTTCAATAGCTTTTATCTTTTGGGGATAACGCAGCATTAACTCTAATGCCAGCTCTGCATCCTGCGGGTCATCTTTAGCGCCGCTGGGCGAGAAGGCTTGCCGGTAACGAGCCAGGGACAACGCGTGGACGGGGAAAACGGTGATAAAGGGATATTTTTGAAGAGCATATACCACGGGGCCCTTCTTCAGCTCGAGAGCTATGGCGATTCTGCCTTTTACTTTCTGGTGTAACTCAGTAAGCCAGGCATCAAGCGCTTCTGCTGTATGTTCAATCACATCGAATACGCGTTCACCGTTTTTAAACTGAACACAGACATCGTGTTTTTTATCCGCCCAGTCCAGACCAACGTGCGCAGCAAATTGATTAGTCACAGTCATCACCAACTCCTTTTTATCGGGGATTGGTATGCATTCCACGCTCTTCGAAAGAAATATAGCCAGCAGTTTATCTGCATGCCCTGAGTATTCGTTAGCGAACGTGGAGCACCTACTGGCTCGAAAGAAAAGCGGCGATCATCACGTGATTCTCGCTCAATATTCGTAACCAGTAAGCGCATACCCTGAATCACTTAATAGTGTAATTCTCAGGGTGCGAATGACTATACCTCGCTCCAACCTGCCGGTTAACCACTCATTTAGCTGTTTTAAATTCTGTTATCGGTTAACAAATGATTTTTGATCAGATATTCAAGAAGAGCGATTACCCATTTAGTAAAATAAGTGAGAGGTGAGTACCAAAAGCCTTCTGCAAAACCAAATTTATTCCTTGTTAATTCAGTTGGTTAAAAACTGCTTTTTATGCACTTAGTTCGATGCCATTACCGGTGATTTTATCTTTTAATTCAATTAATTAACGTCATTATTGCCGCCTGCTGCTGTGTCATCTGGAATGGTTCGAAGCGGCCGACCTGATTGTGAAGGGAATGGAAGCAGCGATCGCCAAGAAAACCGTGACCTACGATTTCGAACGTCTGATGGAAGGCGCTAAACTGCTGAAATACTTAGAGTTTGGCGACACAATGATCGCGAATATGTAATGGCATCAATTTAACTGCGAAAACGGGAGCCTAAGGGTTCCCGTTTTTTTGCGGCCAGGTCTTTCCCAAAAGTAAAATCAAAATGGTGGGCGTGTTAGGGCAAAATAATACGCGTATCTCCTTTATCTGCTTTAAGCATTTCTCAACATTCAACATTCAACATTCTGCGTTTGTCAGTTATCCACTTTTATTTTATAAGTATTTAAGGCAATGATTTATAAATAGTTTGAATACACGAACATTAAAGTTTTACGGAGAAGCTGCCAGTGGAAATTACCTTAGCGCATCAGGTTCCAGATGATGTAAGAACAGAACTCACTGAAAAGTTGCAGAAGCATAACAGCGAGTATATTGATACCCGCAAATGGTCAGAATTGACGGCTTTTAGTCGTGACGAGCAGGGAGCCATCAGCGGTGGCCTGCTTGCTACCCGCAAGGGTTTATGGTTGTTTATTGAACTGCTATGGGTAAGGGAAGATTGGCGCAGAAGCGGATTGGGCAGCCAATTGGTTAACACAATGCTTAAAGAGGCCATAAACAGGGGATGTCAGAGTGCCTTTGTAGACACTTATAGCTTTCAGGCTTTACCTTTCTACCAAAAGCAGGGCTTAGGCTGCAAATGACGCTGAATGATTTTCCGATCGCCGGTATTCAGCGCCATTATCTGACACTTGAGAATCTTTTAGATGCTGGCATCTAAGGCTGCTATAAGGTTTTTTATCAAAAAGCCGAAGCGATCCAGGGCGCTGTGACTTCATTCGCGAGGGAGTTATTGTCGGTCACCAGGATAATACGATTAGCATAGTCGCTGTATTGGGTAATAATATTAATCCCAAACTCAGACAACCTTGCGGCAAGATTGGCAAACTCGCCGGGGCGTTTGTTATCAAGCTTTCTTATCAAGGCTTTATGGATCCCCTCGACCGTAAATCCCTCAGTCTCGAGCGCCGTTTTAGCCTTGTCAGCATCTTTCACTAGAAAATGCGCATGGCATTGGCCCTTGGCGCTAAACATGCCGCCGCCTTCAATATCCAGGCCGTAGAGATCCAATATTTTACCCAGCCACGCTAACTCACCCGGCTCATTGTTTAAAATCACGTGAATATCGTACATCCCTTTACTCTCTCACTTTCAATAATAATGTTTATTTGAGCAGTATTTCCGGTTTTTCCCAGTAATATCTCAGCGCGTTCAAGACAGTATCTCCAGGCACGGTTTCGCGTTTTATTTCTACGATTTTTCCGCCGCAGCGTTCATAAAACTGACGTGAAGGGAGGTTTTCCTCATAGCACCACAGATAAAAACCTTTGCCAGGGTGGTTTTCAGTAACCCAACCTGCCGCGGCTTTCAGCAGGGCAATACCGAAACCTTTTCCCTTGGTTGCAGGGAGCACGTGCAGATTATCAACCAGCGATCCCCACTGCGGATCTTTCGATCCAATGACATAGACAAAACCGACAGCTTGAGCATCATCCTCCGCCACGATGACGGCTTGATCGTCGTGCGGCGCTTCAAATTTTCCCTGCCAATGGTTCAGGCGTTCTTGATCGATCTCTCCGGCCAGATAGTCAGCAGAAAATATACCCTGATAGGCGCTTCGCCAACTGGTGGTATGCAACTGAGCGATAAGCGATGCATCCCCGTCAACAGCGTTCCTTAGCTTCATTATTTGTCCTTAAAATTGTGATAAAAAACTGATTTTACAGATTGATCTTGCGCTGCCAATAAAAAAATAGCTTAAAAAAAGCCATAAAAAAACCATAAAAAAACCAGCCATTGCGGGCTGGTTTTATATTTTACAAGAAGTCTGTTTTCAGCGATTTACTCTGAAAAATGGCCGCAGCAGCGCGTATTAGTGCTGGGGTTGCTGCTGTTGTTGTTTTGCTTCAGCTTCTTTCTGCGCTCTGGCTTTTGCAGCCATATGATGGCCAACAACGCAGCCGCCAACGGCACCCAGTACGGCATGATGGTGAGCAACGTGACCCGCTACAGCACCCACGGCTGCGCCCTTGAGGCATCCTTCAGCGTGGGCCAGTGAAGTGGCAGACATCAACGCGGCAAACACAGCGGCATAGCAAGTAATTTTGTTCATAAAATGATTTCCAAATAAAAAAAGACTCATCATGAAGATCTCACAACTTGCTGTCGCCGTCATGGTGGCTTCTGTAAGCAATTAATGCTGTTTTGCCGGTATTTTTACACAAGCTGCAATCGCGCAAGGCCAAGTGTCATCAGCGCTGCAGGGGTAATTTACAAATCAAGGCTCTGCAGTGAGGGGATTTATGAGGTTAAAGATTGGTTAATCGCAAATTTTGATTTAAAGTGGATGAAACTGTATGAAATACGCTCAATCAGCGTATGGGTTGTCAGTTTTTTCTGCAATACAATTGAGGATGCCGCTATGTCCAATCAAGAGCAGTTACAGGCGCTAATGGAACGTATCGATGCGCTGGAACAACGCGAAAAGCAACTCACCTATGCCTCCAATGCCTATCAGGCGATCCTGACGACCCAGTTGGGGAATCTGGATAAAACGCCCCCTGACAAAGTCATTACAATGGTCGATCATGCGCATGA
>CAWUIY010000097.1:0-14448 GCA_963922555.1 uncultured Serratia sp. | reverse complement strand
GTGCTGGCATTGAGATCTACACTGGCCAACTGCACGGCGTTGACGTGGCGCTGCTGAAATCTGGCATCGGTAAAGTCTCTGCGGCGATGGGCACCACCTTGCTGCTGGAACATTGCAAACCTGATGTCGTTATCAATACCGGTTCCGCCGGTGGCTTGGCCAAAACCTTGAAAGTAGGCGATATCGTAGTTTCGGAAGAAGTCCGCTACCACGACGCCGATGTCACCGCGTTCGGCTATGAGCCAGGCCAAATGGCGGGTTGCCCTCCTTCTTTCGTTGCCGACGCCGAGCTGATTAAACTGGCTGAAAGCTGCATCACTGGCCTGAACCTAAATGCCGTTCGTGGCCTGGTTTGCAGCGGCGATGCCTTCATTAACGGTGCAGAACCGCTGGCGCGTATTCGCAATACCTTCCCAAACGTCGCTGCGGTTGAGATGGAAGCGGCCGCAGTCGGTCACGTTTGTCACCTGTTCGGCACGCCATTTGTGGTTGTGCGCGCCATTTCTGACGTGGCAGATACCGAATCGCATCTGAGCTTTGAAGAGTTCCTGGTGGTGGCTGCCGAGCAGTCAACGCTGATGGTTGATGCCATGCTGAAATCACTGGCTGCCAATCCGCTGCGTTAATTTTCACGCCAGTCACGCCAAAGGCAATAAGGGACGATCATCTTGCGCAAACTGCTGCTGTTTATTGTCTTGTGTCTGCCTTTGGCTGCGCAGGCTCGGGTTGCCGAGCGGGTGATAAGCCTCGCGCCCAACCTCACCGAGTTGGCCTACGCCGCCGGTTTGGGCGACAAGCTGGTCGCGGCAAGCGCCTATTCCGATTTCCCGCCACAGGCAGCGAAACTCGAGCAAGTTGCCAATTGGCAGGGGATTAACGTTGAGCGTATTTTGGCGTTAAAACCTGACCTGCTGCTGGCGTGGCGCGGGGGAAATCCCCAGCGCCCGCTGGATCAGCTAGCCTCGTTTGGCATTCCAATCGTTTATCTTGATCCGCAAAGTGTGGATCAGGTCGCCGATGCGCTCGACAGTCTGGCAGAGTACAGCGCAACGCCAAAGACAGGCCATGATGCCGCGCAAAAAATCAGGCAACAGCTTGCTGAACTCCGCGCTCATCATCTGAAAAATGCCGCCGTGCCGGTATTTATCCAGTTCTCCACCCAGCCGCTGTTCACCTCTTCCGGCAAGACATTACAGAGCCAGATTGCCAGCCTTTGCGGTGCAGAAAATATCTTTGCTGATAGCCCGGCACCGTGGCCACAGGTGAGCCGCGAGCAAGTGTTAAGTCGACGGCCAAAGGCAATTATTTTTCCTGGCACTGCTCAGCAGCAGGCAGAGATAAACACCTTTTGGCAAGGCCAGCTAAACGTGCCGATGTTGCCGGTCAATGCGGATTGGTTTAATCGCGCGGGGCCGCGTGTGATGCTGGCGGCGAAAGCGCTGTGTCACGAGGTTGATGCGCTAAACGCAAAGCCGTATGGCAAATAAAAAGCCCCGTGCAAACGCACAGGGCTTTTTTATAGGTTCAGGCTAATCTCCAGGATTAGATACTGAAAGAGGATCCGCAACCACAGGTGGTTTTGGCATTCGGGTTCGTGACCACAAAACGGGAACCTTCCAGTCCTTCGGTGTAGTCAACGGAACCGCCTACCAGATATTGCAGGCTCATCGGGTCAACCACCAGCGCAACGCCAGATTTCTCAATGGTCATATCGCCGTCGTTGATTTTGTCATCGAAGGTAAAGCCGTACTGGAATCCGCTGCAACCGCCGCCGGTAATATAGACGCGCAGTTTCAGATCCGGATTTTCCTCATCTGCTACCAGATTTTTTACTTTACGAGCAGCAGCTTCAGTAAACTGCAACGGCAGCGCGACCGGCTCGTCCAGGGTTGGCTCGCTTAAAATAGGTTCACTCATAGTGTTTGCTCCCAATCCGAATTCTGTTCAGGCCGCCGGATTGACTGTCTGAATAATGAACTGATTATCTTATACCTGCATCTTAGATACAAGTATGGGCCGTTTTAGCCACCGCGTCCCGCAAAATTTAAGGCTTATTTTTGCGTAACCGTGCTCTCTGCCAGCGCAGCCTGGCGCGCAGCCAGCTCGGCCTGCTCTCGTTCCTGCTTCTGTAACGTGCGGGTTAACAGGGCAGAATACAAGGGCTTGCCGCCAAGAAACTGGGCCAGCAGCGTTGCGCCCAGACAAGTGATGATCATCGGCAAAATCAGCTGATAATTTTCCGTCATCTCCAACACCAGCACGATCCCCGTCAGCGGAGCACGCACCGTGGCGGCAAATAAAGCCCCCATCCCGGCGATAGCAAAAGTGCCCGGTTGAATGCCGTATTGCGGGAACATTGCCGCTGCAGCCATGCCAAACGCGGTACCGAGCAATGTCCCCAATGCCAGCATCGGCGCAAAAATCCCACCCGGTGCCCCGGATGAGAAGCACAGCAGCGTCGTCACCACTCGGGCGATAAAAATAAACAGCAGCGCACCAAGTGAATAGGTGCCCATGGCCGCCAGCGGGATAAGCGCAAAGCCACCACCGGCCGCTTCAGGTTTTATAAGCCCCAACAGCCCGCAGATACCTCCCAGCAGGCCACCAATCAGCAGAATTTTTTGTAACTTGCCGCCGTGGATACGTGCAAACATATCCTGAGTACGGAAAATTAGCGCGTTAAAACAAACACCGACAACGCCAAACACCATGCCCAGCACCAGATACAGCCAAAAGGTATTTAGGGAAACGTTCGCCAGCACGCCAACGTTGATCACCGCCCTTTCGCCGTTAAATAAACGATAAACGATGCTCGACATGATCACGCCGATAAACACCGCTTTCACCGAAATCAGGCTGTAGCGAAACTGCAAACGCATCTCTTCGATGATAAACAGGATGCCGGCCAACGGCGCGTTAAACGCGGCTGAAAGCCCCGCCGCCGCACCGGTTGCCAGCAGACTGTGACGAGCTTCGGCGCTGCGCATGCGAAAAATATCCGCCAGCATCTTGCCGAGATTCGCGCCCATCTGCACCGTGGGTCCTTCCCGTCCCAGCACCATGCCCGCGCCAAGCGTCCCCATGCCGCCGAAAAATTTAACCGGAATAACTCGCCACCAGCGCACGGGCCGCAGTTCTTCCAGTGCGCCTTCAATTTCGGGGATCCCCGAGCCGCTTGCCTCCGGCGCAAATTTACGCACCAGAAAATAGCCAACCATTGCCAGCAAACCGGACACAATAAAGGTCAGCGGCCACAGCAGCCAAAAGTGGTCGCTGACAGTATTCAACCCTGCCAACCTGACGTGCTGCACCCAATCGACAGCTTTTTCGAACGCGACGCCAATCAGGCCAGCGAAAATACCCACCAGCGCAGCAACGATTAAAATAGCGACCGGGGTTTTGTCTCGGCGCAAAAATTGGCGCAGGACGACACTGGGTCTTCTGCGCGCGGGAAGGCCCGAAGAATCTGGCCTGGCTTCAATAGATTCGTTCATGGTGTTCTTTTATATAGAGAAGAATAATAATCAGACTAAAGAGTTAATCATAAAAATCACCTATTCAGTATGCATAATATATTTCTTAACCTTTCACTGTCCGTGAAACATTTCCTAACGGCGCTATGTTCTCTAGAATAGGGGCCATTGTCAGACGGTCCAGGGAGATCGTCGTGCCACCATACTATTTTTCTTAGTGCGAGCTTATCCTCTCAGCACGAAAAAAAACCAGGAGCCGATCAATGAGTAAGTCAGAAAGTCTATTCACCCAAGCGCAAACGCTGATCCCCGGTGGCGTTAACTCGCCGGTACGCGCGTTCAACGGCGTTGGCGGTGCCCCACTATTCATTGAACGCGCCGACGGTGCGTTGTTATACGATGCGGACGGCAAATCCTATATCGACTATGTCGGTTCATGGGGTCCGATGGTACTGGGCCACAACAATGCTAAAATCCGCAACGCCGTGATCGAAGCCGCCGAGCGCGGCCTGAGCTTTGGTGCACCGACCGAGCAGGAAGTCACTATGGCTGAGTTGGTCACCAAACTGGTGCCAAGCATGGACATGGTGCGGATGGTCAACTCTGGTACAGAAGCCACCATGAGCGCGATTCGTCTGGCGCGCGGCTTTACCCACCGTGACAAAATCATCAAGTTTGAAGGCTGCTATCACGGCCACGCCGATTGCCTGCTGGTTAAAGCCGGTTCAGGTGCGCTGACTCTAGGCCAGCCAAACTCTCCGGGCGTACCGGCTGATTTCGCCAAGCACACCCTGACCTGCACCTACAACGACCTGAACTCGGTTCGCGCGGTGTTCGAGCAGTACCCAGAAGACGTAGCTTGTATCATCGTTGAGCCAGTTGCCGGCAACATGAACTGCGTGCCGCCGCTGCCTGAATTCCTGCCGGGCCTGCGTGCATTGTGCGACGAGTTTGGCGCGCTGCTGATTATCGACGAAGTGATGACCGGTTTCCGTGTTGCGCTTGGCGGTGCTCAAGAGCACTACAATGTGAAACCTGACCTGACCTGTCTGGGTAAAATTATCGGTGGCGGTATGCCGGTTGGTGCATTTGGTGGGCGTCGTGAAGTGATGAATGCCTTGGCCCCTACCGGCCCGGTCTATCAGGCTGGTACGCTTTCTGGTAACCCAATCGCGATGGCGGCGGGCATTGCCTGTTTGACCCAGGTTGCAGCGCCTGGCGTGCATCAGAAACTGACCGAACTCACCACTCAGCTGGCAGAAGGTCTGAAAACCGCTGCGGCGGCGGAAAATATTCCATTGGTGGTTAACCACGTGGGCGGCATGTTTGGCCTGTTCTTCTCAGAACTGCCAACCATCACCAGCTATGATGACGTGATGAAGAGCAACGTCGAGCGTTTCAAAAAGTTCTTCCATCTGATGCTGGAAGAAGGCGTTTATCTGGCCCCTTCAGCGTTTGAAGCTGGCTTTATGTCCCTGGCCCACACGCCAGAAGACATCCAGCACACTATCGATGCCGCGCGTCGCAGCTTCGCCAAGCTGTAATTTTAAAGCATAAGCTAATGAGCCAGCTCAGGATAATCCTGGCTGGCTCTTTTTTTGCCACTAATCCTGATAATCAGCTGATGATGCCAGGCATCATGGCTGATTTATGATGCCTGTTTACGTAACAGATAAATAAAGTAGGGCGCACCGATAAAGGTGGCCAGCAGCCCCGCCGGGATCTGGTTGGGGAAGATAATCATCCTTCCACACCAGTCGGCCAACATCATCAACAGGCCGCCAATCACGCTCGCCACCATCCACTGTGGAATAGCACGACGGAAGCCGAGCATTCTCGCCATATGGGGTGCCATCAGTCCGACAAAGCTCAATGGCCCAATGGTCAAGGTCGCCACGGCAGTCATAATCGCCGACAGCGCCAGTAAAGCAATGCGGGTTGGCGTAAGCGCAAGTCCTACCGAACGGCCTGTCACGCTGCCGAGCGGCAAGATATTGATCCAGCGTCGGCAGAACGGTACTAACAGCATGAGGAACAGCGCAATCAACCCGGTGCGCCATGCCTCCCCGGCAGTAACCGAATAGGTGGAGCCGGAAATCCACGACAGCAGATCGCCCATGCGCGGATCGCCGCTTGCCATCAACATCACTAATATCGTGTTAAATGCGGTGCTTAGCGCAATCCCGGTTAACAACATGCGTTCTGCTGAGAACTGGCGGAAGCCGGAAACCATCAGAATAATACCCAGCGTCGCCGCCGCCCCCAGACTTCCCGCGGGTAATAGCCAGGCAAAGGCATCGCCGGGCACCAAAAACAGCATCAGCACTACGCCGAAGGTGGCGCCAGAACTGATCCCCAGTACCTCTGGGCTGGCCATTGGATTACCCGTCAGTTTTTGAATAATGACCCCGGAAGACGCCAGCATTACCCCAGCGGCCAGCGCGGCAAACACACGCGGTGTGCGCCACGGCAGCAGTAGATCCAGTTGATGGCCCAGCGACCATTCCCAGCCCTGCGTATTGCGTCCAAAGCACAGCGCAACCGCCAAACCTATAAGCAGAAAAATACCCGCCAGACTCATCCAGCGCACCAGATGATGGCGCTCTTTAGGAATATAATCGCCCTGATTCATCGGCGGTGGCACGGCGCTATGGCGCAGACGCGGCAGCAGCCACAGCAAAATTGGTGCGCCGACCAGCGCCGTCGCTGCGCCGGTAGAGATTTCGGTCCACACGCCGCTGAGCCACAAAACAATCTGGTCAGTTAGCCAAAGCAGCAGTGCGCCTGTCAGCGGGGCCAGGATCAGCTTTGAGATCAGGCGTCGTGCGCCTAAAATTCTCGCCAGCAACGGCGCAAACAGGCCGATAAAACCGATAATCCCCACAGCGTTAACCAGCTGAGCGCTAAGGAAAATCGCCAGGGCAAGCACCGTAAAACGCGCCGCCGATAGGCCAAGTCCGAGATTTCTCGCGACGCCGTCGTCCAGCCCCAGCAGCGTCATCGGGCGCTGCATCAGAAAGGCTAACAGCCAGACAATCACCACTCTTGGCAGCAGAAATTCGGTGGTGCTCCAGTCCTGCTGGTTTAGCGCGCCGGTATTCCAAAGATAAATGCTTTGCAACTGTTGATAGTTAAACAGCCCCAACAGGCTGCTGACCGCGCCGCAGTACAGGCCCAGCACCAGACCAGCTAGGATCAGCGTAACCGGCGACATTCGCTTGCCCCAGGCCACGCCAAATACCAGCAAACCCACCACTATTGCGCCAATCATCGCGGCAAACTGTTGAGTGATTTCACCGCCCGGCAGGCTCCACAGCGTGGCAACAGTCAGTCCGAGCTGGGCGCCGGCAGAAACGCCTAACGTGGAGGGTTCCGCCAGCGGATTACGCAGCACCTGCTGAAATAGCAGCCCGACCAGGCCAAGACCAGCCCCGGCTAATAATGCCACCGAGACGCGCGGCAACAGGCTGTAATGAAACAGCATCTGTCTCACGTCGTCGATATTGGGCTGCCACAGCGCCTGATGCCAGAGTGCGAAAGGCAGTTGATTATGCAGGTTATAAACGCTGAGCAGCACACTTATGACCGCAATGAAAATTAACAGAATCAGCGTCAGGCTGAGGTTGCGGCGATTCATAATGGCTTACCGAGGGTGGTCGAAAGGATATGGCAAAAACGCATGGCGCAAATCGTAGCACCATAGAACCACACCGCAGGCACCACGCTAAGCTGATTTGCGCGTACAAAAGGCAGTGACTGCCACAGCGGCGTTCTCGACACCTCGGCAATCATTTCTGAAGTACCGTGATCAAAGCACAGCGCCCGGGCGTGCCTGATTGAAGCCAGCCGCTCGATGCCAACCGTCACGCTTCCCCAAAAACTCTTTTCGCCGTTCCAGGCATTGGTCAACCCCACCTCGCCCATGACTTCCTGCAGCAAACTGCCCTCGCCAAAAACCAGCACGTGACGCTTGTCCAAAAAGGAGAACAGTAATACGGGCTGGTCGGTAGCAGCTTTTAGCTGCTGACGGGTTTGGTCAAGCACCTGCCGATAGGTTTGCAAATGCGCCGCCGCCCTGTCTTGTAACCCGAGATAATCGGCAAGCTTGTGCAGAGAGCGGATTGCCTGCTGCAACGGATGCCCGGTGCCGTCATTAGCGAGCACGCTCAGCACCGGCGCGATGGGGGTTAGCTGGCTGGTTTTCGGGCCATAACCTTGTGAAACCAGAATCAGCGAGGGGTCGAGCTGCTGCAAGAGTTCGAGATTGGGCGCGGTGCGTTGCCCGACCTCAATCACCGACGGCGCAAGCGAAGGTTCTTTAACCCACAGATTGTAATTGGGGATATCCGCCACGCCCATTGGCATCACACCCAGGGCGATTAGCAGCTCGGCGGGCAGCCATTCAAGAGCAATGATCCGCTCAAGATCGGGCTGAGAGGGGCTGGCACTCAGGGCGGGAAAAGCCGCCGCTAGCGGAGCCAGTGCCATCATCTGCAACAGGCGACGGCGAGTAAAATTAGTAAAATCAGTCATTACAAACCAATCCGCAAATTAACTGGTGGTGCTACAAAGCTGCAAGTGAGTAGCGGATTAATAGACAAAGCTCACGGGAGCGCCCCCGGCCGGGTGGGGCAATATTCCCATCGGAATACCATAAACTTTTTCCAGCACGTCACCCTGCATCATCTCCTCCGACTTGCCCTCGGCGATCATCTCACCGCCGCGCAACGCCACCAGCCGGTCACAGTAGCGGGCCGCCATATTGATGTCATGCAAGACGGCAATCACTGTCAGACCCTTTTGGTGACTCAGCCGCTGGATTAGCGCCAGCACCTCAACCTGATGGGCAATATCCAGTGCCGAAGTTGGTTCATCGAGCAGCAGACAACGGCTGTCCTGCGCAACCATCATTGCCAGCCAGGCACGCTGGCGCTCGCCCCCAGACAGGCTATCGACCAGTCGCTGGGCAAAGGGTTTCAATCCTACCAGCTCAATGGCCTCTTCAACCTTTTCGCGGTCGTGCAATCGAAAACGGCCTAATGCGCCATGCCACGGGTAGCGGCCAATCGCCACCAGTTCGTGCACGGTCATGCCTTCTGCGGCAGGTAATTGTTGTGGAAGATAGGCCACCTGTCGGGCAAACGCTTTACTTTCCCACTGATCAACCGGCTTCTCGTTCAGCAAGACGTGGCCCGATGAAGCTGGCTGATGTCGGCCGAGCATTTTCAGCAGCGTAGATTTCCCGGAACCGTTGTGCCCGATCAGACCGCAGACCTTTCCCTGCGGAAAAGTCAGCGACAACGGGGCTAACAAGGTGCGTCCCGGAACGGTGAAACTAACCTGTTCCAGGCGATAAACACTGTCGGCGAGTTCCACTTGCTGTTCTACATTGGCAGTTTTCATAGTGGCCTATCGTTAAGTTAAACGGGCGCATTGTGAAGTGCGCCCGGGTATTTCTACGAGGAATAACCTGTCAGAAACGGAAAGTTGCCGTTGCCTGAACCTGGCGATCTGTGCCCCAATAGCAGGCATAGTCGCGATAGCAGCTGGCAACGTATTCGCGGTTCAACAGGTTGTTTACATTGACACCTACGGAAGAACCCGGCATGCCGAAACGTGCCAGATCGTATTTAATGGTCGCATCAACGATTGCGTAACCCGCTACATTAAATGGCTTATTGGTATTGTCACCGCTGGTGTAGAAGCTGGATGTCGACCCGACATAACGCACACCAGAACCCAGGGTCAGGCCGCTAAGCGCCGTTTCATGGAAGGTATAATCAGCCCACAGCGACGCCATATTACGCGGCACTTCCACCGGGCGCTGGCCCTGATAGTTGGTGTCGTGCGTATATTTGGCATCGGTAAAGGTATACGAGGCGATCACGTTGATATTGGCATTAACTGCCGCCTTGGCTTCCAGTTCCAGACCGCGCGAGCGGATAACGCCAGACTGCACGCTGGATGCCGTGTGTTGCGGATCCACCGTCAGGTTATTGTCTTTAGTTAGCTGATAAACCGCCGCCGTGATGCTGATTGGGCGGTCGTTAGGGATATATTTCAGACCAGCTTCATACTGCTTGCCAACGGACGGGTCGAAGGGTTTTCCGTCATAGGTAGACCCCGAGTTAGGCTCAAACGACTCGCTGTAGCTGAAATATGGGGAAATCCCGTTATCGAACAGGTAGTTCAGGCCACCGCGCCAGGTGAACTTGTGATCGGTAATCGACGCCGTGGTGTTGGAGCTTCGAGTCAACGTTGACGTCTTGGCAATGTCATAACGACCACCGGCAGTCAGGATCCAGTGGTTCCATTCGGCCTGATCCTGCGCATAAAAGCCCGTCTGTTCCTGGCGGTTCAAGACATCGTAAGCGTAGTAAAGATCGGTACTGTCATCACGTACCGGAGCCAGCATGTTAATGCTTGAAGCCGTACCGTAGTCAGCATCGATGTCATTGCGCATGCGCATATAATCAACGCCCATCAACAGGGTGTGATCGACTGCACCAGTGGCAAATTTAGCCTGGGCCTGAGTATCGACATCGAAGTTGCTGAGGTTTTCATTGGATTGCACGTAGGCGCGGTTCAGCGTAGCCGGGGCAGTATAACCGGTGCCGTAGAAGCCAATATATTCCGTTTGCAGCTTGGTATAGCGCAGGTTCTGGCGCACGGTCCAGGTGTCGTTAAATTCATGGTCAAAGCTGTAGCCAATCATCTTCTGATTGCGCGACATCTTGTTGACGGCTTCACCTTCGTTGAAATCGGTAGACAGCTTGTGGGCGTTCCCCGCCGCATCGTAATACGGCACCACCGTTCCCTCACGCGGCAACCAGCCGTAGAAGCCAAGATCCGGATCGTTCTGGAAGTTGCTCAGGAAGGTGAAATTGGTCTTATCATCCGGACGCCAGCTGAATGAAGGTGCGATGGAGTAACGCTTCTCTTTGGACATCTGCTGCTGTGCGTCCTGACTGCGCGCCACGCCGGTCAGGCGATAAGAATAAACGCCCGCATCATCGATAGCATCGCTAAAGTCAAAACCGGTCTGATACAGGTTATCCGTGCCCATCTTGAACTGAATTTCATGCAGCGGCTCGGTGGTTGGGCGCTTGCTGACCATGGTGATCACGCCGCCCGGATTGCTCTTGCCGTACAACACGGAAGCCGGCCCGCGCAGGAGTTCTACACGCTCAAGCATGTAAGGATCCATCGACACTTCAGAGTAGTTGTCGCCCTGCAGCTTGATACCGTCAAGATACTGGTTAGTGTTTACCGAGGTAAAGCCGCGAATTTCAACCGCGTCAATCGTGTCTGAACTGCCGCGGTTAGAGAATACGCCCGGCGCATAGTTCAGCGCTTCTTTTACCGTTTTCGGCTGGCGCATATCCATTTCTTCACGGGTGACCACGGAGATAGATTGCGGCGTTTTTACGATAGGCGTATCGGTTTTGGTGCCGCTGGCACTGTGCTTGGCGACGATTGTAGGCGCAGGACCCCAGGCCGATTCTTGCGCGACGTTGGCAGGGTTATCCCCCACGACGGTAATGGTGTCACTTTTTGTCGCGTTGGTGCTGGTGGTGGCTGCAGAGGCTTGAAAAGCCAGGCCGGCCATCGCTGCCGCCACGGTAAATGCGAGTTTATTGGGAATAAAACTAACTGATTTCTTTAATTTATTTTTAGTTGAGCAGCTTTTCACAGATGCGGTACGCATTTGATCCATGGTTTTTCTCTGGAGAAATTTGAATGGGAATAGAAACGATTATTATTATTATAACCATCTAATGATATGCGGAACCGTAAGGAAACTGCAAGAGCATTTACTTTTATCCACCCTCAGAACAAATAACGTTATCCATGCTTTGTTTGTGGTCAATAAAGTTGCAGAAGACTGATTAATGAAGGGCTGAGATAGGGCAAAAAAAAAGCGCGATTTGCATCGCGCTTTTAACTGTGGAGTAAACTAGATTAAGACATTGTGGAAAATAAGGCTGTTGGCATTAATTTGAACCGAACATGTCTTTTATCCATCCTGCTACACCATTGCTGTCTTTTTGCTGGCCTTGAGGCTGTTGCTGTGGCTGCTGTTGCGGCTGGCCTGGCATCTGTTGCTGCTGTTGTTGCTGCTGCAAAAGTTGCTGTTGCTGTTGCTGGTAAGCCGCGGCCTGAGAGGCCTGACACAGTTGCTGAGCGTTGTCGGTCCACACTGGAATCGTGCGCAGCCCGCCGCCCGTCAGCACTCCACCGCCACCGTTACAGATGAAGTTACCGCTGTCGTCGATATTCATCATGCTGACATCGTCTGGCACCTGCAGGTCCAGCGGCGTAGGGGTGATATTGCTCAGGTAACGGCTATAAAGTTGCAATGCACCCGTTGCGCCCCACAGTTTCGAAGGCTGGTTGTTATCGCGACCCACCCAGGTAACGGCAACCTGGTTACCGTCGATGCCGGCAAACCAACTGTCGCGCAGTTCGTTGGAAGTACCGGTTTTCGCTGCCAGGTGCAGCTTCGGATATTTCACCGCCAGCGCACGTGAAGTCCCTTCCGATACCACCTGCTGCATCGCGTACATGGTCAGATAAGCGGCTTCTGACGGAACCACGCGTTCAGCCTGCGGATAGCTCTGATAAAGCACCGTGCCGTCTTCTGCAATAACCGAGCGCACGGCAGACAGTGGCGCTTTGTTACCGCCGCTGGCAATGGTCTGGTATTCCTGAGCGACTTCCATCGGCGTCAGGGCAATTGCCCCCAGCAGCATAGATGGCGTCTGACTCAGAGATTCTTTAGGAATACCCAGATTAATCAGCGTTTTGGTAATATTGTCCAGACCTACTGACATACCAAGGTTAACGGTTGGAACGTTCATTGAACGCGCCAGCGCATCGACCAGCAAGACTTGTCCGCGGAACTGATTATCATCGTTGTGCGGTGACCAGGTTTGGCCATTCGACAGTTTGATAGTCAGCGGTTGGTCAGCCAGCACGGTATTCAGGCGATACTTATTCGGATCGCTCAGCGCAGTCAGATAAGTCGCAGGCTTAGCCAGTGAACCAACCTGACGACGAGCCTGCATGGCACGGTTAAAGCCAGCAAACTGCGTTTCCGCTCCGCCTACCATGGCGCGAACTTCACCGGTATAACGATCGACGATCACCATCGCTGTTTCGATGTCATTGAATCCGCTGCGCTTACGCAACAGTGGAATGCCTTCTTCAACCGCTTTCTCGGCACCGTCCTGCGCAATCGGATCCAGCGTGGTGAAGATCTTCACGCCAGACATGCTGGTGATCTTATCGCCAAGTTTCTGCTGTAACTCCTGACGAACCATCTGCATAAACGCAGGCTGAGGAGAAATGACCCCGCCTTTAGGCTGTACACCCAAAGGACGTGCGCTGAGCATGTCGTAAAGATCTTTGTCGATAATACCTTGTTCCTGCAACAGACGCAGAACCAGGTTACGACGCTCCAGAGCCAACTTCGGATTACGCCATGGGTTATAAAGTGAAGCACCCTTGACCATTCCCACCAGCAGCGCCTGCTGATCGAGGCTCAGTTCATCCACCGGACGGCCAAAGTAGTACAGGCTCGCCAGAGGGAAGCCGCGGATCTGATCTGAACCGCTCTGACCGAGATACACCTCGTTCAGGTACAGCTCGAGGATGCGATCTTTGCTGTAACGGCCATCCATCAGTATTGCCATGTAAGCTTCACGGGCCTTTCGCCACAGTGTGCGCTGGTTGGTCAGGAACAGGTTCTTGACCAGCTGCTGGGTCAGCGTACTGCCGCCCTGCACTGCGTGACCGGCGGTGATATTCGCCAGGAAAGCACGACCAATCGAGTACGGACTAATGCCGTCATGCTCGTAGAAATGGCGGTCTTCGGTGGCGATCAGTGTTTGCACCAGCAAATCCGGGAATCCGGCACGCGGCACAAATAAACGCTGTTCACCGTTAGGGGATTGCAACATGGTGATCAAACGCGGATCGAGACGGAAAATCCCGAAATCGCGATTGTTATCCATGTTTTTGATTTCAGAAAGCTGATTGCCTTTGAAGATCAGTCTGGCGTTAATCTGCCCTTCTTTACCATCAGGGAAGTCAAACGGACGGCGCAGCAGGTCAATGTTGCCACCTTTAACGCTGAACTCGCCTGGACGGGTAATACGCGTCACCTGACGATACTGAGTGCCCTCAAGTAGGGTGATCATCTCTTTTTCGGTATACGGCGAACCTGGCTCCAGGGTCACCATGCGGCCATAAACGGCGGCAGGCAATTGCCAGACCTTGCCATCGATACGCCCACGAATTTCAGAGTCGAGATACACACCCCATGCGGCCATCAGTACCACAAAGATAATAAACAGCTTGATCAGCAGACCAAGCCAGCGGCGTCTTTTACGCGGCTTTTTGCTGTTTCCTGCCTTGCCAGGCTTTCCTGACGCGGCGGTCTTACGGGTCATGCGCGACTCCTGAGGTGCTGCATTGCTTTTAAAATCATCATTATCTTGCTCATCATCGCCCTGGTAGACGTCATCGTCTTCATCGCGGTTGCGACGCGCAGGACGCCCACGTTTAGGCTTGGGGGGTGACGGTTTGCCTTTACGGCCAATCGGCTCGCGATCATCGCCAGACATACTTAATCTCCATCAGACCCGGCTTATCAATAAATGCCGGATGCTATTTACTACGTTTATAAAAATTTAATTAATAAAATAAGGGCTGTGTAAAACTGGCGCTTACTCTGTGCCTCACCTTTCACCTCGTCCAGAAGAAAGGTCTGAAAATCTACCATTACTATTACGCTTCAAATCCAAAGACATTGATGTTGCAGCAAGGCAGCAGGCTCGATAATCCCGATGGGCTTAGCTGAGTAAGTGATTCGGGTTAGCGAACCTGGCAAACGCCGCTGCGGCGTCAAGGACGAAGGATTTAAGAATATTTTTTAGTACGCTTAGTCGGCAAGGCCTCCGCAGGATTATCC
>CAWUIY010000096.1:0-14525 GCA_963922555.1 uncultured Serratia sp. | reverse complement strand
CAAACATCAGCAACCCGAGACAGATGAGCGTCAGCAGGTTGGGGTCCTGCGCCGGAATGACGTGGTCCATCACCAGCTGCATGCCGACGGGCAAGAGCAGATTGACCGCTTCTATCATTAATGAGAAACAAAATAGCTTGGTCAGGGTCGCAAAGATGCCGCTAACGTTGCTGGCCATTTTGCGCAGATTAAGCCGATTCAGGCTCTTTTTATGGCTGAAATTGGCGTCAGGCCACAGTTCCAGCGCAACGCCAGTAAAGTGTGCAGAGACTTCTTGCAGACCCAACACGCGTTTACCAAAAGCCGGGTCATGCACCACAATCCGCCCACCTTTGGCAGAAAGCAACACCACAAAATGGTTCATGTCCCAGTGAAGAATACACGGCGTTTTCAGCTCGGTAAGTTCATCGATATCAAGACGTAACGCTCGGGACTTCATATTCAGCTGTTGGGTGACGGCCATCAGCGTTTTCAGCGTGACGCCTCGAGTCGAGACATCAAACTGTTGGCGCAGACTGAGCAAGTCAGTCTGTAATCCGTGATACCCACAAATCATCGCAACACAGGCCAGCCCACATTCTGCGGCCTCGGTCTGAATGATTTGTGGCACTCGGCGCCGAAAGCTGAAATGTAATTTTTGTACGAGTTCGTCTAACTGCGCTTTATTCATTATTCACTCACCGGTCCGGTAATACTTTTCTTCAGGCTGTAATACGGGGAAAGCATCCATTGATAAAGAGGACGTTTCTCAAGAAACAGCGTGGATTCTGCCTGCATGCCGCTTGATAGAGCTAAAGGTTGTCCGTGCCAGCTGAGAGAGCCTTTATCTAATGCCACGATGGCCTTGAAATAGCTGCCGTCGGTCACTTCATTTTGATGCGGAGCGCTGACATAGCCGGACATTTCTTTGGCCGTACTTGGAGCACTGGCTACTGAAATAATCTTGCCGGGGAACTGGCCATATTTCTGGAACGGGAACGCCGCATAGCTGACGTTAATTTCCTCACCCAGATGAACATAAGGGCGGCTGGCATCTGGCAACCAGGCAACCAGATAAAAAGCGTGTTCACTTTCCGGTACCAATTGCACCAGGCTATCGCCGGTATTGACCATTTGGCCCGGTGTCACGCTCAGGGAGGAGATCTCTCCTGCCGTTGGCGCGGTAATGACGATCAGGTTTCGCGCATTTGCCTCGGCCAGATCCCGCTGCAGTGTCTGCTGCTGATAGAGCGACTGAGAAATCTGATTATCGAAATCGGCCGCTTTAGTCACTTTTTGGCTTTGCAGGTTACTAATTTGCAGGGATTGCTGAATTACCTGTGCCGTCAGGCTTTGGAAGGAACTTTGTTGCTGGTAATAAAGGTAGCGCTGGTTATTAAGCTGATCGGTAGTGATCAGACCTTTTTTCAACGACAGGTTATAGGAATCGAGGCTTTTGCCCATGGATTCCAAGCCTAATTTGGCAGAGGCAACCATTTTATTCAGTCCAACCTGCGCCTGCTCGTATTGTTCGAGCTGTTGCTGGAGATTATCTAAGGTCGCCTTCTTGTTATTACGCTGCTGAGCAATGATGTCGTCGAGCTGCAATCTTTGTTTAGCAATGGCATCCAACGTTGAAGTGCTGACATTGCCTGACTGAGATATTTGGCTGACATCAATTTTATAAAGCGGAGTACCTGCAGCGACCTGTTGGCCATTTTTGACCAGAAGTTTAGAAATCACACCTTGTTGAGGTGAGAAAAGGTTGATCGTGTAGGGTTGAGTAATCACTTCTGCACTGACGTTTATTCGGCGGGTGTAGTTAGCAAACGTCAGAAATAGCACAAGCAATACGAGAAATGTACCGGTTAAGGATACGGTGATCCATAATGGCCAGCCTTTAAGCAGTAGCGCTTTGCCTAGCCACTGAGTCTGTTGCTGAGTGGCAACTTCCTTACGGAAAAGTGCGGACATCAAAATACTCTGGTGTAAGCGGTAAAAACCACCTGCAGCCTTGGCTGCAGGTGGAGGAATGTCTCAAGCCGGTTATTCAAAATGGCTTGAATATTTACAGCCTGGGACATGCATATATTTCAAAGGGTAATTAAACCAGCTCTGAAACTGCAGCAGTCACGCCTAAATCATTCAGCGCAGCGCCAACATCAGTAACGGTGGTGCTAAGAACACTAGGAACAGTGCTAGTAACAACAGTTCCTACTGTACCTAATGCAACACCCACGGTGCTTGCAACATTACCCAACAGGCTTGACAGCAAACCGCCACCAGCAACTTGCTCAACTTCGATAGTGTTCAGTTCTTTCATAATAACCTCCGAAATTAATAATGGATGCTTAATTACAGTCACCGGTTATTTGTGGTGCACCAGCAAGTAACCTCTTTGCGACCTTGGAATTACTCTAAACTATCTAATTGTATTTTAGTTGTTTTAGAGTTAGAAAAGTTTAAAATTCTTTTTCTGTAATTTTGTCTGGGTTTTTATTCTAGACTGTTATCTTAAGTCGATGTTTTTGGTCGTAAAAAGAGATGAATTCTTAGCCTTGTGAGCTGTAAGAAATACTTCAATTTTATTTATATTTAATTTTAAGGATATTAATTTTACTTAAGTAAATAGAGGGTGAGGGTTTTTTACTGTGATCGCGAGCACTAATCGAACATTAATTCAGGAAGTTGTATTGTAACTATTTGTTAAAATCAAAAATAGGGTGGCCTAATGTCATTAATACTGACTACGTCATCGATTCACGAAGTGGAAAATATCTACGAAGAGGGGTGGGTTGATATTTAATCTAATAACAATTTTTTGCTAAGGGATATTAAAAAATAGAAAAGCCTGAGGCGGAAATTAGATGCCAAAAATTGGCCTGGGAAAGGTTTACATGATTTACCAAGGGAATTTGTGATGATAAATAAGGGGGGCGATTAACGAGAGAGTTATTAGCTTTTTGCCCCACCCATAGCAGAAGCCATAAGTGAGGCAGTGTCACATGCTGGTAATTAAGCTTAATTTGCTGGTTTACTAGTATGTAACATCGGTACAAATTTAGAACAGTGCAGACAGGATGCCGTTAATACCTGTGGTCACGCTTGAAACTGCATCTGGAATAGTCGTTTGAACCAGTTCAGTAACCAGTGGGCTAACGGTGCTAGCCACTTCGCCCAGCAGGTCAGATACTAAACCGCCACCAGCAACTTGTTCAACTTCCATAGTATTAAGTTCTTTCATAGTAACCTCCGGGATAGTTAATATTAGTTTAATTGTGATCACGCAAACAATGTAGGGATTCCGTTAAGTCTCTCCTTGTGACCACTCATTCACTCTAAACCATCTGATCAAAATTGGCATATTATTTTGTTATAAAAGTTTTAAATTTTTATAATACATTTTTAATTGGTTTTTTATCCTGATTTGTTGAAAATTAGCCAGCTAATGGTCGGATAATTCCTAATAATTCTTAGGTCATGCCGCAGTCAAGTTAACATTAATTAAATTTATATTTCATTTTTGTTCTATCGATTTTACTTAAGTATATAATTGATTTGCGCGCTTTTTGAGCAGAAGTGTTTTTAATATGATCTGAAGCGCCAAGATATTTGTAACCCATTGTTAGTTATGTTTTATGAGAAACACTAGATGAGTTTTTCGATGAGAGCCTGGAAAATTGAATCTGACGCCAGCGAGCTACTGCCTTGAGGGATTGCTGGTGCGGTTGAAAAGTATTTGCGGGGATGTAGATTGAATTAATGTGCTGCAAGCACTGAGGCGTATTGCGGAAAATTTAACCTTTTTTGCATGATGGCAAATAGTTCGAGGAGAAGATAAAAGAATTAACCCACAGAAATTTCTGTGGGTTAAAAACACGCTAAAGACGCTCAATAAAGCCAGGGCATTATTTAAGTCATATAAATAGTGTGTATTAAAGAGAGGCAAGCATTAGAACAGAGTGGTGAACAGGCTATCTGTCGCTGTTTCAACGCTGCTTACTGCCTGGGGAACGGCAACACCGATTACCTGATGCAACAGTGGATCAACGCCAGACACCACGGTATCCAGTACGCTGGTCAGCAGACCACCACCGGCAACTTGCTCAGCTTCGATAGAATTAAGTTCTTTCATGTTTGTCTCCAGGATGATTAATAAAAACTCAAAATCAACGAGTTCAAGTTTTAACTGTCATTTAAGTTAACTTATAGTCATTAAATACCCGCAGCATTTGACCGCGGGGGGATTATTCATCGGCAACCTATTGTGCGTCTTTGGTTAAAACAACACCTAAAAGTCGCATAATCCAAAATTTAACTATGCATTAAGCAAAGGACTAACGATTAAAAGGTAATCAGCGAGCCTAAAAGATTAGCCACGTCGATTTCTGTATTCTGTACAGTCTGGCCAACAGCATTGCCTAAAGTTTGATCCAGTGCGATGTTGATCTGACCCAAAGTGCTACCAATAAAATCGGTAACATAACCACCAGCACCAACAACTTGTTCTACTTCCATAGTTTCTAGAACTTTCATAATAACCCCACGAAATTATTTAATAATGCTGGATTTAAATTTAAGTGTGAGCAGTTTGAATTGACCTGCTTACTGTGAGGCTGCTTTCTGCAACCGCCTGATTACTCTAAACGAATTCATCAAAATCAGGTTATTGTTTTGACAAAAAATAGTAAGATTATTTTTATTTGACTTTAGGTCGATCATTATTCTTAAAATGAAAATTAATGCGATGTATTGCATCGAATTATTAAACAAATTCTTAAGGTTATAGATTAAAAAATAACATAAGAATTTCTTTATTTTTATCTGATGAGAGCAAAACGAGGGTGAGATTTTCAAGGTGGTAAATTAGTTTCGATAATATTAAACAGGTGAGAATTTTTAATGATTTTCCAATGCGATCACCCGATCGGCGGAAGCAATGGTAGAAGGGCGGTGAGCAATAATGATTCGAGTGATCTTCAATGCTGAAATTGCAGCGTTGATGCGAGTTTCATTTTCAACATCTAAATGGCTGGTGGCTTCATCCAGAAACAAGATACTTGGACGGCGATACAATGCCCTGGCAATCAGCAAACGTTGTTTTTGTCCGCCGGAAAGGCTGCCACCCAGTTCGCTTATCAAGGTTTCATAGCCCATTGGCATGCGCAGAATATCGTCGTGAATACAGCAACGCACAGCACAATCTAGCAAATGCGCTGGTTCCCGTACTTCTTCGAATCCCGCAATATTTTCGGCAATTGAGCCGGCAAAAAGCGTATCTTCCTGTAAAACACAGGCTATACATGATCGATAATTATTAACCCCTACCTTGCTGATATCCATACCGTTTAGGCGAATTTCGCCGGAGGTAGGCAGCAGCAGCCCGGAAAGCAGTTTCATTAACGTTGTCTTGCCCTGTCCCGATGGACCGGTGATAGCGACGCTTTCACCGGCGGCAACCGTCATAAACAGACTTTTAATCAATGGGGCAGTGAGCAGATCGTACTGAAATGAAACATTAACGACGTCGAGTGACGCCGCTTCCCCGGCCTGCAATAGCCCGCGAGCAGGCAGATTATGCTCAACCTCGGTCAGGGCGATATCGGCAATACGTTCCGAATGCAGCGACAGCATCCTTAACTGTAAAATCATATTCAGCAGGTTAGCCGCTCTTTCGGAAAATTGACCTCGATAGGTATTAAAAGCCACAAACATGCCCAGCGTCATGTGACCGTCGATCACCTGCGATGCCCCTAACCACAGCAGTAAAATCTGATCGAGGGTGGAGATTAAGGTATTACCCCCGCTAAATAACATCTCGAAACGGGTTTTTCGCACATTCGCATTAGCGGTATCGATGTTCATATTTAGCCAGCGCTGGGCGCGATTAGAGGACAATCCCAGGGCCTTTAAGGTACCCATGCCGTACAGGGTTTCCATAAAGTGCGAGCTGGCGCGGGCGGATTTGACCAGTTGTTCTTCAGAAATCTGCCGATAACGTGGGTAAGTGACCAGTCGAAACAGGCTATAAAGCACGGTAAATCCAAGAATAATCCACACCAGCCAACCGCCATAAAGCGCCATCATCATAATCAATCCCACGGACATAATACCGTCCATCAGGCTATTCACCACATTGGTAGTCAGCGTGGTGCGCAGGGTATCCAGCGAGGTAAAACGAGATTGAATATCGCCGAGTTTGCGTTTCTCAAAATAAGAAACAGGCAACGCCAGCAAATGGTCAAACAGGCGGGCTTTCCACTGCACGTCAATCAGTGTGCTCATGACCAGCTGGGTCCAGGACTTAAGAATGCTGATCCCGGTGCGGAAAAACACAAAAAACAACAGTCCCAGGCAGATGAGTGTCAGCAGATTGGCGTCCTGTGCAGGAATGACGTGGTCCATAACCAGTTGCATGCCTACGGGTAACAATAAATTGACTGACTCAATCAATAATGAAAAACAAAATAGCTTGGTCAACGTGGCAAATAGCCCACTAACGTTGCCGATCATTCTACGAAGATTCAGTCGGTTAAGCTTTTTATCCTGACTAAATTCGGCGTCTGGCCATAGCTCTAGCGCTACTCCAGTAAAGTGCGCCGAAACCTCCTGCATACTCAACGTGCGCTTGCCAAAAGCAGGATCGTGAACGAGGATCTTGCCTTTGCTCGAGCGTATAAAAACGACAAAATGGTTCATGTCCCAGTGCAAAATACAGGGGGTTTTCAGCGCGCTAATCTCGTTGATATCAACCTGTAAAGCCCGGGATTTCAGGTGCAATTGGCCGGTAATATTCATCAGCGTTTTTAAGGTCACGCCTCGTGTCGACACATCAAACTGCTGGCGAAGGCTGAGAAGATCGGTTTGCAATCCATGAAAGCCACAGACCATCGCCACGCAAGCCAATCCACATTCCGCCGCTTCAGTCTGGATAATTTGCGGTACTTTGCGACGAAAGCCGAAATGAAGTTTTTGCATTAGCGCTTTTAGCTCCAAATTATTCATTTTATCGGTCCCGAAATGCTGTTTTTGAGGCTGTAATAAGGTGCGAGCATCCACTGGTATAACGGACGCTGCTCGAGAAACAGCGTTGTTTCGGCCTGCATGCCGCTAGTGAGTGCCAGATGTTGCTGATGCCAGGTGACCGATGCCGAATTAAGACCAATGATCGCTTTAAAATAGGAACCGGTGTCGGTTCCACTGCTGTTGCGTGGCGCGCTGAGATACTCTTTCATTTCTTGTGCAGTGCTGGGCGCATCGGCAACAGAAATGACCTTGCCGGGAAACTGGCCATATTTTTCTGCCGGAAAAGCCGCATAGCGAATATTGATCGTTTCTCCAAGGGTCACAAAAGGGCGGCTTTCATCGGGCAGCCAGGCGACGAGAAAAAAGACTTCATGATTTCCCGGCACCAGCTGCACCAGGCTGTCTCCGGCGTTGACCATTTGACCCGGCGTCACGCTGAGCGATGAAATGCTTCCCGCAGAGGGGGCGGTGATGAGCAGCAAATTTTTGACGTTAGCGACGGCCAATTCCTTGTCTAATCCCTGTTGCTGATAGCGCGACTGTGAAATTTGATTATCAAAATCAGACGATTTCGTGACTTTGGCGCTTTGCAGACCGCTTATTTGCAATGACTGCTGTATCGCCTGCGCATGCAAGTTTTGATAGGCACTTTGCTGCTGGTAATAAAGATAACGCTGATTGTTAAGCTGATCGGTATTAATTAACCCTTTACGCAGCGAATTATTGTAGGAGTCCAAAGTGATGCGCATAGCGTTTAAACCGTCTGCGGCAGAAGCAACCATTTTGTTTAATCCCGCCTGCGCCTGTTGATATTGATCAAGCTGGTTTTGTAGATTAGACAAGGTAGCCTTTTTATTATTTTCAAGCTGGGCAATAATATCGTCGAGCTGGTGCCGCTGCTTATTTATTGCCGCCAGGGTGGTGATGCTGGCATTGCCGGTTTGTCCGACTCGGCTGAGATCCAGCTGATACAGCGGCGTGCCGGAAATGACCTGTTGGCCATTTCTGACAAACAGCTGTGAGATGACGCCTTGTTCAGGAGAAAACAGGTTTATTGTATGCGGCTCAGTAATCACTTCAGCCGTTACCGTGATACGCCTGGCATACTGGGCAAAAATCAGGAACATAATCAGGGCAATCATAAATGCGGCAGTCAGCAGCGCGGTGATCCACGGCGGCCAGCCCTTTAGCAATAAAGCTTTGCCCAACCACTGAGACTGTCTATTTTCGGCGACTTCCGGGCGGAATAATGGAGGCATATTTTAGTCTGACTGAGATCAATGAAAGGAACATTTAAATCGGCCTTCAATATCTGAAGGCCGGGCGATATTTATGACCATGTAAGAGAAAGTCGGGCAAGGAATAAATGATCATTTATATTGCAATAAAATAAAGTATATAAATTTGCATGAGTCAACAATCTGTCTTAATTTACCTTTTGAGGCGTAGTTAAGGGTAATAACGATGCAAATAAAAAATGTAATTTGCTGAGTAAAAATCACCCACAAAAAACTGTGGGTGATAATATTAAGCAGCGTTTATACTAGAATTATAATTATCAACGAGGACCAACACCTTAAAGAATACCAAGACTAAGACCATGAGCAGCATCGTCAAGGATGTTGGTGGCATTGGCTGTTATGTCATTTACGGCAACATCTACAGTATTAACTGTTCCCGCAACAACTGTACCGGCTCTGCCAAACAAATCACCACCCGCCACCTTCTCTACTTCATACATTTCGAGTTCTTTCATGATAACGATCTCCGGTTAGAACGTGGTGCCAACCCTTTCAGGCGTACCTTTCGGTCATCGAACAGAGCATCTGTTTACCCAGGGTCTGATACAAACTTTAGATAAGGCCTTTAAAGATGCTACAACTACAAGGGTTCTGGCATCGGCCGGTTTCTTAACGCGTTTTTTATAATAGAATCAGGGACGTTTAAACGATGTGAGTCAGTGTGACCTTATTTTTCCGTCGATTAAAGTAGGCATGTAGACGTAAGTCTGTAATTAACGCCTAAAGGCTCAGTAAATGCCTTAAAAGTTCAAATAACATTTTATTATGCTAATAAGTTTGTTTATCGTCCTATTATTTCCTTTGAATTTTGGTTAAGTTTCTAATTTATTGGTTTTAAATGCTATTAGTCTTAGGTGGCGGTATTGCGCCAGCCTTCATTCGTTTGGTATCAAGGCCGCAAGCCAATCTCGACATGAAATTTCCTTTGGCAAACCGATAACGCACATTCTGCTGTAGCTAACCGCGCATTCCCCACAAAAAATTCGCCATCGGCGGTAGAGTAAATCTATCGCTCTTTACCGTGGCTATTGAAAGCCGCACAACGCATTCGCATCTATCGGAGAGAATATGTCGCCATTACCTTTACAAGACGCAGCACTTTACCGCCAGCAGGGGTTTATTGCCGGAAACTGGGTCGATGCAAACAGTAAGGAAACCATAGAGGTAGTGAATCCCTCGACGGCAGAAGTGATTGCCCGTGTTCCGGCTATGAATGAAGTCGATACCCGTGCAGCCGTTACTGCCGCAGAAAGTGTGCGCGTTAGTTTTGCAGAAACGCCAGCAGCAGAACGTGCCGCAATGCTGGAGAAATGGTATCAGCTGATTTTGGATAACACTGAAGATCTGGCAATGTTGATGACTGCCGAACAAGGCAAATCATTAGAAGAAGCGCGCGGGGAAGTGCGTTACGGTGCGAGCTTTGTAAAATGGTTTGCCGAAGAAGCGCGACGTATTTATGGCGAAACTATTCCTGCACCTACTCGCGATCGCCGCATTCTGGTATTGAAACAGTCGGTGGGCATCGCCGCCGCGATTACGCCGTGGAATTTCCCGATAGCGATGATCACTCGCAAATGCGCGCCCGCTATTGCGGCGGGCTGCCCGATCATTGTTAAACCTTCTGACCTGACGCCACTTTGCGCGCTGGCTTTGGCCGAGCTGGCCTCGCGCGCCGGAATTCCAGCGGGTGTTTTACAGGTCGTGACCGGCATGCCGCAGGGCATCGGCGCAGAGTTGACCAGCAATCCGCTGGTGCGCAAACTGTCTTTCACCGGCTCCACTCGCGTCGGCCAATTGTTGATGCGCCAGTGCGCCGACTCAGTTAAGCGTTTAAGTTTTGAACTGGGCGGCAACGCCCCTTTTATTGTTTTCGACGATGCCGATATCGATTTGGCAATTGCTGGGGTGATGGTCAGCAAATTCCGCAACGGCGGTCAGACCTGCGTTTGCGCTAACCGTATTCTGGTCCAGCGTGGGATTTACGATAAATTCGCGGCCAGGCTGGTGGAAGAAACTCGCAAGCTCAAAGTCGGTGACGGTTTTGCCGCCGGTACGCAGATTGGTCCGTTGATTAATAAGGCGGCGGTGGAAAAGGTCAATCGTCACATCGATGATGCTTTAAGCCAGGGCGCTCGTCTGTTGACCGGCGGTATCGCCGAAAGCGGTAATAACTTTGCTCAACCCACGGTTCTGGCCGATGTCACCGCCAATATGCTGATCGCCAATGAAGAGACCTTTGGCCCGGTCGCGCCACTGTTTTGTTTTGATGACGAGCAACAGGCAATTGATTTAGCTAACGCGACGCCATTTGGTTTAGCCGCTTATTTCTTTACTGAAAATTTACGTCGTTCATGGCGCGTGGCGGAAAAACTTGAATTTGGTATGGTGGGCCTAAATACCGGTTCTGTTTCTTTAGAAATAGCCCCATTCGGCGGCGTTAAGCTTTCAGGAATAGGGCGTGAAGGTGCTAAAGCGGGCATCGAAGAATATTTAGAAATGAAGTCATTTCATATTGGCGGGTTGGAATAAATCTGATGATTTAATTAATCCTGAATTTTTGAGGATTTTATCCACCTGATGCGCTAAAGCGGCTACCTCGCAATGAGTAGCCGCTTTTTTTATTGGCAAAGAAATTTTGTGCTGTTTCAATGACTCAGCCTGGTCGTGAGGCGTACTTTATGGGTGCAAAGCCATATACCCCTTAATAAATAATATGTTACGAATTTCACGGCCGATAAGGCTGATTATTTTAGTGCATAAATGCGCGGCAAAATCATCTTTTTGGTGCAATCTGGCCACGGGTTGCTGCCGGAGAATGAGTTAAAAACGGATTTATGAACTTTTGTCCTTTGCTACGGCATAAAACGTTTTTTGGACGTCATATTCCGCATTTTACGTTTTTAAAAATATGGCACGCTTTATGCTTAATAGAATAAGAGGCGATATTTACTGGATCTTTGGTTGAGGTTAAAAAATTAATAAGCGAACAAAGCATTAATTTTAAGTTATTGGCCAGGGAGTGAGAGATTGAGTAATAAATAAGCGCCAAGGCGGCGAGTGATTATTTATCGATCGTTTTTATAAAAACGAAAAAATATTTAAATGAGTCGTTTTTAAGCCATTTATCCGCAATGAATAAGGAATTGTTGATCATGTTGAGTTTTGATCCTGAAAAAGTGTCTTTACCGGCCGGGCACCTGATTGGCGGCAAAATCCACGTTGGCAACGGTGAGCGCATCCGCGTGAATCGTCCCTCTGATGGACAATTCCTTGGCGAAATTCCCGATGGCGACGCCGCGCTGGTCGACCTGGCCGTGACCAATGCACACCAGTCATGGCTGGAAAGTGGTTGGGGAACCCGCCCGCCGCGCGAACGCGGCAAGGTGCTGCGCCGCTGGGCCGATCTGATTGAGCAAAACGCCGTAACACTGGGCCAGCTTGAGGCGATCAGTTCGACCCGTCCTATTTATGACGTCGTCAATCATGAAATCCCGTTTACCGCCGAAGCGATCCGTTTCTACGCCGAATGTTGCGACAAATACAGTGGCGACGTGCTTCCGACGCGGTCCAGCAGCCTTGGCATGCTGGTGCCAGAACCTTTTGGTGTGATTGGTGCTATTACGCCATGGAATTTTCCGCTGTCGATGGCTTCCTGGAAGCTAGGCCCCGCGCTGGCAGCAGGGAATGCCGTGGTGTTGAAGCCTTCTGAATTGACGCCATTCTCCAGCGTAATGCTGGCTGAGCTGGCGATTGAAGCCGGGTTACCCGCAGGGGTGCTGAATATTGTGCAGGGACGAGGAACTGGCTGCGGGAGCGCGCTGGTGAACCATCCGCTGGTGCGCAAGGTGTCATTCACCGGCTCGACCGCTACGGGTGCACAGATCATGAGTCAGGCGGCGCTTAACGGCATGAAACCGGTGACGCTGGAGCTGGGCGGCAAAAGTCCGCAGCTGGTCTTCGACGATGCCGGTGATATCGACGTGGTCGCCGCGCGGATTTTCCGTGGCTTTACTGCCAACGGCGGCCAGGCCTGCGTTGCCGGAACCCGCCTGGTAGTGCAATCCGGCATTGCCGACGCGCTAATCGGCAAACTGGTTGAACTCTGTGCCGGCATTGAACCAGGCAATACCTGGGACAGCGCCTGCCGTTACGCGCCGATTATCGACGTGCGCCAGGCCAGTAAAATCAAGTCCATCGTGCAATCAGCGATTGATGAAGGCGCACAGTTGCTGGCCGGAGGCGATTTCTTCCCCAATACCGATGCTGGTTACTTCTTTAAACCCACGCTGTTAGCCGGTGTCGGTGCCGAGTCAGCGGCGGTACAGGAAGAAATTTTTGGGCCGGTGCTGACGATTCAAACCTTTGAAACCGAAGAGCAGGGGCTGGCGCTGGCAGATCACGCCATTTATGGGCTGGCGGCCGGGGTGCACACGCTAAACATTGACCGCGCGCTGCGTGCTATGCGCAGCCTCGCTGCGGGTACGGTATGGATCAACCGCTACGGTCGTTCCGGGGATTTTATTATCCCAACCGGTGGCTTCAACGGCTCCGGTATTGGTAAAGATTTAGGCCGTCAGGCGTTCGAAGCCTGCCTGCGTTACAAAAGCGTACTGATTGATTTTTAATACTTTCTACGACTTTCATTTGACGAAAACACGACTGGAGAAGGAGATTATCATGGCGGTATTCAAACCTAAGTTTATTACTTTCGACTGCTACGGCACGCTGATTAATTTTGACATGGCCGGTGCAGCAAGCGCGATTTTTGCCGATCGCGTCAACGCTGACCAGATGCTGGCTTTCACTACCGATTTTGCGCGTTACCGTATGGATGAAGTGCTGGGCGCGTGGAAACCCTACGGCGACGTGGTTTGCCAGGCAATTATCCGCACCTGCAAAAAGTGGGGCGTGGAATATAAAGACAGCGACGGTGCCGGGATCATGGAGGCCTGCGCGACCTGGGGTCCTCATCCTGATGTGCCTGCCGGTCTGGCAAAAGTGGCAAAAGAGTTCCCGCTGGTACTGCTTTCCAACACCATGAATGATCTGATAACCCATCACGTGCCGCGCCTGGGTGCGCCAATTCACCGCGTGTTTACCGCTGAGCAGGCACAGTCCTATAAGCCAAGAATGCGTGGATTTGAATATATGCTCGACGAGCTGGGCTGTGGCCCGGAAGACATCCTGCACGTCTCTTCCAGCCTGCGTTACGACCTGATGACCTGCCACGATATGGGCATTAAAAATAAAGTCTGGGTCAACCGTGGACACGATCCGGCTAACCCGGCTTATGGCTATACCGAAATCAAAGACATCGGCGGGCTGCCGGGCGTGGTGGGGCTGTAATTTTTAAGTCGACAGGCAGGCAATACACAGATCAGTCACTGGATGAGGCACAGGCATGAAACTTGAATCATTTTGGCAGGCAACGGCTCCCGTTTTTAGCGGTGCGGCAACAGGCGAACTCCCGAAAAAGGCCGAGGTTGTCGTTGTCGGCGGCGGTTTTACCGGGCTGTCGGCGGCCTATAATCTGGCGAAGGCCGGGGTCGATGTGGTGGTACTTGAAGCGGGCGAGGTGCTGAGTCAGGCATCGGGTCGCAACGGCGGCCACTGCAACACCGGCGTTGCGCAGAATTTTGCCTCTCTGGTGGAAAGTATCGGCCTGGAACAAGCCTCTATTTATTACCATGCCTATTCCGATGCGGTGGAATACATGCAGTCGATTGTGAAAGATGAGGCTATCGACTGCGATTTTATCCGCACCGGCAAGCTTAAACTGGCAAGCAAGGCCAAGCATTTCCCTTCGCTGGTTAAAACTTACGAGCTGCTGAAACGCACCGTGGACAGCAATGTCGAGCTTATCGACGCCAGCCATATTCGTGACGAAATCGGCTCAGATGCGTTTCACGGCGGTTTGCTGCAAAAAGGCGGCGGTCAGATGCATATGGGCAAATTCGGTATCGGACTGGCGCAGGCGGCCGCAGCCAACGGCGCAGTGATCCACGCTCATACGCCGGTCACCGGATTACAGCAAATCGATGGACATCGCTATCGGGTCAGCACGGCGCGCGGAGAAATCGAAGCCGGGAGCGTGCTGCTCGCGACCGGCACCTCGGACAAAGGGCCATTCCCGTGGTTCCAGCGCCGCATTGTGCCAGTCGGCAGCTTTATCATTGCCACCGCACCGCTGAGCCCTGCCCAGCTCCAGCAGGCGTTTAT
>CAWUIY010000095.1:0-14731 GCA_963922555.1 uncultured Serratia sp. | reverse complement strand
CAAAAACCTGCGTGTCGAGCAGCAAAACTTGCCAGTTTTTGCCTAAAAGCACCTGTTTGGAAGGGCGGATCCCTGCTTCTGCCAGCGCATCAACCATAGCCGGTTGAAAATCATGATTTCCGGGCAACCAGACGCATGGGGCGGAAAATCGACTCACGCCCCTGGCAAAATGGTGATAGGCCTCAAGCGACTGATCCTGCGCGAGATCACCGGTCGCAGTGATGATATCTATTTCACGATGCTGCGCGCAGATGGCGTCCAGCACGGCTCGATAGCTGCGAGAAGTGTTCACGCCCAGCAGAGTCTGGTCTTCACCCGCAAAGAGATGGGTATCTGTTATCTGCAGTATCCTGGCTTTGGCCCCATCTACCAAAGGCAGCTCAAACAGGCTTTCCAAATTCGATCCTTTGTTATTGAAGTCTGTCTAATAAACCGGAACTGGCATAGCTCCATGCGCCAGACAATAGCGCAACCAATCGGCAAGAAACTGGTTAATTTGATGCTTTTCATCACGCTGGTGCAACTTTTTGTTAGGATAATCATAGCGCGCTTTGAAACGAAAGATCTGCTGGCTCGCACACACTTCAGCAACCATGGCGTCATGATATAGACGCACTCTCATTGAAGGCAGGCTCCAATAGCTAACGGCTGGAGCAGTCTGTTTGATTTCAACCAGTGAAGTATAGCGTGTCGATTCCAGAATTTTTAACTGGTAGGTCGCGTTAGTCACCTGATAGGTCACCGTCTGCCCCACTTCATCGTTACGAGGCAGCAAACGGCGCAGCTGTGCAAAGTTGGTTTCGCACAATCGCATCATTTCAGGGAAATCGGGTACGTAGCGCTTTATCATTCTTTAGCCCATTCTTTTTTCAAGGATTCATGGTGCAGAGCCAGCCACTGTAAGGCAATCACTGACGCAGCATTATCTATTGCTCCTTCTTCCACCCAGCGATAAGCCTGTTCCCGGCTAACCACGTGCACCTGGATGTCTTCATTTTCAGTTTCCAGACCATGAATTCCTTTTGCCGTAGAGGCATCAACTTCTCCCACCATAATAGAAAGACGCTCGCTTGTACCTCCTGGGCTGGCAAGATAACTCAGCGCAGGTTTGCAGCGTCCAACCACAATGCCAGCTTCTTCTGATGCTTCACGGCGAGCAACATCCTCTACAGATTCGCCTTCTTCGATGATACCGGCGACCATCTCGAGTAGCCAGGGGGTATGGCTGCTTTCCATGGCGGGCAGGCGGATTTGTTCGATCAGTACCACCTCATCGCGCACAGGATCATAGGGTAGCAGCACGGCGGCATGTCCGCGCTCGAACACTTCGCGCACCACCTCGCCACTCATTTCACCATTAAACAGGCGATGGCGAAACCGATACGCGTTAATTGCAAAAAATCCCTGATAACGATTTTCGACCGCGATAATCTCAACGTCTTTCTTGCCGAAAATCACCGGGGAATGTTTAAAATTGCTCATTCGGCCTCGCTCTGACAATGGTTATAGAAAAATTATCTCCAACAGAGATGATTTAGATGAAGCCGCAGTAATAATAATCAAGGTTTTTTGTGTTAGATTTGGGTTCGCGCGAGCGAGAGGGCACCTAAGTCATGCATTTTGCTCACAAGTCGCTGCTTGAATCCGCGTCGATACCTTAATGGTTTAATGACAGCACTAAATAATAACATTGCTGCACTACAAGGAATGCAAATGAAGAAACTGCTACCTATTCTCATCGCGTTGAGCCTCGGCGGCTTCAGCACGGTAAGCCAGGCTGAAAATCTCATGCAGGTGTATAAGCAAGCCAGGGAAACTAACCCGGATTTGCGTGCGGCTGCCGCTACGCGTGATGCTGCATTTGAGAAAATTAATGAAGCTCGCAGCCCGTTACTGCCGCAGTTAGGATTAGGCCTCGATTATGATTACGCCAACGGCTATCGCGATGTTAATGGCGTAAACAGCAAGGTCGCCAGCGGATCTTTAGAGTTAACGCAGACTATTTTTGATATGTCCAAGTGGCGCTCGCTGACCTTACAGGAAAAAACGGCCGGTATTGCCGATGTCACTTATCAAACCGCGCAACAGACCCTTATTCTGAACACCGCCACGGCCTATTTCAACGTTTTGAGTGCGATTGATGCGCTTACGTACGTTGAGGCACAGAAACAGGCGGTGTATCGCGAGCTGGACCAAACCACCCAGCGCTTCGGCGTAGGCCTGGTTGCGATTACCGATGTGCAAAACGCTCGTTCATCTTATGACACCGTGTTAGCCAACGAAGTCACCGCGCGTAACAATCTGGATAACTATATCGAAGTTCTGCGTCAGGTCACCGGCGTTTACTACCCGCAGCTGTCATCGCTAAATATCAGCACCTTTAATACTCAGCAACCAGAACCGGTACAGAAATTGTTGAAAGAAGGCGAAAACCGTAACCTAAGCCTGCTTTCCGCGCGCCTGTCGAAAGATTTGGCACGTGAACAGATTCGCTACTATGAAGCGGGTCATTTGCCGACGCTGGATCTGACCGCCTCTACCGGGCTGACAAACACCAAATATAATGGCAACAGAACCGGTCCAGTCTACGGCTACGATGACTCCATCGCGGGCGATAACAAAGTTGGACTGAGCCTGACTATTCCAATTTATAGCGGCGGTGAAGTCACTTCACAGGTCAAGCAGGCACAGTTGAGCTTCTTGTCCTATAGCGAACAGCAGGAAAGCGCCTATCGCAGCATGGTGCAAACCGTACGCTCTTCCTTTAACAACATTTCCGCGTCGATCAGCAGTATCAATGCCTATCGTCAGGCGGTGGTCTCTGCGCAAAGCTCACTGGATGCATCAGAAGCCGGTTATAGAGTGGGTACGCGCACTATCGTTGAAGTGCTGGACGCAACCACCACGCTTTACAGCGCCAAGCAAGAACTTTCCAGCGCGCGTTATACCTACCTCATCAACCAGCTTAACGTAAAATCAGCACTTGGCACCCTTAACGAGAACGATTTGTTGGCTTTGAACGGATTCCTGACCGTGCCGGTTTCAACCAATTCCGAACAGGTTGCGCCGGAAACGCCGCAGCAAAATGCCAAGGTAGATGGCTACGACAATGACGTTACACCACAATCGGCACCTCTGCCAAAGGCACCCGTCGTGCGCGCCAGCGATCGCGTTGCCCCGGCATCAACCAGCACCCCTAAAAGCGGTAATCCTTTCCGAAACTAAAGCTGGTTTCAGAAAGTAAATTTCCGTTGAGAATAAAAAAACCGCCGTTGTCTGGCGGTTTTTGTTTTCGCAACCCCAACGCCTTTCCTGCCTGTAGTTTCAAAAGATGGCCGTTTCGCGGCCGATTTCACGTCTGAACGTAAAGTCTCGTAACGTTTGCCCTTCCTGCTTTAATAGTGAGCATCTTTCCCTTATTCTTATTCTGTTACAAATGTAACCGACTCTGGGAAAAGGGCAAAAAAGCCCGACTATGGGATCTATACAATGAAACGGACACAAAATATTAATCTGGCTACCTTCCGGAAATCCTGGCGTAGCTCGCGAATTACTCCGGCCGCTGTGGCTATTAGCGCCGTTTTCATGCTCAGCGCCTGTGAAAAAAGTGATGACAAAGTTTCGCTTTATCAAAACGCGGATGACTGCTCCAAGGCAAATCCTTCAAACAGCGCACAGTGCACCAAAGCTTTTAACGACGCCAAAGTAGAAGCTGCCAAAACTGCGCCGAAATACGCAAACCGTGCAGACTGCGTGGCCGAATTTGGTGAAAACCAGTGTACGCAGACTCCAGCTCAGGCGGGAATGAACGCAGAATCGCAGTCAAGTGGCAGCATGTGGATGCCTCTGATGGCCGGTTTTATGATGGGCCGAATGATGGGCGGCGGCGGATACGCTCAGCAGCCGTTGTTCACCTCCAAATCAGCAGGCAGCCCGGCAAACGGCAAGTTTGTTGATGCAACGGGGAAAAGCTACGGGCCAGCAACTACGGGTCGCAGTATGAACGTTCCCCCTTCGGCCATGGCACCAAAACCGGCGACCACCAGCACGGTAACGCGTGGCGGTTTCGGCGAAAGTGTTGCCAAACAGACCTCGATGCAGCGCAGCGCGGCTTCCTCGACCCGTACGCCAATGCGCAGCATGGGTGGCTAAGGATGAAACGCGTAGCCCTGCAAGAGCGTCCGAACTGGCGTGAAAAAGCCACCGAGTTTGGCTTTAATTTTCATACTATGTATGGCGAGCCGTATTGGTGTGAAGATGCTTATTATGAATTCACGCTGGCGCAAATCGATCAGATCGAAGACGCCACCGCCGAGCTGCATCAGATGTGCCTCAAAGTGGTGGAGCGAGTCGTCAGCAGCGACGAATTAATGGCGAAGTTTCAGATCCCCAAACACGTCTGGGAATTTGTCAGAGCGTCATGGCGTACGAAACAGCCCTCGCTTTATTCGCGCCTTGACCTGGTTTACGACGGTGTTAATCCTCCTAAGCTTTTGGAAAACAATGCCGATACGCCCACTTCATTATATGAAGCGGCTTTTTTCCAGTGGCTGTGGCTGGAAGATCAAATCGCCGCAGGCAAGCTTCCTTCTAACGCCGATCAGTTCAACAGCATGCAGGAAAAACTGATTGCGCGCTTTGGCGAATTGAAAAACCAGCACGGCTTTTCGTTACTGCATTTTGCCTGCTGTCAGGACACGGAAGAAGATCGCGGTACAGTGCAATATCTGCAAGATTGCGCACTGGAAGCCGGTCTCGCCAGCGAGTTTCTGTATATAGAAGAGATTGGTCTGGGAGAGCGCGGGCAGTTCACCGATCCGCAAGATCAGATCATCAGCAACTTGTTCAAGCTTTACCCGTGGGAGTTTATGTTCCGCGAAACCTTTTCCACCAAACTGGAAGATGCCGGTGTGCGCTGGCTAGAGCCTGCCTGGAAAGCCATTATCTCCAACAAAGCTCTGCTGCCGCTGTTGTGGGAGATGTTCCCGAACCACCCTAACCTGCTTGAATCATATTTTGCCGACGACGCGCATCCGCCGATGAACAGCTACGTGATTAAGCCCCTATTCTCTCGCGAGGGAGCCAACGTTCGCATCATCGAAAACGGCAAAGAGCTGGCGAGTGCTGAAGGTCCATACGGAAAAGAAGGCATGATCGTACAGGAATACTGCCCGATGCCGCGATTCAACGATAGCTACACGCTGATTGGCAGCTGGTTGGTCAACGATCAACCCTGCGGCATCGGACTGCGTGAAGACAGAGCGCTGATCACCCAGGATCTCTCGCGCTTCTATCCTCACAGCATTATTAATTAACTTTAAGCTAATTTAACCAAGCTGCACTGAAAGCATACTCAATGAGCTCATCACGATCCCCTCGGTTGGCAACGTGATGGGCTCAACGCCGTCCCAGGATCCCAGCAAATACAGCAGCGGTAGGTAGTGCTCAGGCGACGGATTGGACAACGCGGCACCTTCATGCTGCATAAAGTTGACCAACGGATGATCTTTGGCTTCGCCCTTCCACTCGAGGTTATCTTTCACAAACTGGTCAAAAGATTCAGCCCATGGGTAAGGCGCTGAATTGCCTTCCCATTTCACCATACGTAGATTATGCACCACGTTGCCGCTGGCAACGATCATCACACCTTCTTCACGCAGTGCGGCCAGTTTCTTGCCGAGCTGATAGTGATATTCGGCAGGTTTAGTGCCGTCAATGCTGAGCTGGATCATCGGGATATCCGCGTTCGGATACATCTTGATCAACACGCCCCAGGATCCGTGGTCATAGCCCCATTCGCTGGTGTCAGCAATCACATCAGCAGGCTCGAGCAATTCCTGTACTCGCTTAGCCAGCGCTGGTGATCCCGGAGCCGGATAACGTTTATCAAACAACGCCTGCGGAAAATTACCGAAGTCATGAATAGTGCGCGGGTGCTCCATCGCGGTAACGGCTGTTCCGCGGGTATACCAGTGAGCAGAAACAGCAAGGATTGCTTTTGGACGCGGCAGCTTTTCCCCCAACGCTTCCCAGGCACGAGTATAAATGTTGTCTTCGAGCACGTTCATCGGGCTACCGTGTCCGAGGAACAGTGCTGGCATACGCGAGGTAGTCATAAAATTTTCCTTACCGCTCAGATTAAGAGGCAACGGCGCGTTTTTCAGGGATTACCAGACCGCGACCATTCGTTAGGAAGAGATTACTCCTTTAGCTGGCGTGAAACAGCCGGATAACGGTGATGATGATATTCAATAAATTTGAATACCGCCCTCGTATCAGTGCGCTGCCACATCTTCAGGCAGTGATGAAAATGCCGTCCTCTCAAGATTAAATTTGATCACCGTATCCTGATTTTCACAGCGTACGTTTACCAGCATGTCACAGGTGTCATCGATTAACCGATCTTTGATTCCGGTCCATTGTGAAAACAGCGACAAGAAATGCAGTCCGCTTCTGGGTTGGTTAATGACTGTATGCTCATGACTGTCGGAGGCGGTAATAAACATCGGCACTGTGTAATTCTGTTTAAAACGGTCGTCGTGGTGCAAGCGTGCATAACTCGTGTCACTATTTTCAAACGATAGCCCATGGTCGGCAAAATACATCATTGACCAACGTTCTCCGCTGGCTTTTGCCATTTCCGCAATATCTGAAAGTAATTTATCAGTTTGATGAATACTCTCTATATAACAGGAAATTTCTTTCGACTGGCTAAAAAAAGAGTATTTATTATTCGTTCTGGTGCAGGCTCTCGGATGCGAACCTATAAGGTGGATAACCATAAGCTTCAGCGGTTTCTTTTCGTTGATCCCGTCGCGGATCCCCGCAAGCATATTACTATCAGGAATGTAGTTATCTTGCTGATAATCTCCTTTTTTCAAGAAAATATTTTTATCTGCATTCATCGCGATAATTGAAACAGGAGTTTCTCCGCTCCCCAACAGTCCTTGATTAGAATACCAATACGTTGCGAATCCCGATTTCTTAGCCAGAGTAATGATATTATTATTGGTTTCATGCTGACCATTTCTGCCTAGAGTCAGGCTATTTAATAACGAGGTCATCGTAGAAGAGGCGGCAGAGATGTAGTTCGAGAAAATAATACCAAATGAGGAACTGATAAACGCTGTGTTGTCTGCTTTAAAGCCATAGGCCTGTAAATAGTCGCTGCGAACACTCTCGCCAATAACAAGAATATAAAGCTGATAGGCTGTAGCCCGTGGCTTTGGGTCCCAACTATCGACTACAGCAACCTGTTGCCTAAGCAAGGCTTGATCTGCGAGCACCTGCTGATAATTTTCAACAGCTTCATTACTGGCTTTGAATATCGGTAAGCCGATATTGAACTCGGATAAGTTCCCATATTTAAAATAGCTTTTAATCCCCGGAGCGCAAAAATACACGATTATAATTAAAACATAGCACCTCCTATATTTTAACTTTTCTATTTTCGCACTCAGAGCCGTGATGGTTAACAAAATACCCGGCAAGATCGAAAGAGAGTAAAACCACGGGATAGCTTTTAAAAACTCACCGCTCTCCTGAACACTTGCCTGATAAATGTTCACCACGGCATTAAAATCAGGCGCTCCATAGGTTAATGCCATTGGCATATAGCAAGCAGAAACCAGGCCAATAATCACAACAAAAAATTGATAAATTCTAACGTTTGCATTGCATAAAACAATCAGAATTAAAAAAAGGCTTAAGGTATGCACTGGCCGAAATTTATAGCCGAAGGAAAGACATGAAACGACGGAGAACATAAATAAAATAATAAACGGAAAGTATTTTCCCAATGACGTTCTAAAGCGCAATTTCACACCAGCATAGGTTATAAGCAATATAATTGACTTTATAGCCTGTATAATTAATCGTCTATTACCCTTTCCTTAAAAACATTAATTATTAACTATGTAATTTTGACAGTTTTCAAAATTTATTAATTGGTTTTTATTGTCAAATTAATTGACCTTAATTATCTTATCTGGACATAAAAAACCGACGCGCTAACGTCGGCTTCTTTAAGCTATCGCAATGCGGCTCCAACAAAGGCATTTAGCCAGCTTGCTGGGTCAGCGCTTCGCGGTAGGCAACCAGGTCATCTATGGTAACTACCGGCATATTGTGGCCGTTAGCAAAGGTGATACATTCTGGGGCATGGGCCATTGAACCATCATCGTTGGTCAACTCGCACAGCACGCCGTAAGGACGAAAACCGGCCAGGCTTACCAGATCGATGGTTGCTTCAGTATGACCGCGGCGGGTCAAGACACCGCCGTCACGGGCGCGAAGCGGGAAAACATGACCAGGGCGGTTGAGATCAGACGGTTTGGCGTTGTCGGCAATCGCCGCGCGAATAGTGGTCAAACGGTCGCTGGCGGAAACACCGGTAGTTACGCCTTCAGCAGCTTCAATCGTCACGGTGAACCCGGTCTGGAAATGGCTAGAGTTATGCTCAACCATCATCGGTAATTCCAGCTGTTTGCGGCGTTCTTCTGTAAGACACAGGCACACGATCCCGCTGCCATGGCGAATGGTCAACGCCATTTGTTCAACAGTCATGGTTTCTGCAGCGAAAATCATATCGCCTTCGTTTTCACGATTTTCGTCGTCCAGTACCATCACACCCTGACCATTGCGCAAAGCAGCCAGTGCGCGTTCAACACGTTCTACGGGTGTACCGAATTCGGAAAGTAAAGTCTGATTCATGGTAAAATAACCTCATTAACACAATGAAAAATAAATGGATTACCAGAATCAGGGCATCTTGCGGAGTAAGCATAGCCATGCGAAACGGATAGCAGGCTATCGCTATAAAATAACGTGGCGGGCAAAATAGCCCGTACAATTCGTTAATCTCTCCCATCCGGACTATAACCGTCGGCCCCGGAATTACACCGGATCTGCTGACCTTAAGCTCCTCTGTCAAGAGAAGCTCAAGCGCTCGCGGGCTTCCACGATGATGAAAGAGTGTTTCATCAATTTACTCTGTGGTTTACCGCCGGTGGGGACTTGCACCCCGCCCTGAGAATAAGCAAAGTTACTATAGCGCCAAAAAAACGTCGGAGCAATGCGCCCTTTGTGCTATTAAAAGCCGCTTCATAGGTTTATAGATCGGGCTTCAGGCATTACACTAAGAGAACGCCACTTTTCTGAAACAGGGTAACGACGATGATCGACACTAAAAAAATTGAACAAATTGCTCGACAGGTGCATGAATCACTGCCAAAAGGCATCCGTGATTTTGGGGAAGATACAGAAAAGAAAGTGCGCCAGGTTCTTCAGGCTCAGTTCAGCCGCATGGATCTCGTTAACCGTGAAGAATTCGACGTGCAAACTCAGGTTCTGCTGCGTACCCGTGAGAAGTTGACCCTACTGGAACAGCGCCTGGCCGAGCTGGAAAGCAAACTGGATTCTGCAACCACTGCGCCAGTCGCCAACGTAGCCACTGCCCCGGCATCTGCGCCAAAAGCAGAGTAATTTCTGGAAAGCCGCTTAACCGCCGCCGACTCCCGAAAATAAGAAGGCCCGCTTTTCAGCAGGCCTTTTATCTGTCTATCTCTCAAAACGTTGGCAGCTTAATCTTGCTGTGCCTTGATCTGATTAATGATTTTGGTCGTCGATAAGCCATCTTCAAAGTTGAGCACCTTCACTTCGCCGCCGTTAGCCCATACTTCGTCACAGCCTGCAATCTCGTGCGGCTGATAGTCTCCGCCTTTCACCAGCAGATCCGGCAAGACACCAGCAATCAGACGACGCGGAGTGTCTTCTTCAAAACCTACGACCCAATCAACCGCATCCAGCGCAGCCAATACCGCCATGCGCTGAGCCTGTGGATTCACCGGGCGCGTCTCACCTTTCAGGCGCTTGGTTGAAGCGTCGCTGTTAACGGCAACGATCAGACGATCGCCAAGCTTGCGCGCGTTAGCCAGATAAGAAACGTGGCCAGCGTGCAAAATATCGAAGATGCCGTTGGTCATTACGACCTTCTCACCGCGCCGACGAGCCTGCTCAACGGCAAGCTTCAGCTCCTCTTCCGTCATTACGCCAAAACCGGTTTCTGAACGACCGTGCACGGCATTTTCCAGCTCGACAGTAGAAACGGTAGAGGTTCCAAGTTTCGCGACCACCACGCCCGCTGCGGCATTCGCCAGGAAGCAGGCCTCTTCCAGACTGTTGCCTGCGGCCAGAACGGTCGCCAACACGCCGATAACCGTGTCACCAGCACCGGTCACGTCGAACACTTCCTGTGCCTGCGTTGGCAGATGCAGCGGAGCCTTGCCCGGTTGCAGCAGGGTCATTCCCTGCTCGGAGCGGGTAACCAGTAGCGCAGAAAAATCAAAGCGCGCAATCAGATCCATGCCCTTTTCGACCAGCTGTTCTTCACTCTTACAAGGGCCAACAACCGCTTCAAATTCGGAAAGATTTGGCGTTAGCAGCGTTGCACCGCGATAACGCTCGAAATCCGATCCTTTAGGATCGATCAGCACAGGCACGCCCGCCTCATTAGCCAGCGCGATCATCTGCTCAATATCTTTCAACGCGCCTTTGGCATAGTCAGACAGCACCAACGCACCCGCTTGCGGCAGCGCCAGCTTGATTTTCTCAAGCATCGGATGCAGATCGACATTCTCGAAACCTTCTTCAAAATCGAGGCGTATCAGCTGCTGGTTGCGAGAGAGGATACGCAATTTAGTGATGGTCGGATGGGTTGGCACGGCCAGAAAATCGCAGGTAACGTTCACTTCGTTTAAACGTTCGCCCAATGCGCGCGCGGCATCGTCAGCGCCAGTCAGGCCAATTAGCTGAGAGCGTGCGCCGAGCGAAGCAATGTTCATCGCCACGTTTGCCGCACCGCCCGGACGTTCTTCGATGGTGTTGACTTTAACCACTGGCACCGGGGCTTCCGGTGAAATGCGGCTGGTTGGGCCATACCAGTAGCGGTCTAGCATTACGTCACCAACCACCAAAACACCGGCACGGTGAAACTCAGGCAAAGTTACTTTCATCCCACACTCCAAAACAGATATACCCATCACTTTTGGGCAGAAAACTTGGCAAACTGGCTATCTCAATAAATCGTAGCCAAAAATGGATTGTCATCCTGAAAACAATGCGCGCGATAATATCACAAGCAAAATAGGTTAGGGCTAAAACCCGCTCAGCCCAGCCAACGCTGCCAGCTGGCCCGGATCTGCTCGCGCTCGGTGACAAACATATCGACCGCAACTTTGCCATTATGTTCCTGCAAAGCAAGGTGATGGATCTCGTCACGCAAGGTCACATAAGCATGAGTCAACTGCACGGCCTCTTGCTCTTCCATGATGTTGTAACGGGCCATCAGCTCGAAAATACGCACGTTATCAGACCAGCGCGTCAGCTCTGGCTCGGTATGCGCGTAACGCAACACCAGATATTGTGCAATAAATTCAATATCGGTTATCCCACCAGGATCGGCTTTTAGATCAAAAACATCGCCTTTTTTACTCGCCAGGTGGGAGATCATTTTTTCTCGCATCTCGCGCACCTCTTTCTGCAACTGCTCGCCATCGCGGGCCTTACAGAGGATTTCGCGGCGTATCGCGTTGATCTGCTGCGTCATTTCCGGGCTGCCATAGACTACACGGGCGCGCACCAAAGCTTGATGCTCCCAGGTCCAGGCGTTTTCCTGTTGGTAATCGTGGAAGGCGGTGACAGTACTGACCAGCATGCCAGAGGCGCCGGAAGGGCGAAGGCGATCGTCCACCTCGTAGAGGATACCCGAGGCGGTGCGAGTGCTGAATAAGTGCATGATGCGCTGCGCCAGACGCAGATAGAACTGACGACCATCGATGCTGCGCGGGCCGTCAGTGACCACGTCCATCGGGCAGTCATGCAGGAACACCAGATCCATGTCCGAACTGTAGCCCAGCTCCCAACCGCCGAGTTTGCCGTAGCCGATCACCGCAAAGCCTCCCCCTTCGCGCTGCTGCAAATGGCCAGGCTGACCATAGCGCGCCAGCATGTGGTCCCAAGCCTGCTGGATCACCGCCGTGAGAATCGCCTCCGCGAGATAGGTCAGATGGTCGCTCACTTTCATCACTGGCAGCGCACCGGCAATGTCGCCGGCAGCAATGCGCAGCTGTTGCGACTGCTTAAATTGGCGCAGCGCTTCGATTTGCTGTTCCTCATCGTCCGGCGGCACGCGCAGCAGGTACTGGCGTAGCTCGTCGGGATAGGAATCTGGGGCAATGGGTTTATAAAGCGTATTAGGATCAAGCAGTTCGTCGAGCAGGATTGGGTGACGTGCCAGCTGATTCGCGACCATCGGTGACGCCGCGCACAGGCGAATCAACTGCTTCAATGCGCCGGGATATTCCACCAGCAACTCGATATAGGTCGTGCGTGTGACGATATTCAGCAGTAACAGAGTCAGACGCTGTAACACTACGTCGGCATTGTGGTAAGTACACACTTGCGCCAGCATCCTTGGCATCAGCTGATCAAGCTGATCACGTCCACGCGGGCCAATGGTGCGTTTATCCACATCCTGACGGAACTCGGCAATAGTGCGCAGTAAATTTGCACGCGCCTGTTCCGGGAGATCGGCCGCCAGCGTCAGCAAATCGCTGTCGTCGAGCTGATCGGTCCACAGGCTGTGGAACTGCTCCTGCTGCGGGTCATCTCCGGCGTCGGGCGTGTCGTCGCCAATTAACTCGTCGAACACGGCACGAACAGCCAGCATGTGCTGAAGGGTATGCTGGCTCAGTTCATCCCAGGAGGTGAAATTCATGCCCCACGCCAGACGAGCACGGTTGAGCGCATCTTCTGGCAATGTTTGCGTTTGTTCATCGGCAATCGCCTGCAACAGGTTTTCTAATCGACGCAAAAACAGATAGCTGTCGGTAAGTTGGCGCACCTGATCCTCAGGCAGCAAGTGCAGTGCGTCAATGGCCTGCAAAGTGGGTAACAGCGAACGCTGTTGCAGGGAAGGCTCGCGGCCGCCGCGGATCAGCTGAAAGACCTGCACGATAAATTCAATCTCGCGAATACCCCCCGCCCCGAGTTTGATGTTATCTTTCAGGCCACGACGCCGAACTTCGCGGGCGATCATGCCTTTCATATTACGCAGCGACTGAATAACGCTGAAATCGATATAACGCCGAAACACAAACGGTTTCAGCATCTTGCGAATTTCCTGACTGCTGGCGTCTTCCGCCCCGCCCATCAGCTTGGCCTTGACCATGGCATAGCGTTCCCAGTCGCGGCCCTGCTCTTGATAATAATCTTCAATCGCCGAGAAACTCATGACCAACGGACCACTGTCGCCAAACGGCCTCAGGCGCATGTCAACCCGGTAGACAAAGCCATCAATCGTAGGCTGATCCAGCGCTTTAATCAGGCGTTGCCCAAGGCGGGTGAAAAATTGCGCATTTTCGAGCTGTCGGCGTCCGCCCTGGGTCTGCCCGTTTTCAGGATAAGAAAAAATCAGATCAATATCAGATGAAAAATTCAGTTCCCCGCCGCCCAGTTTCCCCATGCCGAGGATCAGCAACTTCTGCGGTTCGCCTGCAGCGTTGACCGGCGTGCCCCATTCGCGGCAGCAAATCTCGTACAACCAGTCGCGAGCGGCAACAATCAGCGTTTCAGCCAACACACTCAGCTGTTGCAGCGTTTGCTCACAGCTGCTGGTTTGCATCGCCTGTGACCAGCTGATGCGCAGCATCTTAGCCTTACGGAACTGGCGTAGCGCCTGCATCAGCCCGTTTTCATCAGTAACCTGCGCCAGCTTTGCTGCTAGCTCGGCCGAATAATGCTGCCATTCGTCAACATGCGGCGGACAAGCAGATATTTCCTGCCACCACTGCGGATGCACGATAAAATTCTCACTGATAAAATCGCTGCTGGCTAAGACCTTGAGCGCGCCTTCGTCGAGCGCGGGCACGTCATTTAACTGCTGTTGTTCAATGCTTTGTTTAAAACGCAGGTGCAGCTTTTCGGCTTGGGCTTCAAGCAGCGGGGTGAGAGGCAACATTCTTCGGGTTCCTTTCATAGACGACCTGGCGTGATGCCAGGCCGGGCTTCGCAATTAACGTGGCTGTCCGTTTAGCCAGAATGCAGGTTGAATAACCGCATGCTGACGCGCCGAGTCTTCCCAGGCGTGTTGCTGTTGTACTATCGCCTGTTGCAATTCGGTCCATACAGTGATGTAGGCCATTGATTCTTCAAGAGGATAAGCACCGGAAAGCAGATGGAAGGAGATGATCTGGCGTTTCAGGCGGGCCAACTGGTCACGGAAACCTTCTTCGGTCAGCGACTGGGCAAATGCCTCTTTCAGGTCGGCAGCGGTGCGACCGAGCATGATGTCGGCGAAGCGCTTGAAAGACCCATCCAGTTTCTTCTGGGATTTATCATCAACAAACGGTTTCCACGCCTGATTAGCCAACCATGAAGTAAGTACTAACTTACACTTGAGATATTCAGCACTCAGGCAAACTTCCTGCGCATCCAGCCCTTTTTGCTCCAATTTTTCGGCCAGTTCAGTCAGTAGTGCACGAAGCTCGGTCGATGCTTTACGAGGGATCAGGCCGCCAACGATGACCAGCGTCTGGCGTACGGCCTCAACCGCCTGTAACACGGTGATACGCGCAGTTTTTTCACCGCGAACCCACAGCTCTTCATGGTATTGCCAATGGCTCAGAGCCAATTCAAGCATGCCGCTCAACGCCTGCTCTACCGTGGTTTTCGG
>CAWUIY010000094.1:0-14733 GCA_963922555.1 uncultured Serratia sp. | reverse complement strand
AGTTATTCAATAAAACCCTGTTTTCCTCATTTATCAGCCGCGTATAGTGAACACATCCGTTACCGCAACGACGCGGCGGCACCCTTTTCAGAAAGTTTCAGGAGTTACGCTATGAGTCCAGATCACGTTATTGTTCAGCAACCGCAGGGTCAGCCCAACCCGCTGATTTTATTGTTCCACGGGGTGGGCGATAACCCGGTATCAATGGGCGAAATTGGCCGCTATTTTACCCAAAGCTTTCCGGCCGCGCTGATCGTTTCTATTGGCAGCCCTTTTGCCTGTGATTTGGGTCAGGGGCGTCAGTGGTTTTCGGTTCAGGGCGTCACCGAGGAAAACCGTCATCAGCGTATTGCCGAATCAATGCCGCTGTTCATTAAAATTGTGCGCGACTGGCAACAAAAAAGCGGTGTAACTCCGGCTAATACTATCCTGATAGGTTTTTCGCAGGGTTCGATTATGTCGCTGGAATCCACCAAAGTGGAGCACAACCTGGCAGGGCGTATCGTCTCATTCAGTGGCCGATTTGCCAGCCTGCCGGAGACGGCGATTGCCCCGGAGACCACCGTCCATTTTATCCACGGTCAAAGCGATCCGGTGATTGCTGCCAATAACGCAGTGATTGGGGCCGAACGTCTGCAAGAGTTGGGCAGTGCCTGTACGCTGGATCTGGCACCGAAGGTCGCTCACGGTATCAGCCCGCAGATGATTACCGCCGCGATTGAGAGATTGCAGGCCTAGAATAGATGCGGCAGGTGAATTAACCCCTGCCGCCAGAGGTTTAAGAATTGAGAAGGGATACTTGCTGGCTATTACTTTTTCTTGTCCTTAGGCCAGTCGTCGTCGTCATCCCACTCGGCGTTGTTATCACGATGCGGCGGGATCTCAGGTTTGTCTTTTAGGTAAGCTTTTACATCGACCCGAAGCAGTTCTTTAATGCCGCTGATGAGTATGCCGGCCAAAATGATCAGCACTATCCACCAGTAATCTTTAATCCATTCCATAAGTTCGCTCCCTTACTGGTTATCCTGCATCTGCACAGGACTATTTGCCTGCAACAGCTTTAATTATAACGTATTGCTGGAAGATCCTCTGCAGTTGGCTGCTAACCCAGCCATGACCGGCCAGATCCTGACCCAACCATGCCTCTTCGAGGACTTCGGGAGTGAGTAATTGCTCGCACTGCTCGGCCAGAGGGCGATAGCTCAGATGCCATGGCTCCACCGCCACGCCGCCCGTGTCATGGCTAAACGGTCGATAAAAACCAAACGCAGCCATATTTTCATCGAGCCACTGGGTGAGCGGATAAAAATAACCGCCGCGCTCGTATTCCCAGGGTTCGAGCTGGAGCTTGCTGCCTTCGGGTAATAACAGAGGATCGTAGATATCTAAATCACTGCCCCAATGATGGCGGCTGGCACCCGGCAGGGCAGACCAGCGCAGGATCAGTTCGCCGCGCTGGGCATCATTAAGCTGGCTGATATCGACCGGCTGACTGTGACTGTCGAGCACCGGGCGCTCGCCGTGAAACTTGCCGTTCCAGATAGCCAGCTGACGTGCGAAATCACGGAAGGTGCTGGCGGGTTGCAGATTGAACCCTGCTTTTGCAGCCGCATTCTGCAATGCCAGAAAGGCCTGCACCGCCTCGGGCTGGAGGCGGTGATGAGCGGCCAGTTCGACCAGGTGTTCCGTAGAACGCCCGGTCAGCATCGCGTGGTTGATCATCCGACCAACTGTTCCATGATGCGCTGATACATACGGCTCAGCAGTTGCAAATCGGCGGCCTGCACACATTCATTGATCTTATGGATTGAGGCGTTCACCGGCCCCAGTTCCACCACCTGTGCGCCCATCAGAGCAATAAAACGCCCATCAGAGGTGCCGCCAGTGGTTTGCAGATCCGGGGTGATTTCGCTGTAATGCTGCACCGCGTTGATCACCGCATCGACCAGCGCACCGCGCGACGTCAGGAACGGCTGACCGGAAACCACCCAGTTAAGCGTGTAGTTAAGCTGATGTCTATCAAGCAATTCTTTAACACGTTGCTTGATTAGCGCATCGGTTAACTCGGTGCTGAAACGGAAGTTGAACTGCACAAACAGTTCACCAGGGATCACGTTGTTGCTGCCGGTTCCGGCATTGATGTTGGCAATTTGCATACTGGTTGGCGGGAAGAATTCGTTGCCGCGATCCCATTCGGTGGCGACCAACTCATTCAGCGCAGGCATAGCACGATGCACCGGATTATCGGCCAGATGTGGATAAGCCACGTGACCCTGCACGCCGTGGATCTGAAGATTGGCGGTCATCGAACCACGGCGGCCGTTCTTGACGATATCACCTACGCGAGTGGTGCTGGAAGGCTCCCCCACCAGGCAGTAATCCATGCGCTCATTGCGTGCCATTAAAGCTTCAACCACTTTAACCGTGCCGTTGACCGCACTGGCTTCTTCATCCGATGTGATCATAAACGCCAGGCGACCCTGATGGTCTGGATTCGCCGCGACAAAGCGTTCAGCCGCCACGACCATGGCCGCCAGTGAACCTTTCATATCCGCCGCGCCGCGTCCATACAGCATGCCGTCGCGCAGTGCTGGCTCAAACGGTGGTGTGATCCACAGCGCCGGATCGCCGGTGGGTACGACGTCAGTGTGTCCAGCAAAGGCCAGCGTTTGGCCTTCACCGCGCGTAGCCCAGAAATTAAGGGTATCACCGATGTTCATGGTTTCAATATGGAAACCAATGGCCTGCAAGCGGGCGATGAGAATTTCCTGACAGCCAGCGTCATCCGGGCTAAGGGAAGGGCGACGAATCAACTGCTGCGCAAGATCTAAAACCGGACAAATCATTTACTTCACCTCTGCAACAAATTGCGCATAGCTTTCAGGTTTAAAGCCGAGCAGCGATTGTCCGCTGTCGGCGAGCAGGAAGGGGCGTTTAATCACGGCAGGATGTTCTAGCATCAGTGCCTTGGCCGCGTCGGCATTATCGCAGGCGGCACGTACTGATTCGTCGAGCTTGCGCCAGGTGGTGCCGCGCGTGTTGAGCATTGCTTCCCAACCCTGTTTGTCGAGAAGCGTTTGAATCAGCGTATCGTCCAGGCCGTCAACGCGATAATCATGAAAACGCGCTTCGACGCCGTTATCTTCCAGCCAGCGACGGGCTTTTTTTACGGTATCGCAATTTTTGATGCCGTAAAGCGTGATTGAAGGAACTTGTGCCATGCGAAAACAACCCTAAATGTTAACTCGCCCAATGCCGGGAAAGGATTGGGCGAAAGAGTAGCCAATGGCGGACCGCAAGCCGCTGTCTGCCAGCGTTTGCGGTCCGCAAAAATGATGCTTTACATAATGCTGTAAAACGCGGGCTGGATCCACCCTTAGCGGCCCTGAGTTCAGGCGCTTTTCCTGCGTCGTGTGCGCCCGCTGGCGAGCGCGCCCCGGTTACGTTCCTCAATCACCAGCAGGGCGATTTCCCCAGAGGCTTCAGTATGTTCCAGTGCGCGTCGTGCCGCCGCCTCTGCGTCACGTTGCTCCACGGCGCTGATTATAGCCCGCAGCTCGGCCATGCTTTTCTCGGCGCGGCCCGGCCAGCGGGTGGACGAGAAGCGGAACAACGCCAACCGGTTGAGCAAAGAAAACAGCGTTTGGCCGATGGCAACGTTCCCGGTACCCTCCGCCAACACGTGATAAAAATTTTCCGAAGAGGCAATCACTAACACCATGTCTTGCGTATGGTGCCCACGGCCAATCTCTTCCACCGTTTGGCGTAGCCTGGCGCACTGTTCATCGCTGGCCCGCAGGGTGAACATCCGCGCCGCCTGACTTTCCAAAATGCCTCTTAATTCATAAATTGACTGCACTTCTTCAATCGAAAGCTGAGAAACCATCGGCCCTCGATAGCGCACGGTGGTAATTAGCCCGCTGGCTTCCAGACTGCGAAATGCTTCCCGCACTGCGCTGCGGCTAACGCCGGTCAGTTCACAGAGTTCACGTTCGCGCAGCGGTTCTCCGGGCAAAAAATCACCCACGGCTATCCCTGAGCGAATTCGGTCTTCCACCAGTTCCCTGGCGCTTTGGGTTGTTTTTTGTTCTGACATGCTCGGAAATTCTCCACCACAATACAATTTGCGTTTTTTCGTCAGACAACTTAAAACAGAATTGTCTGACGATTTTTACCGCTATTTGAGCCTGCTTACAACAGGCTCCGAAGCGCTTCGAGATGGCGGTAGCAGAAATAGCGCACGAAATGTTTTTGCTACTGAATCGCACATTTGAGAGGAACCGCAATATGTCACAACCCTGGACCTGGCCGGAAAGCGAATGGCGTGGATATGTCGATAAAGTGCGTGCCGGGCAGCCGCTGAAAGCCGCGTGGCCGGATAATAACAAAATCGCGGTCGCACTTTCATTCGATAGCGATCATGAAACCATTCCTCTGCGTGACGGTGAAACCTCACCCGGACGCATGGCAGCAGGGGAGTACGGCGCGCGCGTGGGTATCGGTCGTATCCTGACCTTGTTGGAGAAATACGCGGCTCCGGCGTCATTTTATCTGCCAGCCGTTTGTGCCTTGCTCCGCCCTGACGAGAGCAAGACGTATGTCGCGGCGGGCCATGAGGTGGGGATCCACGGCTGGATCCATGAGCGCAATTCGCTGCTGGATTACGCCACAGAACGCGAATTGATGTTGCGCGCCGCCGAGGTACTTGAAAAGACGTCCGGCGTTCGCCCAGTGGGGATCCGCACGCCTTCATGGGATTACTCGCCTTACACGCTAAAAATCATTCGCGAGATGGGGCTGGTCTATGACTCTTCATTAATGGCGGACGATGAACCCTATGAACTGATTGAAGAGGGCGTGGCGACCGGCGTGGTAGAAATTCCTGTCGAGTGGATCCGTGATGATGCCCCGTATTTCACCATGGATCGCTTTAACTCGATTCGTCCGCATACCAAACCGCGGGACGTGTTGGAAATCTGGATCGACGAATTCAATCAGGCTTATAAAGAGGGCGGCGTGTTTCAGTTGACCATGCATCCGCATGTGATCGGCCATCGCTCAAGAATGGTGATCCTTGACGAGCTGATGCAACACATCACCTCGCACGCGGGCGTGTGGTTCACCACCCATGCCGGGTTGGCAAATCATGTCGGCAAACAGTTAAAAAATAATAAATAGCGCCAAAGCCGATCGAATAAAAAATCTAAAACGGATCGGCTGTTCATTCGAATAAAAATAAAAAATTAAATTAAGGCGTCAGCAACGGGAAACACTTCATTTAAAGAGGGTTTTAAGATGGTAGCTACCGAAGCTTCAATGGATTCGCCTCACAAATTTACTGCACATCAGAAGAAAGTGGTTTTCGCCGCTGCGATCGGCAACGTCGTCGAATGGGTTGACTGGGGCCTGTACGCGGTGTTCGTCAAACTGATTTCACAAGAGTTTTTCCCGGCAGGGGATAGCGTCGCCAGCCTGTTGACCACGCTGGGTTTCTTTGCGATTGGTTTTATTATGCGTCCAGTGGGTGCGGCTATTCTCGGCGCTTATGCCGACAAGTTTGGCCGCAAAAAAGGGCTGATTCTGAGTATCAGTATGATGTCAGGCTCGGCTTTAGTGATGGCTCTGACGCCGAGCTACGCCGTGATTGGCGTTTGGGCAACGGCGATTCTTTTGCTTTGCCGCCTGGTACAGGGCTTCTCCGCGGGCGGTGAGTTTGGTTCATCCTCGGCGCTGCTGGTGGAGTCTGCGGGCAAGGGGCGTCGCGCATTTACCGGCTCATGGCAGCAGGTTTCCGTGGCGGGCGGCACGCTGATCGCCTCGTTAATGGGCACCACTTTCACCTGGTTTATGTCACCGGAAGCACTGCTTGACTGGGGCTGGCGGCTGGCGTTTATTATCGGTGCCGCCTTGGGGTTGATTGGTATCTGGTTGCGGGTAACGGTGAATGAAACCGAGGCGTTTATCAGACATAAGCCAGCTTCGACGGCGCAGGTGCATCCACTGAAGGCGATGCTGGTGCATCATCCTAAAGCCGCGCTGCGGGTCGCGGGAATTACTATAGCCGGGACGCTGACCTATTATATCTGGCTGAATTACTTACCGACTTACGCCAATATCACCACCGGGATCCCGCTTAAGGACGCATTTTTATCGCAAACTATCAGCATTGCGGTCTTTATGGTGCTCCTGCCTTTCGCCGGAATGCTGTCCGACAAGATCGGTCGCAAGAAAACGCTGGGCGCTTTCGCTATTGGCTTTATTTTATTCTCATACCCGCTGCTGGCGATGCTAAATAATAATTTCTGGAGCCTGCTATTTGTACAGCTGGTAGGGATTGTTTTTCTGCTGGGTTATTCTTGTAACTGCGCGGCGATTATGGCGGAACAGTTTCCACCGGAAGTCAGAGCCACCGGTATTGCGCTACCTTATGCACTGGCGGTGGCTATATTTGGTGGGACTGCGCCTTATATCACTACCTGGATGCATTTTAACGGTTATATCAATTACATCTGGCTCTATGTTGCACTTGCTGCCCTGATTTCGCTGATTGTTTATATGCGGATGCCGGAAACGAATAACGCTGATTTTGAATAAATCCGGTCCCGTAGCGGTAAATCCGCTACGGGTAATAAAAAGCCTATGCCGGAGAAGGGATATAACCTTTTTGACTTAAGAAGGCCAACGCCTCACCTTCGGCATAGGTCATTGCCGTCAGCAAAGGATGGAAATTAAAGCGTTTATAGAATTCGATTTTATCTGGCACGGCATAGATGATCACTTTGCCGAACGGCGTTAAATCCTGCATAACCTTGCGCATCAGTGCGCCACCAAAACCTCGCCCCTGATAGTCCGGGTGGATTGCCACGTCACTCAGGTAAGACGCCGAGGTGAGGTCGCTGATTGCCCGCGCGCAGGCGATGAGTTCGCCGTCGAGATATCCCAGATAACGGAACTGGCTGTGGGTAAATCCGCGCTCCAGCTTGGCCAGGTCGCGCCTGTTGAGGCCGCTGAGCTCAAGAATATCGGCCAGACGCTGCCAGTCGACCGAGCCAATGTTGTCGTTGGTAATAATCTCAAAACTCATTGCGGCAATCCCTCTGCGAAGTAGGTTTGGGGAAATAGATAAGCGGGTTATTTAATAAACTGTTTATTGTTCAAACATTAGCCGTAATATTCGCCGCAGGCAATAGGGCCGACAGGCTGTTTTACTTAATGAACGTGCAACGTTACCGGATGTACAAGCGTGATCGACGTGTCATTATCGGAATAAACTATTTGTCTGCCTAAATATTGCTCGTATAATGCACAGCGTTAATCAAGGGGAGTATTATGGTCGAGCAAGAGTTAGGTAATTGGAAAGACTTTATCGAAGCAATGCTGCGCGGTTAATTACCGTAGCCTGCTTAGATAAAGATAATAACAAGATCCTGTAGTTACATCTGATTTCACCCGTGGAAACCCGATATAGTCATCATCATCTTGTGAAACTTGCTTTGAATGTTTTATATAAAATCTTATAAAAACAACCAGCAGGTGATGAGAATGGTATTTGTAACGCTTTATTTGTAACTGATTTAAAACACCAGATAACGTAACTTATAACTGTTCATTAACAAAAAGGCGCTAATTTAATTAGCGCCTTTTTTATTTCCGAAACCTGTTATTTGACCTTATTTATTTAAACTTTAAACAAGAGCCACGACATGTCCTCGGCATTATTTTCCTTGCTTATCATGGCTCGGGGGTAGTGTCGATAATCTCGTTAATCAGCGTCGGGCTTTCATGTTTGCCGGGGAAACGGCGGCGAACCAGCACGAAGAACAGCGGCACGAAGAATATCGCCAATACCGTCGCTGAAATCATTCCGCCGATCACCCCGGTCCCAACCGCGTGCTGGCTGCCTGAACCGGCACCCTGGCTGGTAGCCATTGGCAGTACGCCGAAGATAAACGCCAGCGAGGTCATCAGGATTGGCCGTAGTCGCATGCGCGAAGCCTCAAGCGTCGCTTCAAGCAGCGCTTTGCCACGCACGTTGAGATCATTGGCAAATTCGACTATCAGGATGGCGTTTTTCGCCGACAGCCCGATAATCGTCAACATACCGACCTGGAAGTAAACATCGTTTTCGAGACCGCGCAGGTAAGTTGCAATCACCGCGCCGATAACTCCCAGCGGCACCACCAGCATGACCGAGAACGGGATTGACCAGCTTTCATACAGGGCGGCCAGGCACAGGAAAACCACCAGCAGCGAGATAGCATACAGAGCAGGGGCCTGCGAGCCGGATAGCCTTTCCTGATACGACATGCCGGTCCATTCCAGTCCAATTCCGGCGGGCAGTTTGGCAACCAGTTTTTCCATTTCATCCATTGACGCGCCGCTGCTGACGCCGTTTGCCGCTTCGCCGACGATTTCCAGCGAGGAGCTGCCGTTATAGCGCTCCAGGCGCGGCGACCCGGTTTCCCAGTGCGAGCTGGTAAAGGCTGAAAACGGCACCATGCTGCCGGAAGTGTTGCGCACGTACCAGCGGTTAACGTCGTCAGGTAACATGCGGAAAGGCGCATCTGCCTGCACGTAGACCTTTTTCACACGGCCGCGATCGACAAAGTCATTAACGTAGGTTGACCCCCAGGCGGTGCTGAGCGTGCTGTTGATTTCCGAGATAGTCAGGCCCAGCGCCTGTGCCTTGTGCTGGTCGATATCAATTTGCAGCTGCGGACTGTCATCGAGGCCGTTGTGACGCACGCGGGAAAGCAGCGGGCTTTTTCCGGCCATCTCCAGCAGAGAATCACGCGCGGCCATGAGTTTTGCATGGCCTAAACCTGCGTGGTCTTCGAGTTCCATATCAAAGCCAGATGAGTTGCCCAATCCGTTAATTGCCGGTGGGCTGCTGGCGATAATGCGCGCATCGTTGTATTTGTTTTTACTGAATTCTTTGGTGGCACGATCGATGATATCGAACGAGGTATTGGCGCCGGAAGTCCGAGCGTCCCAGTCGGCTAGCCGCACAAACATGCGTGCAACGTTTTGCCCGTTACCGCCCGGTCCCGAACCGATAGTCGAGAACACCGACAGCACGTCTTTTTTCTCCTGGGTCAGGAAATATTGTTCGACACGAGAAACGACGTTGGTGGTCTGCGCCATGGTGGATCCTGGCGGTAGCTGAATCTGTACCGTAAACACGCCGCGGTCTTCCTGCGGCAGGAAAGAGGTGGGCAGTTTAACAAACATAAAGCCCAGCGCGACGACCAGTAGCAGATACACCAGCATATAGCGGAAACCGTGATGCAAAATGCGGCCAACGCCGTGCTCATAGCGGCGGGCGTTTTTATCAAACATGCGGTTAAACCAGCCGAAGAAACCGCGTTTTCCGTGATGATGTCCCTGAGCGATGGGTTTCAAAATCGTGGAACAAAGCGCCGGAGTCAACGTCAGCGCAACAAATACCGATAGCACCATAGCGGCAACGATAGTCACCGAGAACTGTCGATAGATTGCTCCGGTTGTACCGCCAAAGAACGCCATGGGCACAAATACTGCCGACAGCACCATGGTGATACCCACCAGCGCGCTCTGGATCTGCCCCATTGATTTTCGCGTTGCGTCGCGCGGGCTGAGTCCTTCCTCGCTCATCACCCTTTCAACGTTTTCAACCACTACGATGGCGTCATCGACCAGTAGCCCGATAGCCAGCACCATCGCAAACATGGTCAGCGTGTTGATGCTGTATCCCATCTGATGCAGCACCACGAAGGTGCCGAGCAGCACCACCGGCACGGCTATGGTCGGGATAAGGGTTGCGCGGAAGTTTTGCAGGAACAGATACATCACCAGAAACACCAACACGATGGCCTCAAACAGCGTTTTCACTACGTCGGTAATCGCTGCTTTTACAAACGGGGTGGTCTCGTAGGCAATTTCAGTTTTCAGGCCGTGTGGGAAATATTGTGAAAGTTCTTTGATTTTGGCGCGTACGGCAGTGTCGGTTTGCAGCTCGTTTGCACCGGATGCCAGCTGCACGCCCATCCCCGATGCCGGTTGCCCGTTGTAGCGGCTGTCGAAGTTGTAGTTTTCTGCGCCCAGGCCAACGGTGGCAACCTGGCCCAATGTTACGTCCGAACCATCGGCATTGACCCGCAGCGTAATGTCGCGGAACTGCTGCGGCGTTTGCAGCTGCGACTGGGCGTTGACCGTGGCATTAAGCGCCTGCTGGTCGACTGCCGGAGTTCCGCCAAGCTGGCCCACGGCAACCTGACTGTTCTGATTTTCGATGGCGGTAACCACATCGGAAGTAGTCAGGCTGTAGTTGTTGAGCTTGTTGGGGTCGAGCCAGATGCGCATCGCGTACTGTGTGCCGTAGGCGTTGATCGTCCCGACACCGTCGACGCGGCTGATCGGATCCTGAATGTTTGAGGCGACATAGTCAGAAATATCCTGCTTGCTCATGCTGCCGTCGGTTGATACAAAAGCGACCATCATCAGGTTGGTATCACCGGTTTTAGATACGGTAACCCCCTGACTTTGCACTGTTTGCGGCAAGCGTTTCAGCGCCTGTTGCAGTTGGTTTTGTACCTGTTGCAGCGCCTCGTTCGGATCGGTCCCGGCAACAAAGCTCAGGGTAATCTGCGCCTTGCCGTCGTTGCTGCTCTGCGATGACATATACAACAGGTTATCGAGGCCGGTCATGTTCTGCTCGATAATCTGCGTGACGGTATTTTCGACAATGCTGGCCGACGCCCCCGGATACTGGGCGGTGATACGGACATTGGGTGGCGCTAGAGCGGGGTATTGCTCTACCGGCAGGTCATAGATAGCCAAAGCTCCCGCCAGGGAAATGATGATCGCCAGTACCCAGGCAAAAATGGGGCGATCGATAAAGAAATTAGCCATGTCTCACAAACCTCGTAATCACTTCTGACGGCCATTTTTACGCGCTGTGCATCACAAGGCGAAATCCGGTGATCGATGATGATTAACTTCAGGAAAATAAATAAAGTTCTTTCTAATAAATTAGCCTACTTTTATGTCATCACATTTCGCGCGGGTGCAATTTTTTGCAACATTTGCTTGCGGATTATTGTTGTGATCAGCTTAAAAAAAGCGCCCAACGCTCCTGCACTTTACCTTTAATCGGGGGTGAAAACGTGGAGAAAAAAAGGAGATGATGTAAAAAATGCTTGATAGGAAGGCGTTTAGCCCTTTGACAGACTTAATCGACTCAGTTATTTAAGAAAGTAACAATGTATTCACAAAAAAGAGAAGCAGAGAGTAGAACTATGCTGAATTCAGTTTTTGCACGTCGGCTCTATTTATGCTGGCTGATTGAGAATAATGAGCGCCCCAACGTCCCAAATTTGATGGCCTTGAGTGGCTGGCCGAGGCGCACCCTGCAGGATGTCCTAAAGGCGCTGCCCGGAATGGGCGTGAAGCTGAACTTTGTGCAGCAGGGCGTGCGCAACAACGACGGGTATTACCGGATTGAGCACTGGGGTCCGTTAGATCCCCAGTGGGTTGATAGCCATCGGCAGCAGATTATCGAGGCGATTGATCAATAGTTCAGGCGCGAGACTCGAGATACAGCACCGTAGCCGCAACTCTCGAACGAACGTCGAGCTTGCGTAACACGTTACGTATATGCACCTTGACGGTTTCTTCCGAAATAGATAACTCGCGAGCGACTTCCTTATTTGACTGACCCTTGGCGACCTCGTTCAGCACGCAGGTTTCCCGGTCAGTCAGCTTCTCTAGCGGGTTGACCTTATTATTTTCGGCCACCACAGAATTCTGGATTTCTTCACTAAGATGATTATTACCTTGAGCGGTAAGCAGAATTTGCTCAAGTAAATATTCTGGCTCGCTGTCTTTAAGCAGATAAGCATCGGCACCGGCATTGATTAGGTTGGCGATATCACAAGGATTGTCGGAAAAAGTCAGAATAATAATTTTTGCAGTACAGCCTTCAGCGCGCAGGGCATTCAATGTCTCCAGCCCCGACATGCCGGGCATATTCAGATCGAGAATTATCACGTCAAGGTCAGTCATTCTCGCAGCTGCCAACGCCTCCACACCACCATTAGCTGTCGCCACCACGTGCAGTTGGCTGGAGACGCCGAGCATCTGCTCAACGGCTCGAATCATCAGCGGATGGTCATCGACAATCATCACACTGTAGTTTTGAGTTACGGAGTTGAGAACGGACGAACTGTAAGCCGATGAGTTATTCATCATAGATTTATGATCCAAAACATTATGCATTTCAGAACCAGAAACGGCAGAGTTGGGATTTGGAGAGGTATAAATCGAAGAATTATTATCTGAATAACGGTCGTTTATTGCTTCTGAAACCGACGCAGATTTTGTAAAAAATGCAGAATATTGATCAGTCATGCTATTGCTCCCTTTTAGCTACTGCTTTCATCCATTCCCAAGAGCATACTGGCTATATAATATTTATCAATATTAGGTTCATTCGTAGTTAATGTTCCTTACGTATTCTTTGCATTGTAATGAGTATTAGTAACCCGACGATTCACATTGAGGCGCTATGACTGTCAAAATTGAAATTATCAAAGATAAATTGTTATCCGATAACTGGTTTACGCTGCGAAATTATACCTATGAATTGCAAAAGAAAGACGGCAGCAGGATTGAGCATAAACGCGAAGTCTACGATCGTGGCAATGGCGCGACGATTTTATTATATAACCGTAAAAAACAAACCGTGTTGCTGGTGCGCCAGTTCCGCATGCCTATTTATGTCAATGGTAATTCACAGGGCATGCTGATTGAGACCTGTGCCGGCCTGCTTGATGATGACTCTCCGGAAGACTGTATCCGCAAAGAGGCAATCGAAGAAACGGGTTATCAGGTTGGTGAAGTCGCCAAATTATTTGAGCTCTATATGTCCCCCGGCGGCGTCACCGAGATTATCCATTTCTTTGCCGCTGAATATGACGATACCACGCGCCACAATGAGGGGGGCGGGGTCGAGGACGAAGATATCGAAGTGCTGGAAGTACCTTTCAGGCAGGCGCTGGAGATGGTCAGATGCGGCGAGATTAAAGACGGTAAAGCCGTAATTTTATTGCAGTATGCGCAAATTAATGGCCTGTTGGACTAACTCTGTGGCCGAGCGCCGGGTGTTCGGCCACAGTTTGCATCCTTTATTATTGCGGCAGTGACAGCGATACGCCGCCCTGATGCTGGTCGCGAGTTGCCCACGGCAGCACCGACCAGCTGACCCCCTCGCAGTCACGCATTACCCGGGCAAAAGAGGGGCCAAAATGGATGCCTTTGGCTGTGAGATACCAAGAGGGGAAATACCAAATCTCGGCATCGCTGTAGTCACAGTCATCATCGCCCTTGGGTTTTTGCATCTCATGGGGATAAAGCTGCTTGAACTGCGAGATTAACCATGGGGCAAAATTCTTTTCCCGATAGTTCGAGTAATCGTCGAATCCTACCGTATTAATATTTTGGTCGGCGCGATCGTCGGCATAGAGATAGTGAAAAGGCTTGTCTTTGCCAATCCATAAAATATCCTCAAGTGACAGTGGGTTACCCGTTTTTGCATTAAGGTTTAACGGCGAATCGCCAAAGTCGGGATGCGCGCCACCGCAGCTGTAGCTGGTAGAAATTTTAACGCTCACTACCGCGCTGGAAAGCAGCTCTGGGGTCACTGTCTGTTCGAACTCGCCACTTCCAAACTGGCTCGCACCCAACATACAGCCGTGATAGTCGATGACCTCTTGCCACAGCCTGGCGGTTAAATGCTGATTAATGGCATTCAGTTGCGCCTCGGGATAACCTCCTGCGAGGGTAAATAAAGAGACATTTGACTGCGGTTCGTGCCACCACTGAAGCTGATAACCCATGAAACTCTGCTGCTTGCCTTTTTTAAGCGTGAGATCGCTAAGGCGCAGGTATTCATAGGGCGAGTCGTGGATCAGGCGAGTCAGAAAAGGGTCTGGGTTACTTTCAGGAAGCTTTGCCGGAGTCAATTCAATCGGCATGATTTTTCCCTGAGGATTTGACCAGGTTCCCTGCCAGCCTGATTTTCCGTCTGATTGTAATCTGAGGACAGGGCGGGGCGTATCGTTAAAGTCGTCGGTTCCTTCCTGTAAATTCAATTCACCGTCTTCAATGCTGCCATTTAGCGGTAAATCGAGATGATACTTTTGATAAAAATAGCGCCCGGTAACCGCTTCTGGCTTATTTAAGTCCAGCTCCATCACCACGGCTGATTTACCAATTGTCCCGGTGAGAACCACCGGAGGTTCTTCCGCCATCGCGGAGGCAGAAAGCAATGAAAGCAACGAAAGCATCAACAGGATTATTTTTGTTTTAATTTTCAGTAAACCAACGTTGTTACCTTTTGCCATCCCTAATGTACCTTTTAAATATATGACTGCTGCTTACGTTAGAATATCAGCTTAGCGTGTACTTAAGCGTGTAACACCGCAACAAAACGTGTTTATGACATAATCCCTGTAACTATTTCATTGTCATGAGTCAGTATTGCAACCGTTATGATTTCCATTCAAGCGTTCCATTGCTATTTGCTGGTAAAAAAATGATGCTTTTCAAGCAGAGTCTTTGCACAGCTTAGGTTAATATCTAAAGGTTTACTTCGTAAAAGAGTTGAAATGTAATGACACCCAATTGGATAGCCACACCGCTGCTGCTGCTGGCAACTTTGATAACCGGCTACGCGCATGCTGATCCGCTGCAACG